>NZ_JBVISA010000023.1:0-157916 GCF_055575755.1 Kitasatospora sp. NPDC034035 | reverse complement strand
TGGTGGAGGCTCTGGTGGGGGAGGGTGTGCGGGCGCGTCTGATCGAGGTCGACTACGCGTCGCACTCCGCGCATGTGGAGGAGGTCCGCGAGCAGTTGCTCGCCGACCTGGACGGCATTGTGCCCGTCTCGGGCGGGGTGCCGTTCTTCTCGACGGTGACGGGCGGCTGGCTGGACACGAAGTTCCTCGACATCGAGTACTGGTACCGGAACCTGCGGGAGACGGTGGAGTTCGGGCAGGCCACGGAGGCGTTGCTGGGGGAGGGCTTCCGGTTCTTCGTCGAGTCCAGCCCGCATGCGGTGCTGGGTGTGGCGGTGGGGGAGTCGGTGGAGGCCGCAGGTGTGGATGCCGTGGTGTTGGGGACGTTGCGTCGTGGGGAGGGTGGCCCGGCGCAGGTGTTGCGTGCGGTGGGTCGTGCGTGGGAGTGCGGGTTGGGGGCGGACTTCTCGGGTGCGTTCCCGGGGGCGCGGCGGGTGGACCTGCCGACGTACGCCTTCCAGCGCAGCCGCTACTGGCCCGAGCCGGCGCCCACCGCGGCGGCCGATGTGGGCGCGGCCGGGCTCGATCCGGCCGACCACCCCGTCCTCGGAGCGGCCATCGAACTGGCCGACACGGGTGAACTGCTGCTCACGGGCCGGATCTCGCTGCGTACCCACCCCTGGCTCGCCGACCATGCGGTGGCCGGTACGGTCCTGCTGCCCGGCGCGGCCTTCGCGGAACTCGCGGTACGCGCCGCGGACGAGGCCGGCTGCCACACGGTGGAGGAACTGACGCTCCAGTCACCGCTGTTGATACCCGCCGACACCGCCGTCCGCCTGCAGGTTCGGGTCGGCGCCACGGACGCGCACGGCAGCCGCTCACTGGACCTGTTCTCCTGCCGCGAGGACGCGGCGACCCCGCACTGGACCGCGCACGCGACCGGCAGGCTCACCGCCGACGCCACGACCCGCGAGCCGTCGTCCTCAGCCGTACCGGACGACGCCGGCTCCTGGCCCCCGCCCGGCGCCGTCCCGATCCCCGTCGACGACCTGTACGAGCGGTTCCGTGCCTCCGGTTACGGCTACGGACCCGCCTTCCGCGGGCTCACCGCTGCCTGGCGCCGGGGTGACGAGATCTTCACCGAGGTACGTCTGCCCGAGGACCAGCACCGGTCCGCCTCCGCCTTCGGCGTGCACCCCGCCCTCCTGGACGCCGCCCTCCAAGGGCTGTTCCTGCGGGCTCGGCCGGACACCGAATCGGGCGCGGACCGGCCGTCCGCCGGACTGCCGTTCTCCTGGAGCGGAGTCGGGCTGCACGCCTCCGGAGCCACCGCGCTCAGGGTACGGCTCGGCTTCCGGCCGGACGGATCGGTGTCGATCGACGCGACCGACTCGAACGGCCTCCCGGTCGCGACGGTCGAGGCGCTCGCCGTCCGCCTGATCGACCTCGACACCCTCCGCCCGGGCGGCGGCCCGGAATCCCTCTACCGGGTGCAGTGGTCGGCGGTGCCCGCCACCGCACCCGCCGACCCCCTCGGACACTGGGCTGTCCTCGGCGGCCGGGAACTCTTCCCGGACAGCCATCCGGACCTGGCCGCGCTCGGTGCCGCGCTGGACGGGGGAGCGCCGTCGCCCGCCGCCGTGCTGGCCTGGTGCGACCACACCCCGGACCTTCCGTCCCCGCCCGACGCCGCATCCGTGCACACCGCACTGGACGACGCCCTGCGGCTCGTCCAGGACTGGCTGGCCGACCCGCGGTGGGACGGCACCCGGCTCGTGCTCGTCACCCGGGGTGCGGTCGCCACGGCAGCCGGCGAGCAGGTCACCGACCTCACCGGCGCCGCGGTCCGCGGCCTCGTCCGCTCCGCCCAGTCCGAGCACCCGGACCGCTTCCTGCTGATCGACACCGACGACCCGGCCGCCGTGCCCGGCCTGCTGCCCCGGGCACTGGCCGGAACGGAACCCCAACTGGCGATACGCGGCGGAGAGCTCCTCGCCGCCCGCCTCACCAGGGCCACCGTCGCCACGGACCCGAACCCGGCCCCGGACACACCGTCCGGTATCGCCGCGGCCGGGGGAACCGTCCTCGTCACCGGGGCCGGCGGCACGCTCGGCGGCCTGGTGGCACAGCACCTCGTGACCGCGCACGGCGTACAGAACCTGCTGCTCGTCGGCAGGCGCGGCACGGACACCCCGGGCCTGGCCGACCTCGCCGCCGAACTGCGCGGCCTCGGCGCCCGGGTGGACGTGGAGGCCTGTGACGTCGCCGACCGGGACGCGCTCGCCGCGTTGCTCGCCGGCATCCCCGCCGACCGCCCGCTGAGCGCGGTCGTCCACGCGGCCGGCGTCCTGGACGACGGGACGATCGAGTCGCTGACCCCCGGGCGGATGCGCCACGTCCTGCGGCCCAAGGTCGACGCAGCCCTCAACCTGCACAACCTCACCCGTGACCTTGCGCTGTCGGCCTTCGTCCTGTTCTCCTCCGCGTCCGCCACGGTCGGCAACGCCGGGCAGGGCAACTACGCGGCCGCCAACGCCTTCCTCGACGCGCTCGCCCAGCACCGCCGTGCCCTGAAACTGCCCGCCCAGTCGCTCGCCTGGGGCCTGTGGGCGCGCCGCAGCACCATGACCGGCACGCTCACCGCCGCCGACCTGCGGCGGATGTCCCGGGGAGGCACCGCGGCCATCGGCAGCGAAGAGGGCCTGGCCCTGTTCGACGCGGCGCTCACCCTGGACGAACCGCTGCTCGTCCCGGTCAAGATCGACCTCGGCCGGCTCCGGACGGCAGCCCGGACCGGACCCGTTCCGGCCCTGCTCGCCGCCCTGGTCCCCGGTACCGCACGCCGCCCCGCCTCCGGGGCGGACGCCGCCGAAGCGGACTCGCTGCGCCGCCGGCTGACCGGCCTCACCCCGGAGGAACGCGTCGCCACCCTGCTCGACCTGGTACGGAGCCGGGTCGCCGACATCCTCGGCCACGGCGGACCCGAGGCCGTCGACCCGGACCAGGCGTTCAAGGACCTCGGCTTCGACTCGCTCACCTCCGTCGAACTCCGCAACCGGCTCGGCGCCGCCACCGGCCGCCGGCTGCCCGCCACCCTGGTCTTCGACCACCCCACCCCGGCCGCCGTCGCCGCCCACCTCACCGGGCGCCTGGTACCCGACGGGCCGGGCGACCCCGCCGGCACCGGGAAGGCCGCCGGGGCGCACCTCGCCGACCGGCCGGAGACACCGGACACGCCGGCTCCCGCCGCCGACATCAACGCCATGGCCGTCGACGACCTCGTCCGGATGGCCCTGGGCGGCGAACGTGACTGACCGACAGCCGCAGAAGGAGAAGCCCAACCCCATGCCCACCGACACGGACCAGGTGGTCGCCGCCCTGCGCGCCTCGCTGGTGGACAACCAGCGCCTGCGGCAGGAGAACCGACGGCTCCGCGACGACTCCGCCGAGCCCATCGCCATCGTGGCGATGAGCTGCCGCTACCCCGGCGGCGTACGCACCCCGGAAGACCTGTGGGAGCTGCTGGTCAAGGAACGCGACGCGGTCTCGCCGTTCCCCACCGACCGCGGCTGGGACGTCGAGGGCGGCTTCGACGCCGACCCCGACGCCCCCGGCACCTTCTACGTCCGGGAAGGCGGCTTCCTCCACGACGCGACCGGCTTCGACCCCGGCTTCTTCGGCATCTCGCCGCGCGAGGCCCTGGCCATGGACCCGCAGCAGCGGCTGCTGCTGGAAGCGTCCTGGGAAGCGGTGGAACGCGCGGGCATCGACCCGGCGACCCTGCGCGGCAGCCGCACCGGCGTCTACACCGGAGTGATCTACAGCGAATACGGGTCCCGGCTCGGCCGGGTGCCCGACGAAGTGGAAGGCTTCCTCGGCACCGGCACCATCCCCAGCGTCGCCTCGGGCCGGATCGCCTACACCCTGGGCCTGGAAGGCCCGGCGGTCACCCTGGACACCGCCTGCTCGTCCTCCCTGGTCGCCGTCCACCTCGCCTGCCAGGGGCTGCGCTCCGGCGACACCACCCTCGCCCTGGCCGGTGGGGTGACCGTGATGTCCACCCCCGGGCTGTACGTCGGATTCAGCCGCCAGCGCGGCCTGGCACCCGACGGACGCAGCAAGTCCTTCTCGTCCGCGGCGGACGGAGCCGGGTTCGGGGAGGGCCTGGGCCTGCTCCTGCTGGAACGGCTCTCGGACGCCCGGCGCGCGGGGCACCCTGTCCTGGCCGTCATCCGCGGCTCGGCCGTCAACCAGGACGGCGCCAGCAACGGGCTGACCGCCCCGAACGGGCCCGCGCAGCAGCGCGTCATCAACGGGGCGCTCGCCCGTGCCGGGCTCGACCCGTCCGAGGTCGACATGGTGGAGGCGCACGGCACCGGCACCGTCCTCGGCGACCCCATCGAGGCGCAGGCACTCATGGCCACGTACGGGCAGGACCGGCCCGCCGGGCGGCCGTTGCGGCTGGGCTCGCTGAAGTCCAACCTGTCCCACACCCAGGCCGCCGCGGGCGTCGGCGGGGTGATCAAGTCGGTGCTCGCGATGCGGCACGGCGTGATGCCGCGCACCCTGCACGTCGACCGTCCTTCGCCCCAGATCGACTGGACCGAGGGAGCCGTCTCCCTGCTCACCGAGGCCGCCCCCTGGCCGGAGACGGGACGTCCGCGCCGGGCCGGGGTGTCCTCCTTCGGCGCCAGCGGCACCAACGCCCACGTCATCCTCGAACAGGCCCCGGCCGACCCGGCAGCTTCCGACGGGCCCGCCACGCCGGAACCGGTGCCCGCCGCCGTCCCCTGGATCCTGTCGGCGCGTACTCCGGATGCGCTGCGCGCCCAGGCGACGGCGCTGTACGAGCGGGTGGTGGCGGAACCGGGCCTGAGCGTGACGGACGTCGGCCATTCGCTGGCGGCGGGGCGTTCGCGGTTCGCGGAGCGCGCGGTGGTGGTGGGGGCGGACCGGGGCGAACTGCTGGCCGGTGTCGCCGCCCTGTCGCGGGGCGTGCGTGCGGCGGGCGTGACGGTCGGCAGCGGGCTGCCCCCGGGCCGTTCGGTGTTGGTGTTCCCGGGTCAGGGTTCGCAGTGGGTGGGGATGGCCGCGGAGCTGCTGGCCGAATCGGAGGCGTTCGCGGGGCGGATGGCCGAGTGCGAGCGGGCGCTGGCGCCTTACGTGGATTGGTCGTCGGCGGAGGCGCTGGGCTCGGAGCGGTTGCTCGCCCGGGTCGACGTGCTGCAGCCGGTGCTGTGGTCGGTGATGGTGTCGCTGGCGGAGGTGTGGCGCTCGTTCGGCGTCGTTCCGGACGCGGTGGTGGGCCACTCCCAGGGCGAGATCGCCGCCGCGGTGGTGGCGGGTGGCCTGAGCATCGACGACGGGGCGCGGGTGGTCGCGCTGCGTTCCCGTGCGGTGGGGGCGTTGGCGGGCCGTGGCGGTATGGCGTCGGTGCCCCTGCCGGTGGACGTGGCACGGGAGCGCATCGCCCCGTGGGCGGGCCGGCTCTCGGTGGCGGCGGTGAACGGCCCGTCGTCGGTGGCGGTGTCGGGCGACGCCGACGCGGTCACGGCCCTGGTGGAGGAACTCCTGGAGGAAGGGGTGTGGGCGACTCGCATCGAAACCGACTTCGCGTCGCACTCCTCGCACGTGGAGCAGATCCGCCGGCGCCTGCTCTCCGACCTGGACGGGATCACCCCCCTCGCGGGTGCCGTGCCGTACTACTCCAGCGTGACCGGCGGCCTGCTGGACACGAAGTCCCTGGGCGCCGAGTACTGGTACCGCAACCTCCGGCAGACCGTCGAGTTCGAGCGGGCGACCCGCTCGCTGCTCGCGGCCGGGCACCGCGTCTTCATCGAGTCCGGCCCCCAGCCCGCCCTGATGTACGCGATCGAGGACACGGCCGCCGACGCGGGCGCCCCGGAGACGCTGGTGCTCGACACCCTGCGGCGCGGGGCCGGAGGGCTCCGCCGACTCCAGCTCGCGCTCGCCGAGGCACACGTCCGGGGCCTGCGCGTCGACTGGGAGCGACTGTTCGCGGGAACCGGTGCCCAGCGGGTGGACCTGCCCACCTACGCCTTCCAACGACGCCGCTACTGGCTGGACGCCCTGCCGGCCGACCGGGACCAGGCGGCCACCGGCCAGTCCGCCGCGGACCACCCGCTGCTCGGCGCCGCGGTCGAACTGCCCGACGACGCGGGCACCCTCTTCACCGGCCGGCTCTCCTCGGCCACCCACCCCTGGCTCGCCGACCACGCCGTGGCCGGAGCCGTGATCCTGCCCGGCGCGGCCCTCGTGGAGCTGGCCGCGCACGTGGGCCGCCGCCTCGGCTGCGCCCTCGTGGAGGAGCTGACCCTCGCCGCCCCGCTGCTGCTGCCCGACGATCAGGCCGTGCAACTGCGCGTACGGGTGGGCGCCGAAGACGGCGCGGGACGGCGCCCGGTGGAGTTCCACTCCCGGCCCGAGGCCGCCCCCGGCTCCGCCGACCGGCCCTGGACCCGGCACGCGACCGGCGCGGTCGGCCCCCGGGACCCCTCGGCCGACCGGGACGACACGACCGAACCGGCCGGCACCTGGCCCCCGCCCGACGCGGTCCCCCTCGACGTGGACGAACTGTACGGGCTGCTCGAAACCCGGGGCGTCGCCTACGGCCCGGCGTTCCGGGGCCTGCGCGCCGCATGGCGCACCGCAGACGCGATCCACGCCGAAGTGGCCCTGCCCGACGGCCTCCCCGCCGGCGGAGCGGGCGGCTTCGGCGTGCACCCGGCCCTCCTGGACGCGGCCCTCCAGACGACCGGTCTGCGCGAAGGCGCCGCGACCGCGGAGCCCGCCGACGGCGTCCCCCTGCCGTTCTCCTGGCAGCGCGTCGCGATCGAAACCTCCGACGCGCCGGTCCTGCGCGTCCGGCTGCGCCCCGACGGCCCGGACGCCGTCACCGCGCGGATCACCGATCCCTCGGGGCGCACGGTGGCGACGGTCGGCTCGCTCACCCTGCGCACGGCGTCCACCGCCGCACTGGGGGCGTCCTCCGGCTCCGTCTTCCACGTCGGCTGGACGCCGGTCACTGCCGGGCCCGGCCCGCGCCCGGTCACCCGCTGGGGCCTCCTCGGCCCGCAGGACGAGCGGCTGCTGCCGGCCGCCTTCCCCACCGAACCCCCGTCCGCGACACCCGACGCGATGCTGCTGACCTGCCCCCCGTCCGCCGACACCGTGACCGCGGACGCCCCCGCCCGGGATGCGGACCCCGCGGCGGTGCACGCGGTCGCGTCCGGGGTCCTGGACCGCCTCCAGGCCCACCTGGCCGACGACACCACCGCCCGTACGCCCCTGGTGGTGCTCACCCGGGGCGCGACCGGCCCGCTCGGCGCGCAGCCGCAGCCGGCGGACCTCGGTGCGGCGGCCGTCTGGGGCATGCTCCGAGCCGCTCAGCTCGAACACCCCGACCGGTTCGTGCTGCTGGACACCGAAGGGCCGGACCCGGACGGTCTCAGCGACGCGCTCGCCGAGCTCCTCGCCACGGGCGAGCCACAGGCGGCCCTGCGCGGTGGCGTCCTGTACGCGCCCCGACTGGTACGGCCGCCGGTCACCACCGCCACGGCCACCGCCACCACCGCCACCGCGACCCGGCCGGCCGGCCCGTTCGGGCCGTCCGAAGGGACGGTACTGGTGAGCGGGGGCGGCGCTCTCGCGGCCGTCCTGGCGCGCCATCTGGTCGCCGCGCACGGGGTACGCCACCTCCTCGTGCTGAGCCGCCGCGGCGCCGACGCCCCCGGCATGCCGGAGCTGACGGCGGAGCTGGCCGAGGCCGGAGCCGAACTGGCCGCTGTCAGCTGTGATGTGTCCGACCGTCAGGCACTGGCCGCCGCCCTGGCGGCCATCCCCGAACGCCATCCGCTGTGCGCCGTGGTCCACACCGCCGGAGTGCTCGACGACGGTCTGCTGGAGGGGCTGACGGGTGAGCGGATGACCGCAGTCCTGCGGCCCAAGTTCGACGCCGCCCGGCACCTCGACCAACTGACGCGCGGAGCGGACCTGTCCGCGTTCGTCGTCTTCTCCTCCGCCGCGGGCGTGCTGGGCAGCCCCGGCCAGGCGTCCTACTCGGCCGCCAACGCCGCGCTCGACGCCCTCATCGCGGAACGCCGACGGCTCGGACTCCCCGGCCTGTCCCTGGCCTGGGGGCCCTGGGAGCGGGTGAGCGGGATGACGGCGGAGCTCGGCGGCGCCGAACGGCGGCGCATCGACCGGCGCGGCGCCCGCGGCCTCTCCGACGAGGAGGCCATGGCCCTGCTGGACACGGTGTGCGCCGCGGACGCCGCCCCGCCGGGAGAGGGGAGCCCCGTCGTCCTGGCCCACCTCGACCTCACCGTGCGCGGCGACGGCCCGGTGCACCCGATGCTGCGCTCCCTGGTCCGGCGCAGCCCGACCGCGACGACCGGAGCGAAGGGGACGCCGACCGCCGCCGCAGCGCTGCGGCAACGGCTCGACGCCGCCGCCGACGTACAGGAACGCGGGCTGGTCCTGCTTGACATCGTCCTCGCCCAGGCCGCCGAGGTCCTCGGCCACACCGACTCCGGGGCGCTGTCCGCGACGGTGCCCTTCCTCTCCGTCGGATTCGACTCGTTGACCGCGGTCGAGCTCCGCAACCGGCTGGCCGCCGCCACCGGACTGCGGTTGCGGCCCTCCGCCGTCTTCGACAGCGGCACCCCCGCCGCGCTCGCGGCGCGCCTCGCCGCCGAGACTCGGAGCGAAGACACCCCCCGGCCCGAAACGGCGCCCGCAACCGGAACCGCCGCAACCGGAACCGACACCGCCGACACCGACCCGGTGAGCGTGCTGTTCCGCCGGGCCTGCGCACTCGGCCGGATCGACGAGGGCATCGCCCTGCTCAAGCACGCCTCCGCCCTGCGCCCGGCCTTCCCCAGCGGCAGCGACCTCGCGGCCGCCGGCACCGGCCCGCGGCTGCTGCGCCTGAACGAGCGCGCCGACGCCCCCGTACTCGTCTGCTTCGGCTCCATCGTCGCCCTCGGCGGTGCCCACCAGTACGCCCGCTTCGCCGCCCGCTTCCGGGACCGCTACGCCGTCGCCGCCCTGGACGCCCCCGGATTCACCCCCGAGGAGGAACTGCCCGCCGACATGTCGGCCCTGCTGGACTTCCAGGCGACGACACTGCTCCGGGAACTGCCCGGACGGACGCTCGTCCTGGCCGGCTCCTCCTCCGGCGGCACGCTCGCCCACGGAGTGGCCGCCGCGCTGGAGCAGCGCGGCGAGGGCCCGGCGGCCGTGGTGCTGCTGGACACCTACCTCTCCGACAACGAGGGCATCACCCAGTTCAACGACGTCCTGCTGGGCGGCATGTTCGACCGCGAGGACCGGGCGGCCCCGATGGACGGGACCAGGCTGACCGCGATGGGCGGCTACTTCCGTCTGCTCGACGACTGGAAACCCCCGGCGGTCCGCGCCCCGCTGCTGCTGGTCCGCGCCTCCACCCCGCTCGGCCGCCCGTCCGCCGAAGCCGGTGACTGGCGCTCGTCCTGGGCCGGTGCCGACACCGTCGTCGACGTTCCCGGAGACCACTTCTCGATCATGGAACAGCATGTCGCGACCACCGGCGACGCCGTCGCCGACTGGCTCGGCACCACCCTCCGCACCCCCGAAGACCTGTGAAACCGAAGGAGAGCCCGTTGACCACAGCCCCGTACGACGATTCCCCCCCGCGACACGCCCTCACCGTGCTGGGAGCCGGGGTGATGGGCGTCGGCATCACCGTCCTCGCCCTCGGACACGGCCTGCCGGTCCACCTGGTCGACATCGACCGGGAACGGCTCGACCGGGCCACGGACCTGATCGACGGCGACCTCCGGCTGGCCGAGCTGATGGGCGCCCTGCCCGCCGGGACGCCCCTCGGCGCCCTGGCCACCGGCACCTCGCTCAAGGCCGCCGCCGGAGCCACCGCCGTCGTCGAGGCGGTCACCGAGAACGCCGCGATCAAGGCCGCCGTCCTGTCCGAGGTCTCCGGACTGGTCCGGCCCGGAACCCTGCTGATCACCAACACCTCCTCGATCCCCGTCGACGAACTGGCCGGGGCCGTGGAGCGGCCGGAGGATCTGGTCGGCACCCACTTCATGAACCCGCCCTACCTGATCGGCACCGCCGAAGTGGTCCGCGGCGCCAAGACCGGGGACCCGGCGATGGCCGCCGTGGCGGCCCTGCTCACGGCGCTGCGGCGGCGGGCGGTGGTCGTCCGGGACGCACCCGGCTTCGTGACCAGCCGCATCCTGCACCCGATGATCAACGACGCGGCCCGCGTCGTGGAGGAGGGCACGGCGACCGCGGAGGACGTCGACGCCCTGATGCAGGGCTGCCTGGGACACCCCACCGGCCCGCTGCGCACCGCGGACCTGATCGGCATCGACAACCTCGTCGACTCCCTCACCGTGCTCCACGAACGCACCGGCGACGACGGCTGCCGCCCCGCCGAACTGCTGCTCCGGCTGGTCCGCGAGGGCCGGCTGGGCCGCAAGTCCGGGCGCGGCTTCTACGACTACACCTGATCACCCCGACAAGGAGACGGCCATGACCACAGCGAACACGCCCGACACCCACGACCTGGAGAAGGAACTGCTGGGATTCCTGGAGGGACACACCGGAACCGCCTGGGACGCAGACACCGACCTGTTCGACGCCGGCGGCCTGTCGTCCCTGTTCGCCATGCAGGTGGTGGTGCACCTGGAGAAGACCTACGCCATCGCCGTCCGCGGCGCGGACCTGCGGCTGGACAACTTCCGCACCGTACGGCGGATGGCGGAGCTGGTGGACCGGCTCCGGGTGCCCGCCGCCGGGGGCCGGCATGGGTGAGGACCTGAACAGCGCCATGACCTCCGTCACCCTGCGGGTCGGCGACCAGGCGGGGGAGTGGGACCGGACCGGCCTCATCCCGCTGGACCTGCTCCGCGAACTGGGCGCCGAGGGCCGACTGTGCGCCGAAGTCCCGGAGCAGTACGGCGGCTGGGGGCTCAGCAGCATGCGCAGCGGCGCGTACACCGCCCACGTGGGCGGCCTCTGCAGCTCGCTGCGCAGCGTGATGACCTCCCAGGGCATGGCGGCATGGACCATCCAGCGCCTCGGCACCACCGAGCAGTCGGCCGCCCACCTCCCCCGGCTGACCGGCGGCGGACTGGCGGCGGTCGGCTTCAGCGAGCCCGGCGCCGGCAGTGACCTCGCGGCGATGACGACGACCGTCCGCCGCGACGGCGACGCGGTCGTCGTCGACGGACACAAGAAGTGGGTGACCGCCGCCCACTATGCCGACCTGCTGGTCGTCGTCGGCCGCTACGAGGACGGCGCGGTGGCCGTCGTGGTGCCCGCCGACACGCCCGGCGTCCGGATCGAGCGGATCGCCGACCCGCTCGGCTGCCGCGCGGCCGGACACGCGGACGTACACCTCGACGGGGTACGGCTGCCGGCCGACAGCGTCCTGGGCGGTCACGGACTGCCGCCCGCCCTGCTGGTGACGACCGCGCTGGCCTACGGGCGGATGTCCGTCGCCTGGGGGTGCGTGGGCATCCTGCGGGCCTGTCTGGCGGCGGCCACCGCGCACGCCTCAGGGCGGGAGCAGTTCGGCAGGCCGCTCGCAGAGCACCAGCTCGTCGCCGGGCACCTCGCCGACCTCTACACGGCCGAGCAGGTGGCCGCGCGGGTCTGCGAGCACGCCAGCCGCTGCTGGGACGAAGGGTCGCCGGACCAGGTGGTGGCGACCGTACTGGCCAAGCACGTCAGCGCGACGCAGGCCGCCCGGGGCGCGGCGACGGCCGTCCAGGTACTGGCCTCGGCCGGGTCCCGGGACGGGCACGCGGCGGCCCGGGCGTACCGGGACGCCAAGTTGATGGAGATCATCGAGGGCAGCAACGAGCTGTGCCGGCTGATGCTGGCACAGCACGCCCTCTCCGCTCCGGGGGCACGGTGAGCGGGCCCACGGCCGACGAGACGAGGAAGGACGGCATGGCCGAGATTGTCAAGTGCCTGGTCTGGGACCTGGACGACACCCTCTGGCAGGGCACCCTGCTGGAGGACGGCGAGGTGCACCTGCCGGACGAGGTGCGCAAGGTGGTGATCGAGCTCGACTCCCGCGGCATCCTCCAGTCCGTCGCCAGCCGTAACGACCACGAGCACGCCTGGGCCCGGCTGGAGGCGTTCGGCGTGGCCGAGTACTTCGTCCTGCCGGAGATCGGGTGGGGCACCAAGTCCGAGTCGGTGCGCCGGATCGCCGACCGGCTGAACTTCGCGCTCACGACCATCGCCTTCGTCGACGACCGGCCCGCCGAACGCGCCGAAGTGGCCTTCCACCTGCCCGACGTACGGTGCTACCCGGCCGAGCAGGTCCTCGCACTCCCCGAACTCGCCGAGTTCACCCCCGCGGCCAGCACCGTCGACTCCCGGCGCCGCCGCCAGATGTACCAGGCGGGCTTCCGCCGCGAGGCCGAGCGGGCGGCCGCCCCCGGCCCCGACGAGGAGTTCCTGCGCTCCCTGGACCTGCGGATGCGCATCGGCCGGGCCACCGGCGAGGAGCTGTCCCGGGTCGAGGAACTCACCCTGCGCACCAGCCAGATGAACGCGACCGGGGTCCACTACCCGGACGCGGTGCTACGCGGCCTGATCACCGACCCCCGGCACGAGGTCCTGGTGGTCACCCTCACCGACCGGTTCGGCCCGCACGGCGCGGTCGGCGTCCTGCTGCTCGAACGGCACCCGGGCCTGTGGCACCTCAAGCTGCTCGCCACCTCCTGCCGGGTCGTCGCCTACGGCGCCGGCGCGACCCTGCTGAACTGGCTGGCCGACGCCGCCGCCCGGTCCGGAGTCCACCTGGTCGCGGACTTCCGGGCGACCGAACGCAACCGGATGATGGAGATCGCCTACCGGTTCGCGGGCTTCGAGGGCCTGGACGAAGCCCCGTGCCCGTGTGCCGCCGTCCTCGCGCCGGTTCCGGAGGACACCGGACTCCAGCGCCTCCACCTGGTCCCCGGCCCGCGCGTGGTGTCCACGGTCATCAGCGTGGACGCACCCGACCTGAACGTGCCGGAAGGGGGCCCGGGAACGTCGTGACCGCGGCGGCGGCCGGCGCTCCCGGGCTCCGGCCCGCCGCCCTCAGCGCTTGCGGACGAGTGTGATCCCGTCGGCCATCACCAGCAGCGACAGCTCCACCCGAGGGTCCTCGTGCAGCAGCCGGTTCAAAGCCCGGACCCCGGCGGTCTCCGGGTCCACTGCGGCCGGATCGGCGACCCGGCCGAAGAAGAGGGTGTTGTCGACCACGATCAGACCGCCGGCGCGCAGCAGCGCCAGCGAAGTCTCGTAGTATCGGACGTAGTTGCTCTTATCCGCGTCGATGAACACCAGGTCGAAGCTCTCCGGCCCGCGCTCCGTCAGCAGCGCGTCCAGGGTTGAGGTGGCATCGCCGATCCGCAGATCGATCCGCGAGTCGACCCCGTCCCGCTTCCAGAAGTCGGCGCCGATGGCCGGCCACCGGTCGTCGATGTCGCAGGACACCAGCACCCCGTCGGCCGGGAGAGCGCGGGCCATGCACAGGGTGCTGTAGCCGGTGAAGGTGCCGATCTCCAGCACCGCCCGCGCCCCCGTCAACCCGACCAGCAGGGAGAGCAGTTGGCCCTCCTCCGCCATCACCTGCATGGCGGTCCCGCCCGGCAGGTCCGCGGTGGCCTCCCGCAGCTCCCTGAGTAGATCGTCGTCACGGAGGGAGACCTCCCGGACGTAGGCGAGCAGGTCGTGGGTGGCTTCTGTCTGGTGGGCCATGGCGCGGGGGTCCTCTCGAAGGAGATCGGGTGAAGGAGATCGGGTCGAAAGCATCGGGGGAAGGGGAACCGGGCCGCCGGGTGCCCGTCGCCGGGCCGCCGGGACGGTCACCCGGCGCGCATGTACGGGTGATCGTGCTGCCGTACGGCGACCGCCTGCGCCCGCTCGCGGGCGTACGCCCGCAGCAGCGCGTCCAGCCGGTAGCGGCCCCCCGCCGGCTCACCCAGCAGATTCGCCTCGACCAGGGCGTCCAAGGCCTCCTCGGCCTGCGCCTCGGAGCAGCCGAACATCACCGCGACCCTACTGCTGGAGACCGAACGCGATCCGGCGGCCCCCAGCGCGGTGAACACCTCGGCCGGGTCGACCCCGGCCGGAGCCGTCCGCCGGAGCCCGGCGTGGTCGGCGTCGAGGCAGGGCCGGACACCGAGGTCGCCCGCGCACAGTTCGTCCAGCAGCCGCGGGGCGTCCGTGAGCCGCCGGGCGAAGTGCCCGATGGTCCAGTGCGGGCGCTCCAGCAGCCGGGTCCCCGCGATCCGGATCGCCAGCGGCAGGCCCGCGCAGACCGTCAGCACCGAACGGGCCGACCGCGGTTCGGCACCGACCCTGGCCGGGCCGACGATGCTGCCCAGCAGCTCCAGCGACCCGGCCTCGTCCAGCGGGCCGAGTACGAGCGGGGACGCCCCCTCCAGATCGGCCAGCCGCCGTCGGCTGGTCACCAGCAGCCTGCTGCCCCCGCTACCCGGTATCAGCGGCCGCACCTGCGCGGTGCTGGAGGCGTTGTCGAGTACCACCAGCAGACGGCGGCCCGCGGTGAGCGAGCGGTAGAGGCTCTCCCGTTCCGACTCCTCCTCGGGTATCTCGTCCCGGGGCACACCGAGGTCCGCCAGGAAGCGCGGCAGAACCGCCCGGGCGGTCAGCGGCCGCGCGGCTCCGCCGAGGTCCGCGTAGAGCTGGCCGTGCACCGAGGAACCGCGCACGGCGTGCGCCGCTTGCAGGGCCAGTGCGCTCTTGCCGACACCGCCCCGGCCGGTCACCACCGCCGTCGCCACCATGCCCGCGGGCATCGTGCCGGTCGTGAGGAAGTGCTGCAGCCGCGCCAGTGCACCGGAGCGGGCCGACAGTGGCAGCGGCACCGAGGGCAGCTGCGCCGGGCTCGGCCAGCAGGATCTTTCCCAGGCGGCGGCCGGCGCCGGCGCGACGGCCGCCTCCGGGGCCTTCGCGGGCTGCTCCAGCGGGTCGGGCGCGCGGGGCCGGTCGTGGGCCGAGAGGATGTGCCGGTGGACCTCGCGCAGATCGGTGCTCGGCTCGGCGCCGAGCTGCTCGACGAGCAGCGCCCGGGTGCGCTGGTAGAGGTCCAGGGCCTCCGACTGCCGTCCCGAGCGGCCCAGCGCCAGCATCAGCTTGCCCACCAGGGCCTCCCGTAAGGGGTGCTTCCGCACCAGCCGTACCAGCTCCGGCACGACCTCGGCGTGCCGCAGCAGCGCCAGCTCCGCGTCGAACCGCATCTCCATGGTCTGCAGGCGAAGCTCCTGGAGGTAGCGGCCCTCCACATCGCGCAGCGTCTGCGAGGGGATGTCCGCCAGCGGCTCCTCGCGCCACAGGGCGAGCGCCTCGGCCAGCTCGGCGGAGGAACCTTCCAGGTCTCCGCGCTCGGCCAGCTCCGCCGCGCGCCGGCGGTGGGCCGTGAACTGCCCGAGATCGCTCTCGTGCTCGCCGAGTTCGAGGAGGTAGCCGGGCGCCCGGGTGAGGATCCGGGCGGAGGCGTGCTCGCCCAGCGACTGCCGCAGGCGCATCACATAGGTGCGGACGGTCGCGGCGGCACTCGGCGGCGGGGCGCCGTCCCAGACGTACTCGGCGATCCGGTTGACCGAGATCACCCGGTTGGCGTTGAGGAGGAGGGCTGCCATGACCACGCGTTGTCTCGGCGCCGACACGTGCACCTCACGCGCGTTCAACCGGACGGAAAGCGGGCCCAGCAACAGGAAGTTCAAGGGGGAGTCCTCTTCATCGCACGACCGGTGGGCAACACTGCCTCCAGCGTCTTGGGTGACCATGAGCGGGTCAACGCGGTCCTGTCGTATCTAGAGGTATTCCTAGAGCACAGGTCTTGCACGCATGCCGGGTTTACGCTGCGCGGCACCGTCACGGTGGTCAGGACCAGGCCGCCCACCACGGCCCACCGGCCGGAGCCCGTCACCGCTACTCACCGGACGGGAAGACCTCACGCAGCAGCGGATCCGGCTTGCCGTACCGGTACTCGCCGCGCAGCCGCACCGGGTCGGACGGATGGGTCCACAGCTCGTGGTTGCCCGGCACCCACACCACGGTCGAGAACCGGTCGGCCGGCAGCCGCAGCACCCACTCCACGTCCGCGGCCGGCTCGCCCACCTCCCCGGCCGGCAGCAGCCAGTCCTCCTCGTCCACCGGGAACAGCCCCTCGACGATCGCCCTGTTCTCCGGGCGGGCGACACGGAGGTCGCTGACGGCGTACGACCTTGCCATGAGGCGCCCTCGCCTCTTCGCCCGGATCCGCGGTGCGCGGTCCGGCCGGACCCGTTGCTGCCGAGTCGGAGCCAAGTAAATCCCGCAGGATTGCTCCGCACTGCAACGTTCTTACCATTCGCCGAAGAAACGGCCGGTTTTGAACCCGGACATGAGTGCCGGATGCGCTCCGATGCGTACTTGCTGACATTCCCGGAGGCATGGCAGGCTGTCATATGCGGCGCCCGTGACCCGCCGATCGTCGCCGATCGGGGATCCCCGTATTAGTACGTACCAGCCGGCCCACCGGTGCTGCGGGTGTCCGACGTGATCACCACACCCCACCCGCCGGCACCGCGCGGATTTCGCGAAAGGAGAAAGGCCGACATGACCTCCCTCTCTTTGGACAGCGACCTGTGGTGCCGTCGCTTCCATCCCTCGCCGACGGCCACGCGCCGACTGGTCTGCTTTCCGCACGCCGGCGGCTCGGCGAGTTTCTACTTTCCGGTATCCGCCGCACTGCGCGGTCCGGTGGACGTCCTGGCCGTGCAGTACCCCGGCAGGCAGGACCGCCGGGAGGAACCCGGTGTCCAGGACCTGCACCGGTTGGCCGACGAAGTGTCCGAAGCGCTGCGCCGCTGGGACGACCTCCCCCTGACCCTCTTCGGGCACAGCATGGGCGCGCTCGTCGCCTTCGAGGTGGCCCGGCGGATCGAGCGCGCGGGCGGTCGGATCGACCACCTCTTCGTCTCCGGCCGCAAGGGGCCGTCCGCAGACCGGCCCGGGCCCTCCCACCCACTCGACGACGCGGGCATCGTGGCCGAGGTCAGGGCCATGAGCGGCACCGACGCCCGGCTCCTGGAGGACGAGGAACTGCTGGGGATGGTGATGCCCGTGCTGCGCGGCGACTACCGGGCCCTGGGGGCCTACCGGACCGACCGTGACGCCGCGGTCAGCTGCCCGGTCACCGCCGTGCTGGGGGACCAGGACGCCTGGACACCGGTCCCCGAGGCCGGGCACTGGCGCGACCGCACGACGGCCGCGTTCGACCTCAAGGTCTTCCCCGGCGGGCACTTCTACCTCAGCAGCCGGGCGGACGAGGTGACCGGCATGCTCCGCGACCACCTCGCCGGTGCGCCGCGCGCCTGAGACCGCCGACGACAGGGAAGGGGGACCGAGGAGTGACACCGTCAGCGACCTCTGAGGAGATCAAGCCCGCGCAGCGGCCGCCGCGGTCCGGGCCCGCCGGCGACGCCCGTCCGGCAGTCGGGGGCCCTGCCGACGGCGCGGGCGTCCGTCGGCTGACCGCCGTGGACGCCCGCATCCTGGAAGGCGTCGCGGTCGGCACCCCGACCGTCCGGCTGGCGGCATCGCTCTATCTGAGCCCGCAGGGCATCGAGTACCGCATCGGGCTGATGATGCGCCATTTCCAGGCCGCGAACCGGCCGGCTCTGGTCTCCCGGGCGCACTCCCTCGGTGTGCTGAGCGTCGGAGCATGGCCACCCCGCGTCCTCCCGGAATTCCTTGAGTCCTAGCAGAGCGCCGCGCGCACCGCTCCCTGATCTCCCCCGTGAGTTCCCTCCCGGGGGACGGGCCGAAAAGATCCTTTCCGAAAGCGGAAAATTCACTCCGCCGGCATGCTGTCGGAGATATTTTCCCAGACCCGGATATCGTATCGATATCGCGCCGCGAGACGGGTTCCCGGGTGTCCGGTCGAACGCCGGATTCTGCGGCATTCTGGTGTCAGGCCCACTTCTGCTGCACTGCGCTCGGGCCGTACTGGCATCCCTCCATTCGCTCCGATTCACAGGAGCTGTCATGAGTCTGGGGTACCTGTTCGGCGGCGGCGTCGGGACCGAGCCGCATGGCCTGGAGCTCTACCGGACCTACGAGGTCGTTTAGGGCTGGTATGAACAAGTCTCCGAGTGGACCGGGCTGGCGGTCAGACAGATCCTGGAGGAAGACCTCCAGACCGCCCAGGAGGAGCGCAAGAGTGTCGGCACAGTCCGCGAAGCCGCCCTCGCGATCGGCGTACACGACTACTCGCCTCGTTCAACCTGCGCCCCGCGGCCATCGGCGGCCTCAGCCTCGGCGCGATGACCACCGGCTGCCTCGCCGGATCGCTGGGGCGACGAGAACTGTTCGAGATGCTGGCCGGCTCCCGCGACGCCCCGGATATCTGACGATTCATCAAGAGATGTCAGTGCGGCACGTCTTGGCCTCTCCTCAGTCTACGCAGAACTCGTTGCCCTCGATGTCCTGCATCGGGATGCACGCGTCGTTGCCGTCGTACAGCGTCCGCACGTGTACCGCGCCGAGCGGGACCAGCCGTGCGCATTCGGCCTCAAGCGCGGCCAGCCGCTCCTTACCCACCAGCCCGGTACCGACCCGCACGTCGAGATGCAGCCGGTTCTTGGCGGCCTTGCCCTCGGGAACGCGCTGGAAGTACAACCGCGGCCCCACGCCTGACGGATCGACGCAGGCGAACCACGCGTCCCGCCGCTCGGCCGGCTGCGCGCTCCTGTAGTCCTCCCACGTGGCGAACCCCTCCGGTGGCGGCGGCACGACGTACCCCAACACCTCGCACCAGAAACGGGCGAGGCGCTCGGGTTCCGCACAGTCGAAGGTGACCTGGAATTGCTTGATCGATGACATCAGCCCACCGTAGTGGCGCGCACCGCCCGCCGGGACCCCTGGGCGGCCGTGGATCGTTCCGCTTCTCGTCGGGGACGCCGGGCCCTGTGGTGGGATCAGGTCGTGCGCTTCAGGTAGGCCTCGATCTCGTCGGCGGCGCGGGTGGCACCGCCCGCTTCCCGGGTGAGCCGCTGCGCCTCGGTGCCCCGCTCCTGCACGGCCGCGTCGGCGGCCACCTCGGTGATCGCGGCCCGCAGCAGGCTCACGTCGGCCTCCGCCGGCAGCAGTACCCGGCCGAGGCCCAGCTCGGCCACCCGCGCGGTGTTGGCCGCGACGTCCGGCCAGGACGGCACTCCGAGTATCGGGCAGCCGGCGTCCAGGGACTCCAGTACGCCGCCCATGCCGCCGTGGGTGATCACCAGCCGGGCGTGCCGGAGCACCGCCAGGTGCGAGACCCAGCGGTGGACCTCGACGTTGTCCGGCAGCGGACCGAGGTCGGCCGGGTCCATCCCCCCGCCGACCGAGATGACGGCGTGCCAGGGCAGCTCGGCGAAGGCGTCCACGCACAGCCGGAAGAACTCCGGATGCTTGTTGTGCACGGTCCCCATCGAGACCAGCGCCACCGGCAGGCCGCTCGCCGGGGGCTGCCACTCCCCCAGGAAGGAGCGGTCCGTGAGGCACGGCCCGACGAAGGCGAAGCGCTCGTCGAAGCTCTCGCCGTGCGGCTGGAAGAACCGCGGCACGTGGACGAGGTTGAGGCCCTCGGTGCGCATCAGGAACTCGTGCGCCGGCTCGTCGACGCCGTGCGAGGCCAGCAACTCGGCCATCCGGACGCCGAATTCGACCACCACCTCCTCGGTGAGCGGGACCGCGCCGTCCGCCTCCATCATCTGCTGCACGAAGGAGTAGGTGTCGTTGGAGGCGAAGAACGGCGTCGACTGGACGGCCGGGAGCCCCCAGGTGTGGGCCAGTATCCGGCCGGCCTGGAAGGCCACGGCGTCGTAGACCACCGCGTCGGGCCTGGCGTCGCCGAACCACTCCTGGACCGCGCGCAGGATGGCGATGTTCTCGTCCAGGAAGATCAGCGGGGTGCGCCCGTTCTCGGGACCGCCCACGCTGTCCAGCGGCTGGGTGGAGTCGTAGCGCAGGTGTTCGGCGCCGACCTCGGCCAGGGCCTGGGCGAAGTCGTCGACGGCCGCGTAGGTGACCCGGTGCCCGCGGCGTACCAGTTCACCGACGACCGCCAGAGTGGGGAAGACATGGCCGTGGGCCGGGATGTTGACCATCAGGATGTGGCTCACTGCTACTCCGTCGGTATCGGGAAGAGGAACGAGGGAAGAGGGAAGCAAGAGGCGCGATTCGGGAAGGGAGAAGGGGCGCGGCAGGCCGCGCGGCTCAGCTGGGGTCCTGGTCCGGGCCGGCCTCGGGCTGCGGCTCGGACTGCTGCTCGGCGGCCCACTGGGCGCCCGCGATCTCCTCGGCGCTCAGCTGTCGGCGCGGGATCCAGGCGGGGACGGTGCCCTCCTCGTTGCGGCCTTTGTCGAGGATCGCCAGGTTGTGGTAGAAGTGCGCGCCGGCCAGCGTCCGGTCGGTCCCGCTCGGGCGGTGCGCGGTCGGCGGCTCGTGCTCCTCGTGGTTGAGGCCGTCGAGCAGCTGCTTGAGGAAGCCCATGCTGGTGGTCGGGTCGCCGAGCCGCTCCGAACTGCCGCCGTAGCCCGGCCAGTAGGAGGTCTGCAGGTCCTCGATCACATAGAGCCCGCCCGGGACCACGTGCGGGAAGAGCGCGCCGAAGGCGGCGATGACGTCCGGGCAGTAGTGGCTGCCGTCGTCGATGACGATGTCGATCGGCCCGATCCGCTCGGCCAGCGCGGTGAGGAAGGCCGGGTCCGCCTGGTCGCCCTGGACGGTGTGGATCCGCTGCTCGCGCAGCGCCGTCTTGTCGTAGACGTCGACCCCGTAGACGAGGCCCCGCCGGAAGAAGCGCTTCCACATCCGCAGCGAGCCACCGCCCGCCGCCGGGTCGGCGTAGCCACCGATCCCCAGCTCCAGGACGGTGAGCGGCCGGTCCCGCAGCGGGGCGAAGTGCCGGGCGTAGTGCTCGGTGTAGTAGTGCAGCCCCCACTTGTCCGAACCGTGGCGCAGCGACAACTCGGCCAGGTCGAGCGGCTGCTCCACCAAGCCGCGGAGCAGCTGCTGGACGACCGGGAAGGCCGCCAGTACGGGCATCAGCCGAGCCGGGTCCTCGATGCCGTGCCAGGTGATCCCGGGCGTGCGGTGGCCTGCGGTGTGCCGGGCGCCGAAGACGGCGCGGGCCAGGTCGCGCAGGTCCAACTCGACGGTGGCGCTGGGCTCGTCGGCCGGCCCGGTGCGGTGCTCGGCCTTGGGGCCGGCCAGCAGGTGGTGCCGGAGCACCCGGTCGTCGAAGGCGAGCTCGAACTGCACCACCACCGCCGCGGCGGCGAGTTGCTCGCTCAGGTGGGCCCGGCTGACCAGTTCGTCCACCAGGTCGGCGGCCGTCTGCTCGGCGCCCGCCGACCTGATCACCGCCGCAAGCTGCTCCTCGGGCCCGTCTGCCGCCAGGATCAGGGCGCGGATCCGGCGCAGGTCGGTCTCGTGCGGGTCCGAGTCGGGGCCCGACGGGCTGTTCACGTGCCGGCCGTTCTCGTGCTGTCCGGTGAGGGCGGTCATGCGTGAGCCTTTCCACGAGGGAGTCGAGAGGACGGGGAACGGATCGGGGCTTCTTCCAGGCCGGGGTGACGCCGTCGGTCATCGCCGGCGGCGGGATCTCCACCCGACCGGGGAAGAGGGTGTTGTCCACCACGATCGGACCGCCGGGCACCGAGTTCACGGCGGGACGCCGTTGCCACTCTCAGCTACTGGATCGACACGTCGTGAATCTAGGTGCGCATCCCTCCCGCCACAAGCACTACCGGGGGCCGCGGGGCGCCGAGTGCGGGAAACGAGCCAGAATCGGGGCACCGCTGTTCCGCATGTTTGGACCCGTCACCCCGGTGTCGTTCGTGGCAGCGGCGGAGTCGGTGATCGTCGGGCGACCGGGCCCCGGCCCCGGATCCACCGGCCCCCGCGGTCGGCCCCGGGCGGGACCGTCCCGCCCGGCAGGGTTGTCCCGCAAGGACACGAGGGGCAGTTCCACCCCCATGACCAGTGACCGAGCCGCCCGGGTCCGGCCCGGCCCCGAGGCCGGAGCGCCGCAGGTTCGGCTCCCGAGTCCGCGCTGTGGATCGTGGCCGAGTACGATGCCGCCGGGAACGAGAAGGGCGCGATCCCGCGGTGCGGGCTTCGCGTCACGTCCTCGCCCGCTCGGCGGAGTCCAGGACCACGCGAAGGCCGCAAGGTCGTCCCGGAGGATTCCCGGGCATCAGGCCAAGGTGGCCAGGTCGGCGAGCAGGTCCTGTTCCGCGGTGTCGTGGACGGACTCGTCGACCAGGCCGGTGACGAAGTCCTCGAAGGTCTCCGCGAGCAGGGTGATCGCGAAGCTGTCCTCCTGGTCGACGTGCACCACGGCCGGATCGCCGCGCTTGCCGCAGGCACGGTAGTCGAGGGCGAGCATGTCGTGGCCGGCCGAGGGGGTGGTGGCGAAGTACACGCCGATGTCGGGGTACCCCCACACCTCGATCCAGAACAGGCTCAGGTCGGCGTTCCACCACGAAGTTGCCCGCCACCAGCGCCACGATCGAGGGCAGGATGAGCGAGGCCCTGACCCCTTCGAGGAACGACCAACCGAACATGAGCACGGGCAGGTTCGGGGCGAGCGCGGTCGTCAGCGAGCCGCAGCCGTAGATGACGCAGCCGATCACGAACGCGCGCTTGCGGCCGATGAGGCGCCGACCTTGCCGCCGGGGATCATCAGCATCGCCATCACCAGCGGGTACGCGGTGATCGCGCCCTGGATCCCGGTCACGGTCGAGCCCACGTCCGCGGCCACGGCCGCGATCGAGACGTTCATGTCGGAGGTGTCGAGCAGCATCAGGAACTGCCCGGCCCCCAGCGTCAGCAGGACGAGACCTGGCGCGGTCGAATTCTCAGGGGCACCTGCCATGGGCGCCGTGGTCCCAGCGCGCCCGGGGCGCGGACCGGCGACCGGCCACGCCGGTCAGTCGAATGGCGGCGCCGCAGGAGGGCGTACCGGCGGGGTGATGCACACCTCGGGATTCCGGCGCATGGTGGATTCAGAAAGCGTTGTGCGACTGCGACCGACGGAGAAGACCATGAACAACGCGGTGACTCCGGCATCGGAGTACCCGATGCCAGACCTGTTCCGGACCATGGCGATTTCCAGGAGTACGTCCGCTCCGTCCCCGACACAGGTGGCGGGCACGCCGACGGACTGGCACGGCTGGCCGAGCTCAGGAAGAGCGCCGACATCACGGACGAGGAGTACGCCCAGGCCAAGGCGAAGGTCCTTGCCTGACCAACCTGTTCGGCACGGTAGGACCCGACGACAGTGGAGGCGGTCGTGAAGGACCTCAAGTTCGAGCAGAAGAGCTCACTCTCGCGTCTTGAGGCCGCCGACCGCCTGTCGGCGCTCGCGGACGCGCTGCGGCACGGCGGCAACGCCGAACTGGACTTCGGTCCGGGGACGCTGAGCCTGCGGATCCCCGAGGAACTGCGCAGCGAGGTCGAGATCGAGGTCGGCGACGGGGAGATCGAACTCGAGATCGAGCTGAAGTGGCGGACCGGACAGGCCGAGTAGTCCCCAGGCGTCGCAGGCCCCGGTCGAGCGTCGGGGTCTCGGTGGCGGCCACCGCGGCGTAGACGGCGCTGTCGAGGGCCATGAGGTTGCGCACCACCTCGCGGGGGCTACCCATCGACGTGCTCCGGTGCGGTGGACCCCGATCGGGCCCGGCCGAGGGCCAGCGTGAGGACCGCCCGCCAGTCGAGGGGAGGCGCCGCCGGGGGCGCGCCGGGCCGGTTCCTGGGCACCAGGACCCGCAGCGCGCCAGGGCGGATGCCGCAGGTGACGGGGGTGGCCAGCTCAAGTGCCTCGCCGTCGACGGCGACCGGGATGCGGTCGGCGTCCGCGACCACGGTGACCTGGGGCGCCGTCAGGATGTTCAGACCGGAGGCCTGGGCGCCGCGCAGTGCGATCCCGGCTGCCTCGGCCGCGTTGCCCACCCGGATGCCGACGACCCCCAGCGTGCCCAGATCGAGCCGCGCTCTGCGGCCGACCAGGGCCGCCGGCTGGGGCGCGGCGTAGGGGTTGTTGCTGATCAGGAGCGCCTGCTGGGCCTCCAGACGGGCGGTGGCCGTCACCGCGTCCAGTGGGTGGCCGGTGTATTCGTGCAGGAGGTCGGGCAGCGCGTCCAGGATGGAGCCCGCCTTGGCGTCGCGGTACTCGGGGCGCTGCACGATCTGCGCGTACACCCCGAAGGAGACCGTGTTGACGAACGGTCGGCCGTCGACTGTGCCCAGGTCGATGCGCAGCTCCTCGCCGTTGCTGAGCGCGTCCAGGCAGCGGTCGGGGGCGTCGCGGTCCAGGCCCAGGTCCATGGCGAAGTGGTTGCGGGTGCCGGCGCTGACCACCAGGAACGGCAGGCCGTGCTCGGCGGCGACCGCGGCCACCAGCGCCTGGGTGCCGTCGCCGCCCGCGACACCGAGCAGGTCCGCGCCGTCGGCCACCGCGCGGCGGGCGATCGCGGCGACGTCCGTGCGGGTGGAGGTGTCCAGCAGCACCACCCGGGCGCCGAGTTGCTCGGCCTTCTCGACGAGCGCGAATTTGCCGACCTTGCCGCCCCCGGACTTCGGGTTCATGATCAGCACGGGATGCCTGGGGGCGGGGGACGCGACGGCCCGCATGCCCCGGGGCCGCCGGGTCGCGCGCAGTGCCGACCTCGCGCACAGCATCGACGCCGCGACGAGCACGACCGCGGTCAGCGCGGCCGGCCACAGACTTGCCCAGGCGTAGAGCACCACGACGCCCACGGGCGCGGCGAGCGCGAGCAGTGCCCCGGCCACCCGCACCACGCCGTGGTGCGACAGCGCCCACCAGATCCCGGCCGCCGCGACCGCCAGACCGGCCACCCCGATGGCGAGGATCAGCAGGCCGCCCCGTCCGCTCACGACGAGCAGCGCCACCGGCGAGCCCAGCAGGCAGAGCAGCGCCAGCCGGGCCAGCAGACGGCCGCGCGCGGGTGCGTGGAAATCGGTCGATGCCACTGCCGCTCCCTCCGATTCGCCCAGGTGCCTGCCGGGCGCCTGCTCCAGCGGCCGCCCGCAGTGCCAGGATGCGCGCCACCGGCCGCTCCGGCACGCCGCGGCAGGCATCAGGGACTGGCGCGGTCCGCCGATCGGATGCAACCCCGTGTGCGGATCCGGTCGCCCTGGGTGTCAATGGAGGCGAGCGCTGTCCTGCCGCACGTCATCCCTTGGAGCGCCATGAGCATGCCCGAGCCGTCCGAAGGAACACCCGCGCCCGCCTCGACACCGGCCGCGCGGAGCCACGGCTCGCGAGCCGGCCGGATCGCGATGAGCGCGGTGTCGGCCGTGGTCATCACACTCACCTGCATCCTGGTGCCGGTGTCCCTGCTCACCGTCTGGGTGCACGACATCGTGCTGGACACCGACCGGTACGTGTCGACGGTCGCGCCGCTGGCGACCAATCCCGCGATCGAGGCCGCCGCGGCCAACCGCATCACCCAGGCCGTCGACGTGCGGGTGGACGGCAGCGAGGTCGCCTCGGAGACGGCCGCCTGGCTGCAGTCCGTGGGGCTGCCGCCCAAGGCGGCGGCCGGCGTCAAGGCGCTCGGCCCGAAGCTGGACGAGGCTGTCAACGACGTGGTCAGCAAGGCGGCGACCCGGTTCGTGCAGAGCGACACCTTCGAGAAAACCTGGACCACCGCCAACCGCGCCGCCCACACCGCCGTGGTCCGTGCGCTCACCGGCCACGGCCGGGGTGCGGTGGAGGTCAGCAATGGCACCGTCACCCTCGACGTCGGCACCGCCGTGGACACCGTCAAGCAGGATCTGGTGAGTGCCGGCCTCACCCCGGCCGACAAGATCCCCCAGGTCAACAAGCAGCTGGTGCTCTTCCAGTCCGACAAGCTCGCCAAGATCCAGGGCGCGGCCCACCTCCTCGACGTCCTCGGGAACTGGGTGCCGATCTTCACGGTGGTGCTCGGCGCGATCGGGGTGCTGCTCGCCCGCCGGCGCCGCCGCGCGCTGGTCACGACCGGGCTGGGCGCGGCCGCAGCCTGCCTGGTGCTCGCCATCGGGCTGGTCGTCGCCCGCCACTACTACCTCGACCACCTGCCCGCCCAGGTGCAGTCCCCGGCAGCGGCGGCGGCCATCTTCGACACACTGCTGCGCTTCCTGCGGATCAGCACCCGCACGGTGCTGACCCTGGGCCTGGTGGTGGCGCTCGGCGCCTACCTGGGCGGCGGCGGGCGCCTGCCGCGCGCGGTACGCGGCGCCGCCGACCGGACCGCGGACTCCGCCGCCCGCTGGGGCGACAGGCACGGTGTGCACACCGGGCGGGTCGGGACCTGGACCGAGTCCTACCGGCGGTGGGTCGCCCTGGGCGTCCTGCTGGTGCTCGCCCTGGTGCTCGCGCTGTGGAGCTATCCGACGGTGCTGACCGTGCTGCTCCTGGTGCTCATCCTGCTCGCCGTGCTCGCCGTGCTCGCGCTGCTGGCCGCGAGCGGCCGGGTGACCGAGCAGCACGAGGCGGCCGCGGGCCAGGACACGGGGGAGTAGCAGATCAACCGAGAGCGCCTGGTCAGGACACTCACGTTCTGGCTGCGTCCGGCATTCGCGCTCCGCGTGGTCAACCGCTTCCAGCGGATAGCGGTCTTCGACCGGTCGATGGCGCCGGCCTCCAGCATGCTGACGGCGATGATCCCGCTCGCGATCGTCTACGGCTCCGTGCCGGCCCACTTCGGGGGCAGTGACGTGGCTCAGCGCATCATCGACCGCTACGGCCTGACGGGCAGTGGGGCCGATACGGTCAGGCACATCTTCTCCTCGGTCACCGACACGAGTACCGGTGTGCTCGGGGGATCTCCCGGCTGCGCTCGGCCAGGAAGTCGAAGCAGCCCTGAGCCGTGTCGGCCGAACGGCAGCAGTGCCGGAGCCTCGGCTGGCGTCCCGCGAGCCCCGCTCGTACGTTGTGACGGTGAGTCGCACCAGCTCCCCGGCCGGTCCTCCGGGTGGTGACGGCACGTCAGGAGCGCCACGCACCGACTTCGCCGGCGCCGTCTACGGGTCTCTGCTCGCCGCGTCCGTGATCGCCACGGCCGGCAGCGTCGGCGGCTATCCGCGGCTCCAGCTCGGACTGCTGCTGATCATCACCGGCATCGTGTTCTGGGCGGCGCACGTCTACGCGCGCGTCGCCGGCGAACGGCTGCCGGGACAGCCCTGGAGCAGGCCGCGGATCCGCCGCGTCGCCCGCCAGGAGTGGTCCATCGTCGAGGCGGCCGCTCTGCCCGCGCTGGCGGTGGCCGTCAGCCCGCTGCTCGGTCTCGACCTGGCGGGAACCGCCTGGTTCGCGCTCGGTGTGGCCGTGACGCAGCAGGTGGTCTGGGCGTGCCTGGGCGCGCACCGAGCGGGTGCCTCCGCCCGCCAGGTGATGGTGGAGTGCGTCGTCAACCTGGTCCTGGGACTGGTCATCGTCACCGCGAAGGCCGCCCTCGGGCACTGAGGCGGCCGATCCGGCGCGCGGTCCGCCGCGGCTGGTGCGCCACCGGCTCCTGGCCCCGCCGACAAGCCGCTGCTGCGCGCCTCAGGCCCTGTGGCGACGGGCTGTGCGACGGTCGGGGTGGCGGTTGCGTTCCGTCGGCGTCGGCCGCGTGCGGGCGAGGTCGAGTAGTTCCGCGGACCAGTGGATTCGGTGGATGGGAAGGTGGCGCTATGGCGGGGACGGCAGCAGCGGGGGCGCGGCGGGTGCTGGCCCCGTTGGCGTTGGCGCAGTTCATCTGCAGCTTCGCCGGCTCGAACATGAACGTGATGATCAACGACATCAGTGAGGACCTGGACACCACGGTGCAGGGTGTCCAGACGGCGATCACGATCTTTCTGCTGGTGATGGCCGCGCTGATGATTCCGGGCGGGAAGCTGACCGACAAGTGGGGGCGCAAGCGGTGCCTGCTGGCGGGGCTGGTGGTCTACGGGGTGGGGGCGGTGCTGAGTGCGGTGGCGCCGGGACTGGGGTTGCTGATCCTCGGGAATTCGATCCTGGAGGGTGTGGGCACGGCGTTGCTGATCCCGCCGGTCTACATCCTGACGACGCTGCTGTTCACCGACACGGCGTCCCGGGCGCGTGCGTTCGGCGCGATCATGGCGATGGGCGGTATCGGGGCGGCCGCGGGCCCGTTGATCGGCGGTTTGATCACCAGTGCGATCAGTTGGCGGGCCGCGTTCGTGTTCCAGGCGCTGGTGATCGTGGTGATCGTGGTGCTCAGCCGCCACCTCGTCGATCCGCTGCCGCCGGACCCCGCCCGGCCCTTCGACACCGTGGGGGCGGTGCTGTCGGCGGCGGGTCTGGTGCTGCTGGTGACCGGCATCCTGGCGGTCGACAAGAACGGCTGGCTGGCGCTGGGCCTGCTGGCGGCCGGTGCGCTGGTGCTGGTCGGTTTCTTCGTCTGGGTGCGCGGCCGGGAGCGGGCCGGCCGGGAGCCGCTGCTGTCGACGGCGCTGTTCCGTAACCGCACCTCCAACCTGGGTCTGGTCACGCAGAACACGCAGTGGCTGATGCTGATGGGCGTCTCGTTCACCGTCGCCGCCTACCTGCAGGTCGTGCGCGGCTACGACGCGATCCAGACCGGCGTCATCTTCACCGCCGCCACTCTCGGCATTCTCGCCACCTCGCTGGCCGCCGAGAAGCTGGCGCGGCGCCGACCGCAGCGCACTCTGATCATGGCCGGGTTCGTCGTGACGATCGCCGGCATCGCCGTGCTGCTGGCCCTGGTGGCCTGGACGCCCGGCGCGTGGGCGTTCGCGCCCGGACTGCTGCTGATCGGCCTGGGCGTGGGGGTGATGCTCACCCCGTCGGTGAACGTCGTCCAGTCCTGCTTCCCCGAGTCGCAGCAGGGCGAGATCTCCGGCCTGTCGCGCAGCATCTCCAACCTCGGGTCCTCGCTCGGCACGGCCATCGCCGGCACGATCCTGGTGTCGGGGCTGACCAAGGGCGCGTACGCGGCGGCGATGGCCGCGCTCGCGGTCATCGGCCTGGGCGGCCTGGCCGCCGCCGCCCTGCTGCCGCGAGTCAGCCCACCCGCCGCCGCCGGGGCAGACCGGGCCGCACCGCTGTAGCGCCGTGCGCCGGCCGGACGCCGCCGACCGCCCCGGGGACGTGCCGGCCGGCGGCGTGTGCGGTCAGCGGGGCCGGCGCTCGGCCCGGTCGAGTTCCTCGTCCAGGGCGATCGCCGCGTCGATCAGGGCCAGATGGGTGAACGCCTGCGGAAAGTTGCCCAGCTGCTCGCCAGAGGGGCCGATCTCCTCGGCGAACAAGCCGACGTGGTTGGCGTAGGTGAGCATCTTGTCGAAGGCGTAGCGGGCCTGGTGGAGGCGTCCGGCCCGGGCGAGTGCCTCCACGTACAGGAAGCTGCAGAGGTTGAAGGTGCCCTCGGAGCCGCGCAGGCCGTCCGGGGAGGCGGCGGGGTCGTAGCGGTAGACCAGGCTGTCACTGACGAGTTCGCCGTCCATGGCGTCGAGCGTGGTCAGCCAGTCCGGGTCGGTGGGGGTGAGGAAGCCGACCTTCGGCATCAGGAGCAGGGACGCGTCGAGGACCTCGGTGTCGTAGTGCTGGACGAAGGCGCGTCGCTTCTCGCTCCAGCCGGAGTCGACGATCTGTCGGAACACCGTGTCGCGGGCGGCCTGCCAGCGGGCCACGTCGCCGGGGCGGGAGTGGGCGGTGGCGAGCCGGATCGCCCGGTCGAAGGCGACCCAGGTCATCAGCCGGCTGTAGGTGAAGTTCTGGCGGCCGCCGCGGGTCTCCCAGATGCCCTCGTCGGGGCGGTCCCAGTGGTCGACCAGCCAGTCGATGAGCCGGGTGAAGGCCTGCCAGCCGCGGATGCCGCCGATGTCCTCGGCCTGCGCGAGGGCGTAGGCGGCCTCGCCGTAGATGTCGAGTTGGATCTGGTCGGCGGCGGCGTTGCCGGCCCGCACCGGCGCGGAGCGGCGGTAGCCCTCCAGGTGGTCCAGTACCTCCTCGGTGAGGTGCGGTTCGCCGTCGACCCGGTACATGATCTGCAGCGGCTCGCCGGAGGCCGTGCCGCTGGCGTCCAGGCGCTCGCGCAGCCACCGGCGGAAGGCGTTCGCCTCCGCGGTGAAGCCCAGGTCGATCATGGCGCGCACCGACAGCGAGGCGTCGCGCACCCAGGTGTAGCGGTAGTCCCAGTTCCGTTCACCGCCGATCTGCTCCGGCAGGCCCATGGTGGCGGCGGCGATCGGGGCGCCGGTCGGGGCGTAGGTCAGCAGCTTGAGGGTGATGGCGGAGCGGGTCACCATCTCGTGCCAGCGGCCGCGGTAGCGCGACGATCGCAGCCAGTCCGTCCAGAACCCGGTGCACGCCTCGAACTCGGCGAGTACCGCCTCGGCGGTGGGGATCGCGCCGCCGGGTCGGCCGCTCAGCTCGCCGGGCTCGCCCGTCTCGCTGGTCAGCACCACGGCGGCACGCTCACCGGCGTGCAGCGTGAAGCGCGCGGAGACGTCCGTGCCGTCCGGGTGCAGCTCGATCTGCGCGGTGGTCTGCAGCTGCAGGTCCGTACCCGGGCCGCGGAAGAGCATCGACCCGTCGTCCAGGCGAGTCAGGTCGTGGGGCGCGCGGCCGTAGTCGAAGCGAGGCCGGCACAGCAGCTCGAACGGCATGCTGCCGCGCACCACCCGCGCCACCCGGACCAGCCGGTGTGTGGCCGACGGCGTCGGCGACGGGTCGGGCGGCATGAAGTCGAGTACCTCGCCGACGCCGCCCGGCGCCATGAAACGCGTGATCAGGACGGCGGTGTCCGGCAGGTACAACTGGCGGACGGTCGCCTCCTCGCTGACGTCGGCGTGAAGCCGGCAGTAGCCGCCGCGGTCGCTGTCGAGCAGCGAGGCGAACACGCTGGGGGAGTCGAACCGGGGGGTGCACCACCAGTCGACCGTGCCGTCGGCGGCGATCAGCGCCGCCGTCTGCAGGTCGCCGACGATGCCGTGGTCCCCGATCGGGGGGTAGTCGTTCACAGTGCCTCCTCGGTCCGCCCGCCGGCGGGGGACGCGCAGAACCCCTCGCGCCGCGGCACCGGCGCGGGGCCGCCGGTGGCCGCCTCCCGCGTCTGACGGCGGGGTACCAAGACCAAGCGCCGGACGATCTGCCCATCATCACCCCGTCGGGCGCCCCCAGCCACTCCAGGCCAAACGCCGGCGACCGCACCACAGGCCGGCGGGGCCGCCGTGGTGAGCCGTACTGGTGATGAGAGACGACACCGCCTGAGCCCACCCAGTTTGCCCACCATCCACGGCTCTCCGTCGGCTCCACCAGCCGACGGTTCACCCCGCAGCACACCCTGGTCCCGTCCCGATCCGGGCCTTTCGAAGCGGGCATCGGTGCCTTTCGACCCACGGCTCTCCACGGCACGGAACGGCCGCTCACCGGCTGCGCACTCGGCGGGCGCGTGCACGACCCGATTGGTCCCTGCTGCGGTGCGGGGCACGAATCGACTTTGCAGTATGGCGCTCAACAACCCCCCATGTGTGACGAGTCGAGCGGAGCCGACGCGTAGCCGCCGGCACCGCCTCGGAAGGACGACATGCCGATACGCAATCGCGGCACAGCTGCCGCAGCCGCCATGTTCCTGGCCGGTTTGACGGTGCTGAGCGCGGCTCCGGCCCACGGCGCGTCCGGCCTGGCCGCCACCCGCCAGAAGGGGGCAGCGAGGGAGGGTGCCTCCCCGCTCGTGAGCCGTCCGCAGTCCGGCCTGTCGCCGGGACGGCCAGCCGATGAGTCCGGGCCCGCAGACGCGATGGCCGGCATGCACACCGTCGCCTCCGGTAACACGTTGTGGGACATAGCCCAGCAGGCCCTCGGCGACGCCATGCGATGGGACAGCCTCTACGACCTCAACCGGCAGACCATCGAGCACGAGGCCCTGCGGCACGGATACCCCTCCAGCGACCGGGGCCACTGGATCTTCCCGGGCACCGTGCTCACTCTGCCTCAGCCCCCGATGGCGCGGACGCAGCCGTCGTCGCGGTTCGTGTCCGCTCCATGCCCGACCACTTACGGAGAGCTGAAGGACACCCGCTGCGGCTTCCTCGTCGTTCCGGAGAACCGGGTCCACCCGTCACCGCGCACCCTTCGCCTGGCCGTTGCGCTCGTCCGCTCGTCATCCCCGACGCCGCACCCCGATCCGATCGTGTTCTTCGCCGGCGGGCCCGGCGCGGACGCCCTGGGAGACATCTCGGGACTGACCGAGGCGGGGCTGAACCGCGACCGTGATCTGATCGTCTTGTCCCAGCGCGGGACGTACTCGTCCGAGCGGCCGCTGACGTGTCCGGAGATCGACCGGTTCTACGGGGAGCGCGTCCACCTCCTCTACGGCGCGCCCTCCACCGGAGACCGGTACGCCCAGGCGGCGGCCCGGTGCCGTGACCGCCTGACGGCCCAGGGGATCGATCTGGCTGCCTACAACACCAGCGAGAACGCTGCCGACGTGGCGGATCTGCGCAGGGTCCTGGGAATCCGGGAGTGGAACGTCCTCTCGCATTCCTACGGGACGCAACTGGCGCTGACCTACATGCGCATGTTCCCCGACGGCATCCGCTCCGTGACGGTCGACGGCGTCGTACCGCCGTCCGTGGCGACGCCTGGGTGGACGTGGAGCAGCCTGAGGGAGTCGGTCGACAACATCGTGAGCGCTTGCGCGGCGCAGCTCTCCTGCCGGCAGCGTTACCCGGACATCGGTGCCGCTTTACTGCGCATGGTGCGTCAGCTGGAGGCTGATCCGGTCACCACGCACGTGACGGTGCCGCAGGTCGGACGGGTGGAGGTGGTCCTCGACGGCGGGGCGCTGCTGAACTGGCTGGTGCGTGCCAGTCACGCTCCCGAGACCTTCGCGGTGGGCGTGGACGAGCTGGCCCACGGCCACCCCGAGCGCATCGCGGAGCAGTGGGCGGCCGCCTGGCTTCCCGGCTCTCAGGGGATGTTCGCTCACGGGTTGTCGCTGAGCGTGTGGTGCAGCGAGTGGGTTCCGTTCGAGACCCCCGAGGAGCAGCTCGCCAAGGGTCAGGAGGCCTTTGCCGAGCTCCCCCGCTCGGTCCTGGCCCAGGCACCCCAGCTGCCGTTCCTGCGCCAGGCATGTCGGGCCTGGAACGTCCCGAAGGCACCCGACGCCGTGCGCGAGGTCACTCGGAGCAGCATCCCCACGCTTGCCATCTCCGGGAGTTTCGACGCGCAGACCGGGGCGCAGTGGGGGCGCTACGTGGCCCGGACGCTCTCCCGCTCCACGGTGGTGACGCTGGCCGGTGTCGCCCACGGGACGTACGACACCCCGTGCGGGGCGAAGGTGATCACCTCCTTCTTCGACGACCCCGAGCATCCCGACACCCGCTGCGTGAGTTCGGTGGAACCGGCGCCGTTCGTCGTCGGCAGTGAGGGAGCCGGTACCGGTGAATGAGGATCTGCCATCGGCCGGTTCCGGCACCGTGCGCTCTGCTGTGTCGCCTGGACGTCCAGAGCCCCCGCAGTGGTCCGCCGCGGACTGGCCCACGGCAACCAGCGCTCCGAATGGGACGCCGGCTGCCGCTTCGGCTTCGAGAACCCCGAGCACCGCTGAACCGGCATCCGTTCCTTTCGAACGGTGTTGCGCACCTCGGCGACTTCGTCACCAGAGTCGGTTACTCGTCGGTCCGCTTGCGGGGTGGCAGCTCGTACAGTCCGGTGCCGCCGTGTGCTCCGTTGGTGATGTTGACCACGCCGACATTGGCTTCCAGGCGGGTGCCGCGGGCCATGATGCCGGCGAAGCCGCGCGCCATGGTGAACACGCCCCAGACCGTCAGCCATGGCTGCAACCGGCCGTTTTCGTCCGGGAACAGTTCGGTGACCGGGCGGATCCGGCGCTGAAGTATGTAGGGCTTGCCGAGCGCGGCGTCGAGGTGCGCGGCCCAGCTCTTCTCGGTGACGTCCCCGCCGAGGAGCACACCGCTGCCACCGTGCAGGACCGTCGGTTTGAGTACGAGGTCGTGTCGGTTGGCCCGGGCGTAGTCGAGTAGTTCCACCATCTGTCCGCTCTCCAGCGTCACTGTGCCGGGCCGGACGGTTCGGGTCCATGGCAGGATGCGGTCGAACGCCGCCAGCTCCTCGGTGCTGAACAGGTGCCGGTTGTTTTCGTCCGAGAGCATCGCCAGTGTGGTCTTGCTGGCGTAGAGCTCTGCGTCCAGCGGGACGAACAGCTTCACCTGGTCGGCCGCGGCGGCGCGGACGACCTGGTCCATCAGCGCTGGGGCTTCGGGGGATTCGAGCAGGTCTTCGGCGAGGAAGATCCGGTGGATGATGTCGACGGCCCGGTCGCCGAGCCAGACCCGGCCGTCGCGGTAGTCGAGCTGGCCGATGTGGCAGGGGTGTGCGTCTGCGCCCAGCGCCTGAAGATGGGCGCAGAACTCCTTCAGGAAGGCGGCCCAGCCGCTCAGGTAGCTGCTCGGCCAGTCGGCGACCGCGATGACCGGCCGGGATTGTGGGTCGAACCCGGTGGCGGCGTACATGGTGTGCAGCAGTTCCCTGGCGGTGTCGGCGACGCCAAGGCCGTGCCGGGCGGCGAAGTCGGCGAGGAGCGGGTGTTCCAGCAGGGCCTGGGCCATCACGCCGTTGCCCATGCCGCCGAGCGAGCTGGTCATGTTGACTTCCACGACCTTGAATCCGCTTTCGTCGACGCACAGATCCGTACGGGCCATGCGGGTCGCGCCGGCGCCCCGGCTGCGCAGGATCACCTCGATCTGGGTCTCGGTCATGCCGACGGCCCGGGCGAACGCGCCGAGATCGCCGTCGAAGAGCCTGTCGGGCAGGCTGAACAGCGCGGTGTGGAGCGTTTCCAGATCTTCCATCAGCTGCTCCTGCTCTTCGTGGCCGAGGAAGAGCGGGCGGGGCAGAAAGCGGTTCTCGTAGTCGATGGTGAGCAGGGTGTCGTGCTGCGCACGACCGAGCAGTTCGGCTGCGGTGGCTGTGCTTTCGCTCAGTTCGGCCAGATACTGCTTGGTCAGGGTGGGGCGGTCCACGGAAAGTCCTCTCAGGAGGGCGGGTGGGCGGTGGTGGCGGGAGTGTTCAGCTGCGCGCCGACGCCGCGCGGCGGGTGTCGACCAGGGCAGCCAGGGCTGCCAGGTCGGGCTGGCGCATGACCTCTGCGGCCTTGACCCGGATCGGGTAGGTGCTTTCGATCAGCGCGATCAAGCGCGCGACGGCCAGCGAAGTCCCGCCCGATTCGGCGAAGTTGTCGGCGGGCGTGAGGTCGGGCTGGTCGAGCAGCCGGCGGCAGGCCACGAGGAGGAACGCTTCGGTGTCTTCTGCCTGCGGGGTCTCCCGGGTCGGCGCCGCCCCGGGTGCGGTGGACGCCGCGGCGGCGGCCTGCCGGGTGAGCAGTGCGCGGTCGACTTTGCCGTTGGCGTTCAGCGGGAAGGAGTCGACGAAGCGGACCCTGGCGGGCACCGCTTGCTTCAGTACCCGGGCGCGGGCGGCGGCCAGCACAGCGTCTTCGTCGGCCTGCGCCCCTTCGGCGAGCAGGAGGAAGGCGGCCAGCCGTAGACCGCCGCCGGTGCCCTGGTACGGGACCACGACGGCGTGCCGGACCGAGTGGTGGGTCTCCAGGGCGGCCTCGACCTCGGCCGGTTCGATCCGCGCGCCGCTGATCTTCACCTGGTCGTCCATGCGGCCGAGGAATTCCAGCGGTCCGTCGGCGCGCATCAGCGCCTTGTCGCCGGTCCGGTAGACGCGGTCCACGTATGGTTGACCTGCGGGGGCCGGTACGAAGCGTTCGGCGGTCCGCTGCGGGTCCACGTAGCCGAGCGCCAGGCCCGTACCGCCGATCCGGATCTCTCCGGCACGTCCTCTGGGCAGGATCCGGCCGTCCTCGTCGGTGATGAAGACGGTGTAGCCGGTCAGCGGCTGTCCGATCGGCACGATGGCGGTCGGGTCGTCGCTTCGGGGCCGCAGGCGGTGGGTGGTGGTGAGCACGGTGGCCTCGGCGGGACCGTACACGTTGTGCACGACCGCCGCGCACTGCGCGGGCGGCCGCACCCGCATCCGGTCGCCGCCCACCAGGATGTGGCGCATGGCCAGGTCGACGGGCCAGGGCTGGGTGAAGGCGAGTTCGGCGAGCGGGGTCGGCAGCAGGCAGTGGGTGAGGCCCGACTCCTGCCACCACTGGAACAGTTCGGCCGTCGAGCCGCGGGCGTCCTCGGGCGCGACGTGCAAGGTGGCGCCCGACGACAGTGCCTCCCACAACTCCTTGAGGTGCGCGTCGAAGGTGGTGCCGACGAAGAGACCCACCCGGGACTCGGGGCCGATCTCGAGCCGGTCGCAGGTCCAGCGGACCAGGTTGGCTATCGCCCCCTGTGACAGCAGTGCGATTTTGGGTTTGCCGGTACTGCCCGAGGTGGTGACGGCGCAGAAGGCGTCGCTGGGCGCACCGTTCGCCCGTCCGGCGCGCTGAGCGACCACGAGCCCGTCCACCGCGTCGGCCGGCGCAACGGTCCAGCCGGGTGGCGGGGTTGACGTGCCGTCGGTGAGGAGGCAGCTGATGCCGGCGTCCTCGGTGATCGATTCCACCCGCGCGGCCCCCGGCTGCGCGCCGAGGGAGAGGTAGACCGCGCCGATCCTGGCCAACGCGACCGCCGCGGCCACCAGCAGCGCGGAGCGTTCCAGGCAGACTCCCACCAACTCGCCGCGGGTGACTCGGCCGCCGAGGGCCTGCATGATCCGGGCGGAGGCTCGGTCGAGCTCGCGGTAGTTCCAGGTGATGGTGTTGTCCACGACTGCCGGGGCGTCGGGCTGCTTGGCCAGCCAGCTGTCGAACCACTCGAGTGGTCCCGCCCCCGGTGCGGGAGCGGGCGCGGGCTCACCTCCCCAGGCGATGCTGGGCAGCTGGTGGCCGGTCGGTTCGCGGGAGGTCACGGAGGTCATCTCGTCTCCTCGGGGCATGGTTCGGGGGGTGGGGTCAGCCGTTGGCTGCTGCGGTGAGTGCTGCGAGGCCGGTCGCGGTGTCGGCGAGGTAGGCCTCCAGCAGTGCGGTGAACTGCCGCTGCAGTTCGGCGATCCGGGCGCTGTCGTACAGGTCGGTGGCGAAGTCCCAGATCAGCAGCATGCCGCCGGGGCCCGAGCGGGCGTTGACGGTCCGGCGGGAGTCGGGGATCAGTACCACGTCGAGGGCGAAACGGGAGGTGCCGGTGTTGAATGCCTCGTGGATGGACACCTCGAGGTTCAGCCCCTCGACGTGCGGGATCGGCGCGTCGTGCGCGCTGAACATGACGTGGAAGAGTGGGTTGTCCAGGCCGGTGCCGGAGTGTTCTCCGAGTTCGTGGGTCAGGGCCTGGACGGGGACGCCCTGGTGCGGCAGCGAGCGGATCAGGACCTCGGTGACCTCGTCGACCGCGTTCAGCGCACTGCCGTCGGGCTGGAGGCGGATGCGCAGTGGGATGGTGTTGACGAACATCCCGACGCTCTCCTGGAAGCCGGGCGGGCGGTTGCCCACCGCGCTGCCGATCACCAGGTCGGACCGGCCGCTCTGTCGGCGTAGTAGCTCCGCGAAGAGGGTGAGCAGAACAGAGAACGGGGTGTGCCCGTGGCGGCGGGCGGCTGTCCGTAGGCGCTCGGCCAGCTCGGGCTCCAGCAGCTGGCGCAGTTGGTCGCCGTGCGGGATGTCGCGGACCCGTCCCGGGTCCAGGCCGGGCAGCGGCAGGTCGAAGGGGGCGCCGTCCAGGGCGCCCCGCCAGTACGCCACGGCGTCGTCGTGGTGGCCCGGTTGTTCCTCGGCGGCCACCGACTGGCGGACGTGTTCGAGGTAGGAGCGGGGCGCGGGCAGGTCGGCCGGGATGCCCTGGGCCAGCGCCCGGTAGGTGGTGAACAGGTCGCGCAGGACCAGGCCGAAGGACCAGCCGTCGTGCACCAGGTGGTGCTCGGTGTGAAGCAGCCGGTGGTGCTCCTCGGCGAGCCTGATCAGGGTCCACCGCACCATGGGCGCCTCGGCGGTGTCGAAGGGCTCGTCGTGCTGCTCGCGCCACAGGTCCTCGAAGGCTGCCTCGTGGTCCTCGCGACCGGTCAGGTCCACGGTGCGGTAGCGCGGTGCGCAGGTGTCGTTCACCCGCTGCTTCGGTGGAAAGTCCTCGGGATCGAGTTCGAGGCGGAACGCGTCGTGGCGGGCGAGCACGGTCGCCAGGCTCTGCCGCAGGGCCGGCTCGTCCAGCGGGCCGCGCAGGTCGAGGGAGGCGGTGAAGTTGTAGGCGCGGCTCTCGGGGAAGAGTTCCTCGTGCAGCCAGACGATCTCCTGGGAACGGGAGAGGTTGAACATCGCTGCGGCCCTTTCCGGGTCGGTGGTCGTTCGGTGTGCGGGGCTGGTGGCCGGGGCGGCCTCGGATACCACCGGCTCAGCGGGCGGGTGGGGTGGCGGTGACGGTGTCGCGGAGCAGGAACTCCAGGCCGTCGCCGTGAAGCCACTGCGCGCAGGTGCCGGCGTGGTCCGGTCCGTCGGTGTCGGCCAGGCGCCGCTGGGCGTCCGCCATACGGTGGCGTGCTTCGGCGCAGAACACGTCGGCGAGGTCCTGGGCAGGTCCGGTGCCCTCGCAGTGCAGTCGGGCGGCATTGGCCAGCACTGCGGACATGCTGAACAGCTCGGCGGAGAGCTGGTTGAGCAGGATCAGCAGGCGCTCCTTGGCGAACAGCTCGTCGGGGTCGGGGTGTCGGTCCACCAGGTCGCGGCTGAGGCGGGCGAACTGCACGGCTTGTTCGGCCACGAAGCGAAGGTGGTCCCGGTTGCGCGGGGACAGGTGGGCGTCCGCTGCGGTGAGGTCGGTCGCGGCCTCGGCGATGGCCTGCGGCTTTGGGTAGTGGCGCGAGAGCAGGTGCCGGGCGGCCCAGTGGTCCACGAGGAAGTCCACCCCGCCGGCCACTCGCAGGGCACGTGCGTCGCGGAAGAACCGCTCCACCGGCAGCGGCTGAGCGCCGCGCCGGGCCTTGCTCGTTGCCGTCTCGAAGCCCTCGGCGGCCAGCAGGGACAGGGTGCGGTCGACGATGCGCCAGCTGGTCGTCGAGTTGATGTTCTTGGCCACCGTCTGCTCCGGGTCCAGGTCGATCCCCGGGTGGCGTTCCTCGGCCAGCAGGCACCACTCCACCACGCTCTCCATGGCGAAGGTTTCGGCGAGGTTGGCAGCGATGATGCGCTGGATCTCGTCGTACTGCTCCAGCCCGAGCCCGCCGACCGAACGCCGCCGGACGAACTCCCGGGACCAGTGCAGGCAGAGCCGGCCGATCGCCAGGGCGGGCGCCGAGATGGGGTACATCCGGCCTCGGACGCTGATGGTGTGCAGTTCGGGGGCCAGACGCCACTCGTCCTCGGCGGTCAGGCCGTCGAGGGTGAAGACCCGGCTGTGCGGGACGAAGACCCGGTCGAAGGTGAGGGCTGCGTTGGGCAGACCCTTGAGACCCAGGTACTCGTGCCAGGACCTGACCGTGAAGCCGGGGTCGGTGGTGTCGACGAAGAACAGCCGGATGTACTCCCGGTTCTTGTCGTGCACGGTGGCCGAGACCCTCAGCAGGCCCGCGATCGGGCCGTTCTGGATGAACACCTTCTCGCCGCTGATCCGGAATCCGGTGCCGTCCTCGGTTGGCACCGCGGTGGTGGACCGGGTCCGGTTGATCGCACCGGTGGGCTCGGTGTCGGCGTCGCCGGAGATCGCGCCCGCTGCGAGCAGCCGTTCGAGTTCGGACTTCAGCTCGCCGTCGGTCAGGATCGGCAGGTAGGCGCCGGCGCCCAGTCCGAGGTGGACGGACATGGCGTAGCAGGCGGTCACCGACCAACTGGCGGCGGCCTGGATCATCCGGAAGGCGTTGTGGGCGGACAGGCCCAGACCGCCGCGCTCGAGCGGGTCCTGAAGCTTGAAGTAGCCGCGGGCGGCGCAGGCTTCGTGGAAGCCGTCGGGCAGCTTCGCGGTGCGGTCCACCTCGGTCGGGTCGACGGTCTCTTGGAGGAAGCGCATCAGCCCGGCGACGGCGGCGTCGCCGCGGGCGTGGTCCTCGTCGGGCGGGGCGGGGAAGGGGCTGATCAGGTCCCAGCGCACGTGCCCCAGGTGGAGCTCGGCGAGGAAGCCGGCCGGGGTGATGGTGTCGTGAGTCATGTCTGCCTTCACAGGTTGGGGGAGAGCGAGTCGACAGGCGACCCGGCGTGCCGGCGGTCGGTGAGTGCGGCCTGGATCAGTGCGAGCAGGGCGGCGCGGTGCTCACGGAGGTAGAAGTGGCCGCCTGGCAGCAGGTTCAGGGCGAACGGTCCGCGGCCGTGGCCCTGCCATTGGGTGAGTTCCTCGGCAGAGAGCCGGTCCTCGGTGCCGCCGAAGACGTGCAGCGGCAGGTCAAGGGGCTCGCCGGGGGTGTGGCGGTAGCTGTCGACCAGTTCGAAGTCGCAGCGGTGCGAGGCCATCATGATCGCGAGTAGGTCCGGGTCCTCGGCCACCTCGTCGGGGAGTGAGCCGTACTGTCCCTGGACGGCGCTGAACAGCTCCCGATCGCCGAGGTGGTGGATCGGCGGCAGTCCGCGGGGCCGGTGCGGGGCCGGGCAGGCGGACAGCAACAGGCGTTCGGGGCCGGGCAGGCCGTGCTCGCGCAGGGCGCGCGCGGTCTCGTAGGCCAGCAGGGCGCCGAGGCTGTGTCCGAAGAAGGCGAACGGTGCGCGGAATGAGGCCTGTTCCACCAGATCGTGAACCAGCGGGCCGACCCGGGTGTACTGCGGATCGTCGAGCCGCGAGCCGCGGCCGGGCAGTTGCACGCCCCACACCTCGATGCCGGGCACATCGTCGCCCCAGCGGACGTACTCGGCGGCCGTGCCGCCGCTGTGGGCGAAGCAGTACAGCCGAATCGCGGCGTCGGGGCGCTTGCGGCGGTTGACCAGCCAGCGTGGGACGGTGTGCCCCGCAACGTCAGGCATGAAGGGTCTCCTGGCTCATCGGTTGGGCGGTCGGTGCGGCGTCGGGCATGGCCCGCAGTGAGTGCACGGCGGAGAACAGCAGCGGCAGCCCGGCGAGGACGCTGCCCGCACCGGCGAGCCAGAGGACGCCGCGCAGTCCGAGCGGGCCGACCAGCGCGCCTCCGAGGAACGTCCCGACGGGGATGACGCCCCAGACCACGAACCGCAGCGTCGCCGTCATGCGCCCGCGCATCGGGGCGGGGGTGACGGATTGCCGCAAGCTGATCTGGTTGATGTTGAAGACGGAGGCGCACAGCCCGGCCAGGGCCATCGCGACCGCCAGGACGGGCATCGCGGTGCCAGGGGTGGCCAGCGGCAGCAGCAGGATGGTGCCGCCCAGCCCGAAGGTGGCCCAGGTGAGCGACGGCCCGACGCCGAGGCGCCGCACCACCCGGTCGTTGGCGAGCGAGCCGAGCAGCACGCCTGCGTTCGCGATCGCGAGCGTGGTGCCCAGCCCGGCCGGTGAGAGCCGCAGGTCACGGACCGCGTAGAGCACCAGGATCGCCTGGACCATTCCGAACAGGCCGAAGAGGTTGGTGATCCCCGCACTCAACGCGATCGGGCGCAGCAGCCGATGCCGGAATACGTACCCGAGGCCGTCCTTGACCTCCGCGACCAGTCCCGGCCGGACCGCATCGCGGATCGGGCGCTCCTCCACCCGGACCAACAGGAGCAGGGCCGCCGACCCGGCGTAACTGAGCGCGTCGGCGAGCACGGCGAGTGGCGCGGTCAGCAGCTGGACCAGGAATCCGCCGGCGCTGGGGCCGGCCAGCTCGCCGGAGGTCTGGGACAGCTGCAGTTTGGTGTTGGCCTCGACGAGCTGCTCTTCGCCGACCAGGGTCGGCAGGAACGACTGTGCTGCCAGGTCGAAGAAGACCGTCATGACCCCGACCGCGAAGGCGACCGGATACAGCAGCCACAGATTCAGAACCCCGCAGAGCGCGGCCGCCGGCACGGTCAGCAGGACCGCGCAGCGGACCAGGTCTGCTGCGATCATGACGGGCCGTCGGCGCGTCCGGTCCACCCATGCCCCGGCCGGCAGGCCGACCAGCAGGAACGGCAGGTACTGCACGGCGGCCAGCAGTCCCACCTGGAACGGGGTGGCTTTCAGCACCGTCACGGCCGCGAGGGGCAGCGCGAGTTCGGAGATCTGGGCGCCGAGCACGCTGACCGTCTGGGCGGCCCACAGCCGTCGGAAGCCCTGGTGGCGCCGCAGTCCCGGCGAGGGGGCCGGTCGCGTCATCGGGCGGCCGGCCGTTCACGTATGCTCCTCGGCCGAAGGTCACTCCACAGGCCGTCGATCAGGGTGAGGCAGTCCGCTTTGCTGCCCCGTCCGCCCGTTCGCTCCCACCCGGCGGGTAGCGCCCGGCCGGCCGGCCAGATGGAGTACTGGTCCTCGGTGTTGCGGACCACCTCGTAGGTCCGGTCGTCGTTGTCCTCGAACATGGCTGTCCTTTGGGTCGGTGTGTCGCGTGACGGTTCAGGCCGGCTGCCGGGCGGCGTCGACCACCCGGGCCAGTCGGCGCGGAGCGGGGGCGGTGAAGACCTGCTTGACGGTGATGCGCACATCGAAGGCCGCGCGGACGGCAGAGGCGAGTTGAACGGCGATCAGGGAGTCGCCGCCCAGTTCGAAGAAGTCGTCCTGCGCCGCTACATGCTCCAGTCCGAGCAGTTGACCGAAGATCTGGGCGAGTTGCGTTTCGGTGTCGCCGTCCTGTGCGGGCTCCTGGACGGCCGGCGAGGGCTGGGCGGTGACGGTCGGTGCGGGGTTGTCGGTAGGGAGCGGTGAGTACTGCTGCGGGCTGAACGGGTAGGTCGGCAGCGGAGTCCGGCCCGGCCGGTGACCTTCGTGCAGCCGTGGCCAGTCGAGCTCGACGCCGGCCGCCCACAGCTGTCCGGCGGCGGCCAGCGAGGTCCGCAGGGCGGACTGCTCGCCGGCAGGGTGCGGCAGGCTGGGCAGCGCCAGGTGGCGCTCGGTGCGGGCCGGGTGCCGACGGGCCAGTGTCGTCAGGGTGAGGCCGGGGCCGACTTCGAGCAGGATCCGGTCAGGCTCGGCGAACAGGGTGGCGAGGGTGTCGCCGAAGCGCACCGCCCGGCGCATGTGGGCGGTCCAGAACTCGACGCCCGGAACGCGGTCCATGCGGACCCACTCCCCGGTGGTGTCCCCGACCCAGGGGATCGAAGGCGCCTTGAGGTCGAGTTCGGCGACCAGGGAGGCGAACCGGTCGAGGATCGGCTCCACCAGAGCGCTGTGTCCGGCGGCGGCGATGTGCAGCCGGCGCGCCTCGACACCGTCCTCCGTCAGCCGTGCGAACACCGCGTCGACCGTCCCCCGCGGCCCGGACACAACGCACTGGTTCGGTCCGTTGACGGCCGCGAGTTCCAGGCCGTCGCCGAGAAGTTCGGTGGCGTCGCGCTCGGCCAGCGGCACGGCCAGCATCGCCCCGACGGGCAGGCTCTGCAGCAACCTGCCGCGCTCGGCGACCAGCCGCAGGGCGTCGGCCAGGCAGAACACCCCGGCCACGCAGGCGGCGACGAAGGCACCGAGGCTGTGCCCGGCGACAGCCGCCGGCCGTACCCCTCGCTGCTCCCACATCCGGGCGAGCGCGTACTCCACCACGAAGACGGCCGGCTGGGCCACGCCCATGTCGCGCAGCAACTCTTCGGCCGCCGCGCTCTGCTGCTCGCCGGCAGGGTACAAGACCGCCCGCAGGTCCAGGCCGAGTGTGGGCGCGAGCTGCGCACAGCACGCGTCGACCTCGGCACGGAAGACCGGGTCGTTCTCGTACAGTTCGCGGCCCATGCCGACGTGCTGTCCGCCCTGCCCGGGGAAGACGAACGCCACCGGCCGCTCGCCGCCCACGGGCGGGTAGCCGTGGGTGCCGGCCCCGGTCAGTGCTTGGATCGCCTCGGTGTGGTCGGCGGCCACGGCGAACCGGCGGTGCACGAAGGCGCGGCGGCCGGTCTGCAGCGTCCAGGCCGTGTCGGCCAGTTCCCGGCCGGGGCCGGCGGCGCCGGCGGCCTGCCGCTGCAGGTGCTCGGCAAGCCGGGTGGCGGCGCGGTCCAGCTCGGGGGCGGTCCGGGCGGACAGCACCAGCAGATGGCTCGCAGGCGCGCCGGGCAGGCAAGGTCGCGCGGGCGGCTCCTCCAGGATCGCGTGCGCGTTGGTGCCTCCGATCCCGAACGAGCTGACCCCGGCCCGGCGGGGACCGTCGGGGCGCCACCGGTACAGTTCGGTGTTCACCACGAACGGGCCGTCCGCGAAGGGGATCTCGGGGTTGGGCGAGGTGTAGTGCAGGCTCGGCGGGACCAGGCCGTGCTGGACGGCCAGCACCGCCTTGATGAAGCCCGCCACCCCGGCGGCCGCGTCGGTGTGGCCGATGTTGGTCTTCACCGACCCGATCCGGCAGAACCCGCGCCGGTCGGTGCCGCGCCGGAAGGCCTGGGTCAGCGCGGCCAGTTCGATCGGGTCACCCAGCGGCGTCCCGGTCCCGTGCGTCTCGACGTAGCCGATGCTGTCCGGCTCGACCTCGGCCACCAGGTGGGCCGCGCGGATGACCTCGGCCTGGCCGGCCACTCCCGGAGCGGTGAAGCCCACCTTGTCCATGCCGTCGTTGTTCACCGCGGTGCCGCGCAGGACGGCACGGATGTGGTCGCCGTCCTGAACTGCGTCGGCGAGCCGTTTGAGGACCACGATGCCGACACCGTTGCCGGCCACGGTCCCACGGGCCCGGGCGTCGAAGGCCCGGCAGCGCCCGTCGGGCGAGATGACACCGCCCTCGGAGTACTCGGGCAGGCGAACCGGGACGTTGACACTGGCCCCGCCGGCCAGAGCCAGGTCGCACTCGCCGGACAGCAGTGCCTGCGCAGCGAGATGTACGGCGACCAGAGAGGTGGAGCAGGCGGTCTGCACCGTCACCGCCGGCCCGGCGAGACCGAGCCGGTGGGCGACCCGCGACGTGAGAAAGTCGATGCCGGTCGCCAGTCGCAGCTGCCACTCGCTGACCGGGCCGAGCCGGTTGCGGTGGGCCCTCAGCGTATCCAGGTACCCGGTCTGGCTACTGCCCGCATACACGCCGACCGGCCCGACACAGGAGCGGGGGTCGTACCCGGCGTCCTCCAGCGCCTCCCAGGCGCAGGTCAGGAACAGCCGCTGCTGCGGGTCGAGGATCAGCGCCTCCCGCGGCGAGTAGCCGAAGAACGCCGCGTCGAACTCGTCCGCGTCCTCCAGTACTCCGAGCGCGGGGACGTACTCGGGAGTGGACGGGTCGCCGGGGAATCGAGTGACCGATTCCGCGCCCTTGATCAGGTTGTCCCAGAACTCGCCGAGGTCACGCGCGCCCGGAAACCGCCCGGCCATCCCGACGACGGCGAGGAAGGGGCTGTCCGGATCCACCGGCTGTGCCGCCCGCGTCATCGGGCACCCCCGTCGCTCCGGCGGGCGCGGCGCTGCTGGAGCCGGGCGTGCCCGCTGCGGCGCTCATCGGCACGCTCGTCACCGAGCGCGTCGACGGCCGGCCCGGAGCCGCCGCGCAGATGGGCGGCGAGCTTGCGGATGGTCGGATGGGCGAAGAGCGCGACACCGGGAACCTGGCGTCCCAGCGCCCCGCTGAGCTTGCGCTGCACCTGAACGAGCAGCAGCGAGTGACCGCCGATCTCGAAGAAGCTGTCGTCCGGCCCCACCCGGCCGACCCGCAGCACCTCACGCCACACGGCCGCTATCTGCTCCTCCAGGCCGGTCAGCGCCACCGTCTGCGGCGCGCCGGACGTGGCGATGCCGACGGTCGGCACCAGGAGCGCCCTGTGGTCGATCTTGCCGTTCGCGGTCAGTGGCAGCTCGTCGAGCACCACGTAGGAGGCCGGGACCATCGCGGCAGGCAGACTCATGGTCAGGTGGGCGCGCAGCTGCGACGACTCGACCTCGGCAGCGACCACGTAGGCGACCAGCCGCTTGCCGTCCGTCTCATCGTCCACCGCCCGCACGTGCGCCTGACGCACCGCAGGGTGCGTGCACAGGGCCGCACTGATCTCCGCTGGTTCGACCCGCCGGCCGCGGATCTTCAGCTGGTCGTCGGCCCGCCCGACGAAGGCCAGGGCACCGTCGGCGCGAAGCACCGCGAGGTCGCCGGTGCGGTAGAGCCGCCCGCCCGGCGTCTCGCCGAACGGGTCCGGCACGAAACGGTCGGCGGTGAGCCCCGGCTGCCCCAGGTACCCGCGAGCCAGCACCGCCCCACCCAGGTACAGCTCGCCCCGGGTGCCCGCCGCAACCGGCTCCAGATCAGCGTCCAGCAGGTACGCCCGCGCCCCGGCCAGCGGCCGCCCGATCGGCAGCGTCTCCCCCTCGGGAATCGAGTCCCCGGTGAACGCCTGGAGCGTGGCGGTGATGGTGGTCTCCGTCAAACCGTAGGCGTTGACCACGGGCACCGAGGTATGCCCTCGCCAGCCGGCCAACGTACGGGTATGCCCGGTGTCGCTGCCCACGACCAGGAGGCGCAGGGCCTCGGGCACCTGCCGCGGTTCGGCGTCGAGATCGCGGACCCACTGGTCCCAGTACGGCGTCGGCAAGTTGGCCACCGTGACCCGCTCACGGCGCAGACACTCCTCCAGCTCCGCGGGCGACGGCACCGAATCGGGAGCCACCACCACCCGGGCGCCGGCCAGCAGAGTCGGGAACACCTCCTCGCCGAACACATCGAACCCCGGACCGGCGAACTGCAGCACCCGATCGGCCGCGGTCAATTCGAAGGCCGCGCCGACGGCGACCGCGTGGTTGGCCAGCGACCCGTGGGTGACGGCCACCGGCTTGGGACGCCCGGTCGAACCCGAAGTGAAGATCACATAGGCAAGGTCGCCGGGGGTAACCGCCACCGCCGGGTTCTGCGCGGACCGCCCGGCCGGCTCGCCGGCAGCCAGGTCGACCACCTCGACCCCCTCACAGCCCCCGGGCCCGATCTGCAGGGTGACACCGGCGGCCTCCAGCTGGTACCTGCAGCGCTCGGCCGGCAGCGCCGGGTCGAGCGGCAGGTAGGCGGCACCGGACTTCAGCACGGCCAGCACCGCCGTCACCAGTTCACGCCCGCGCGGCAGGTTCACCGCGACCACGCTCTCGGCGCCCGCACCGCGCTCCACCAGCACTCCGGCCAGCCGGTTGGCGGCAGCGTCAAGCCCCGCATACGTCGCGCACCCGTCGCGGTCGACGACCGCCACAGCATCTGGGCTGGCCCGTACCCGCTCCTCGAACAGCTGCGGCACACAGACCACGGCACGCGGACCGGCCGGTTCGAGCGCGGTAGCGGCTCGACTCTCATCCTCTTGACTCAGTTCAGGCCTCACGAGGCCAACTCCTCTCCAAAGTGGCGCATGTAGCAGTCCGCCGGACAACGGACGGGCGCAGGCCCCGGCCGCGCCGCCCGTCCGAAGCGAACTCGACCCGGCGGGGCGGGGCTTCAGGAAGCCAAAGGGAAACCGGGCGGGGTCATTCCGGGCCTTCGAAGTCACGGCAGCTGTAGATGGCTGCCGTTGAGCTTTCGGTCGATAGCGTGTCCGCTGATCCGGGTTGCTGCCGAAGAACGTAGGAAGCGCCGGTAGACATCCGATCAACGGGCACGGGAGACATGACACCTATGTGCTGTCCGGGATCGGCGCAGGATTCCAGTGGAGAACCCTCTGCCTCCGACACGGCTGAGCCGCTCCACCGAACCGCCGAGGGCGCCCTGGGTCGTGATCGAGGTTCTCGCGCGCAGGGATCGTGACCTGGCTCGGCGATCCGGTCCGTCTGGAGGCGGGCTGTCCGGTGCCGTGGGCAGGTGGAAGCAGGTGCGGGTCAGTCGAGTTCGTTCTTGTGGACCATGCCGCCCTTGATGATGAGACGCAGGTTGCGTTCGGGATCGGCGAGGACGGACAGGTCGGTGGTCGGGTCGCCGTCGACCACCAGGAGGTCGGCCCATGCCCCGGGCGCGATGACGCCGAGCCGCGCCGCGCGGTAGGGGTCGCGGCGGCCGGACAGGCGGAACAGTTCCGCGTTGCCGGAGGTGGCGGTCCTCAGGACGTCGACCGGGCTGAGGTGGGTGCCGAGTCGGACCAGCATCTCGTTCTGCCGATGGGCCTTCCCGGGATCGAGTACCAGGTCGGTGCCGAAGGCCAGTCGAACGCCGTGCTGTACGGCCCAGGCGAGGGCGCGGGAGCCGCCCTCGCAGACCTCGCGGTTCTTGTGGTCGCTGTCCGGGGAGTCGTAGTGGTGGTCGTCTACCTCGAACGGCTGGGTGCTCAGCCACACGTCCTTCTCCGCGAGGTAGCGAATGGTGTCCTCGTCGACGAGGTGCCCGTGCTCGATGCAGCGCACGCCGGCCTCCACCGCGCGGCGGACGCCCTCGGAGGTGTAGACGTGCACGCTCACGTAGGTGCCCCAGTCCGAAGCCGCGGCGACGGCGGCCCCCAGCTCTGCAGCGGTGAACTGCAGCACGTCCAGCGGGTCGTAGTCGGAGATGACGCCGCCGCCGGCCATCAGCTTGATCTGGGTCGCGCCCTTCTTGAGCTGCTCGCGTACTGCTGCGAGAACTCGGTCCGGTCCGTCGGCCACTCTGGTGAACCCGATCTGTTCGGATCGGGCCGGCGGCCCGCCCAGTGCGGTCGGGGCGTCGTGGACCGTCCCGAAGTCGCCGTGGCCGGCGGTCTGGGAGATGGCCGCCTGGCTCGGGTAGATCCGTGGGCCCGGGAACAGCCCGCGGTCGAGAACCTGCCGCAGCGGTTCGGTGTCACCGGCCATGTCCCGCACCGTGGTGAAGCCGCGCATCAGCATGTCGCGGGCCGCCGCCAGAGCCTGGTAGTAGACGGTGCCGGTCGGCGCGCCTCGCAGGTTCGCCATGGTGCTGCCGGTCGCGAACAGGTGGACGTGCGCGTCGGTGAGGCCGGGGAGCAGGACGCGGCCTCCGCCGTTGAGCACCGTCGCGCCTGCGGGGATTCCGCGCGGGAATGGGCGGCCCGGCACCACCTCCGCGATCCTGTCCCGGTCGACCCGGACGTACCCGGGTATCGATTCCTCTCCGATCCCGTCGAAGACGCGCACGTTCGTCACCAGCAGCCCGGGCCCCGAGTCGTCGACAGCCATGTCGCCATCTTCGGCTGGTCACGGAGCCGGGACCAGCGGGACGGACTGATTCCCCGGTCCGACTGCGCCCGCTTGTCAGCCGACCGGCCCAGCCGCGCGGGCGTCCCTGGACCCGGGCTGGTGGGTGGGCCGTGGGACGCGTTTGCCCAGGTGGGGGCGGACCGGGTGGCGCTTGGGGCTGTGGCGCCGGGCGCCACCGCGGTGCTGTTGTCCGTGGGCTTGGCACCCTGGCGCCGGCGGTCCGGAGGGGCGGGAGAACCCCCCGCCGGGGCGGCTGGTGGTCGTGGGCGCCTACCGGGCCGGTATTCGAAGGCGCTGCGGTGAAGGAGTCGTCCACCAGGGCGACGTCGAAGCAGGGCACGGCGCCGACACCGTACTCGGCGGCGTGTTCGAGCTGGGTGAGTGGGACAGACACACCCGGGGGATCACGTGCGGTGCGTTTGTCGCACGATTGCGGGGGCGGTCCGGCGTTGAGCCAGGTGGACGGGGGGATGACACTGGCAGGGATCGGGTTTCGAGTGCCGTTGCGGAGGACCGATGCGACGGGACGGACGGGTCGTGAACTCCTTGCTCGCACTGCTGAGCCGGGACTGGCTTGGACTGCCGGTCGCGGTGCTGGTGGTGGCGGCGGGTGGCGGGCTGCTCGGGGTCGGCGCGGCATGGGCGGCGGCGCTCGGTGGCATGGCGATGGCTGTCGGTGTGCTGCTGGCGGCAGGATCCGTTCGTCACCTGGTGCTGGTGGCCCACGAGGGGCGGCGGGATCCCCCACCGGGGCTGTTGGTCGACGTGGGCGGTCACCGGATGCACGTCCTCGCCGAGGGGGAGGCCGGGGGCGGACCGACGGTGGTCTGGGTACCCGGCGGACACGCCCCTGGTGAGGAGTTCCGGGAGCTGCACACGATGCTGTCGGCAAGGGCGCGGTCGGTGCTGGTCGACCGCCTCGGGACGGGCTGGAGCGATGTCGGGCCCTTCCCGCGGACGACGGCGGTCGAGGCCGAGGAGTTACTGGCGGCGCTGGAGGGGGCGGGGGAGCATCCCCCCTTCGTGTTCGTCGGCCATTCCTTCGGTGGGCTGTTGGTCGCGAACGTGGCCAGGCGCCGGCCGGAGCTGGTGGCCGGGCTCGTGCTACTGGATCCGACGCCGCTGGAGGTCATCGCCTTCGCGCCGCCCAGCCGGCAGCTCGCGGCGATGCGTCGCGGCTTCCTGCTGACGGCGGTGCGGCAGCTGTTCGGCGCCCATCACGCCCCCGGGAGCCGGGCAGGACAGGGCTGCGCCGCCGCGTCGATCTTCGCCGAGCTGTCGCCGTCGGGGTTGGCGGGAGTGGGTTGGGAGACCGTGGTGTACGACGGTGATCTCGGTGACCTGCCGCTGGTGCTGGTGATACCCCGGGACCTCATCGGCGGCGAGGCGGTGCTGGCCGGCGCCCGGGACGCGGTCGAGGCCGAGCGGATCAGTCGCTTCTATCTCCGGAGCAGGACGCGGTACCTGGCGGCGTCGACGGCGTCCCGGCTGGTGCACACGCCGGAGGGGACGGGCCACGACTTTCCGCACGAGGCGCCCGAGTTCGTGGTCGGTGTGGTCGCGGAGCTGGTGCGGGAGCTGCGTGTGATCAGCCCATGACGTTCCGCGCGGGGTCCGCCCGGTTCGGGCGGTGGCGGGAGAAGGACCCCAGGTTCACGGCGTTGCCGGTGTGGTCGCCGCGGTAGCGGAGGGGCTCGTGGTCGTGGTCGTGGCCGGCCTCGATCCGGTCGACCAGGGTGGCGAGGAAGCGGCCCACCAGTGGAGCGTTCTTGAACTGGTTGCCGCTCGTCCCCATGGCGACGTAGTAGCCGTCCAGCGCGGTGCGGTCGTAGATCGGGGTCCAGTCGTCGGCGGCGTCGTACACCCCGGCGACACCGAGCGGCCGGTTGGGGACGCCGATCTCCGGGAAGCGGCGGGCTGCCCGGGTCACCTGGGTGCGGAAGCGGCGGGCGGTGGGGCGGGGGTCGGCTTGGTCCGGGTCGTCGATCCACTCCGGCCGGTCGCAGGCCGGCTCGGTACCGCCGACCAGGAGGTGGCCGCCGGGAGCCGACCGCAGGTAGGTGCCGAGGTCGAGGTCGGCGACGAGGGGGAAGGGGCCGGTGGGGCGGCTGCTCGGCGCGGCGATCTGGTGGACCTCCTCGCGCAGCGGGCGGACGCCGATCGTGAAGTCGCTGCCGACGTCGGCCAGCCGGTTGAGGCCTCCTGACCACGGGCCGGCGGCGTTGACCACGACCGCCGCGGCGATCCGGGTGCCGTCGGCCAGGCGGACGCCCGTCACCCGGTCGGCGTCCCGGTCCACGGCCACCACGGCCCGGTGGAACAGGAAACCCGCGCCCAGCTCGCCCGCCGCGTCCGCGAGGTTCTGGGCGGCGAGCTGAGGGTCGTCGACGAACCCGGCGTCCGGGGTGAACAGTGCGCCGAGCTCGCCGGACGGTCCGGCGAAGAAGGCGTCGTCGTCCACCGGCTTCGGCGGCCAGTACCGCCCGGGGTCGATCCCGGGCAGGTGTCGGCGCAGCGCGGCGGCGTCCCACCGTTCGTACGGGACGCCGGCGCGGTCGAACAGGGCGGTGACCTCCGTGGGGTCGGCGGCGGGGGAGTCGAGCAGTACGGCGCCGGTGCGGTGGAACGCGGCGAGCGGGCGGCGGCCGGTGAGTCGCAGGTGCTCGGGCCAGGATGTCCAGAGGTGCCGGGATTCCCACGCGGTGGCGACGCCGTCGAAGGTGGAGTAGTTGAACCGGATGATCGCACTGGAGGCGCTGGTGGAGCCGTGGCCGGCGGCGCCCGCCTTGTCCACGACGACCACACGGCGCCCGGTGCGGGCGAGTTCGAGGGCGATGGCGGCGCCGATCACTCCGGCTCCGACAACTACGGCGTCCGCTCGGTGACTGGTCATCAGGTCCTTCGGAACGGCAGGCGGGGCACGGAGTCGAGCAGCTCCCGGGTGTACGGGTGCTGCGGGGCGCCCAGCAGGGCCTCGGTGGGGGCGGTCTCGACGATCCGGCCGTGCCGCATGACCGCCACCGCGTCGGAGACGTGGCAGACCGCGGCCAGGTTGTGGCCGATGAACAGCATCGACAGTCCGAGCCGCCGTTGGAGTTCGCGGATCGTGTTGAGGACGGAGGCCTGCACCGAGACGTCGAGGGCCGAGGTGATCTCGTCCGCGATCAGCAAACCCGGTCCGACGGCCAGGGCGCGGGCGATGGCGACCCGCTGGCGCTGGCCGCCGGACAGCTGGCGCGGCAGGCGGTCGGCGAACCGGGGGTCCAGGCCGACGAGGCTGAGCAGGCCGGTGACGCGCTCGGTACGGGTCGGACGATCGAGCCGGTGGAAGGCGGTGGCCGCCTCGACCAGGGACTGACGGACCGTCATTCTGGGGTTCAGTGCGGTGTCCGGGTCCTGGAGGACGATCTGGACCTGACGGCCGAGCCGACGCCGGTCGCGGACGGTGCGGACCCGGACTTCCCGGCCGTCGAGCAGGATCCGGCCACCGTGCACGGGCGTGAGTCCGACGATCGCGCGGGCCAGGCTCGACTTCCCGGAGCCGGACTCGCCCACGAGGCCGAGCGTGGTGCCCGGCGGGATCTCCAGCGACACCCCGTCGACGGCGGCGACCGGGCCGCGCGGGCTGTGGTGGCGGACGGTGAGGTCGCGGACCTGAAGGGTGGTCATGGGGCGAGGACCTCCACCGGCACCGGGTTCCAGCACGCGACCCGGTGCTCCGCGTCGAGCTCTCCCAGCGGCGGGGTCTGCTCGGCACAGTGGTCCCGACGGTGCGGGCAGCGGGGCTCGAACGGGCAGCCCGGGGCGGGCGCCAGCGGGTCGGGTGGTGCGCCCTCCACCGTGGGCAGGGGCCGGTCGCGGTCCGCCGCGAGGTCCGGTACCGAGGCGACCAGGGCCCGGGTGTAGGGGTGCCGGGTGCCGTCGGCAAGGCGGCCGGCAGGCAGGGACTCGACGATGGTGCCCGCGTACATCACCAGGACGCGGTCGCAGAACTCGCCGACCAGCGCGACGTCGTGGCTGATGAACAGGACGGCGGCGGCGGTATCGCGCCGGATGTCGGAGAGCAACCGGGTGATCTGCCGCTGCACGGTGACGTCGAGCGCGGTGGTCGGCTCGTCGGCGATGATCAGGCCGGGCCGCAGCATCAGCGCGGCGGCGATCATCACTCGCTGGCGCTGGCCGCCGGAGAGCTGGTGGGGACGCGAGCGCAACGTGGCCGGGGGAAGGGCGACCCGGCGCAGGGCGTCGGCGGCCTCCGACAGCGCCTGGGCGCGGCTCGCGCCGCGGTGGGCTCGGACGGCCTCGGTGAGCTGGGTGGAGATCCGCAGGGACGGATTGAGTGCGGAGGCCGGGTTCTGGAAGACCATCGCCAGGCTGGTCGCGAGGTGGTGCTCGCGTTGCTTCCGCGTCATGGTGGCGGGGTCGGCACCGAGCAGGTGGAGGGCGCGCCGGGTGACGCGGGCCCGTTCGGGGAGCAGGTCGGCGATGGCGAGTGCGGTGAGTGACTTGCCGGAACCGGACTCGCCGACGAGCCCGACGATCTCGCCGGGGCGCAGGGAGAGGCTCACGTCGCGCACGGGCCTGATCACCCCGTCCGGGGTGGGGAGTTCGACGGACAGGTGCTCGACCTGGAGGGCCAGGTCGTCCTCGGCGGGCCGGTTCGGGGCGGGCGGTGGCGCGGGCGTACGGGGTGCCGGGCCGCGACGGGCGACGCCACCGGCCAGGACCTCGCCGAGCAGTTGGAAGGCCAGGGCCGCGTAGAGGACCGCCAGGCCCGGGGCGAGCGCGGGCAGCGGTTCGGCGTAGATCCGGTCGAGCCCCTGGTTGAGCAGCTGCCCCCAGTCGTAGTCGGGCGGCTGGACGCCTAGTCCGAGGAAGCTCAGCCCGGAGAGCGCGACGAGGGCCGTGCCCGCGGCCGTGGTGGTGGCCAGCAGCAGGGGCTCGGCGATGTTGGGCAGGACGTGCCGCCACAGCAGCCGGTGTCGGCGCAGGCCGAGGACCCGGGCCGCGGCCAGGTGGTCGGTGCCGGCCACCGCGGCGGAGAGCGTCTGGGCGAGCCGGGCGAAGCCGGGGACGCCCGCGACGGAGAGGGCGAGCACCGCCGCGCCGGCGCCCGCGCCGAACACGACGGCGAGGAACATCGCGACCAGTAGCGCGGGGAAGGCGAGCAGCAGGTTGATCAGGGAGGTGAGCAGCCGACGGGCGCGGCGGCCGACGACGGCGGTGGCCGCGCCGAGCAGGATGCCGCCGGTGGCGCCGATCAGGGTGGCGGCCAGTGCCAGCAGCAGGGAGGGCCGGGTGGCGGTCAGGACCCGGGCGAGCACGTCCCGGCCGAGGTTGTCGGTGCCGAACGGGTGGGCTGTGGAAGGGCTTTGGAGTACCGCGAAGGGGTCGGGGCGGTCGGCCGCGGTGCCCCACAGGAGTGGAGCGGCCAGCGCGAGGACGAGCAGCGACGTCAGCATGACCGCCGAGGTCCAGGCCATCGGTGAGCGGAGGTACCTGGGGGGAAGGGTCATCTCAGCTCTCCCGGATCGTCGAACGAGGGTCCATCAGCGCGAGCAGCACGTCGACCATGAGGCCGGAGAGCAGCACGGTGGAGCCCAGGATCAGCACCATCGCCTGGATCACCGGGTAGTCCTGGCTCACCACGGACTGGGCCATCGCCGATCCGATGCCGGGCCAGGCGAACACCTTCTCGACCAGTACGGTGCCGGCGATCATGGCGGGCAGCAGGCTCCCGGCGACGGTGAGCGCGGCGGTGGCCATGTTGGGCGCGGCGTGCCGCAGGTAACGGTGGGCGGGGGACAGTCGTTTGCCGCGGGCGGTGCGCAGGTAGTCCTGGCCCAGTACCGTCAGCGCCTCGACCCGGACGATGCGCGCCAGGACAGCCGTGGGTGCGAGGGCGAGAGCGAGGACCGGCAGGACGAAGGACTCGGCTCCCGTCGTACCGGCCACCGGCAGCAGTTGGAGGCCGACGGCCAGCAGCGCGGTGAGCCCGGCGGCCAGCACGAAGTCCGGCACCCCGGCCAGGCAGGCGGTGGCCGCGGTGAACGCCAGCTCGCTGCGGGGGTGCCGGCCGTCGCGCGTGCGGACGGCAGCGAGTAGCCCGCCGGGCAGGGCGACGGTGAGGGTGACCAGGAAGGCCAGGCCGGCGATCTCCAGGGTGGCCGGCAGCCGGGTCTGGACCAGTTCGGCGACCGGCGTGCCGGTGACCAGCGAGGTCCCGAGGTCGCCGTGCGCCAGGCCGGCCAGGTAGTGCCGATACTGGGCGAGGAAGGGTGCGTCGAGGCCGAGTCGGTGCCGGCGGGCGGCGACCAGGGCGGGGGCGGCGTCGACGCCGAGCGCGGCGCGGACCGGGTCGCCCGGGACGAGCCGGACCATCGCGAAGGACGCGGTGAGCACGACCCCGAGGGAGACGAGCAGCCGGGCGGTGCGGCGGCCGAGGAAGGCCGCCCACGGGCGCCGCAGCAGCTGGGGCAAGGACACGACGGGCCCCCCGGTCAATGGTGGAGGCGGATGCTGGTGGGGACGATCTGGCCGCCGAAGGTGGTGGCGAAGGTGGTGCGGTAGCCGTACACGGTGCTCCGGCCGTCGGCGATCGGCAGGGCGTCGGCCGATCGGAGGAGTGCGGCGGAGGCCCGGTTCCAGGTGCCGCAGCCTTCGGTGTCCGGCTCCCGGAGGGCCTGGGCGACCAGGGCGTCGTACTCGGGGTTGGCGACGCCCGCGAAGTTGAGGCCCTGCGCGGGAGTGGGGCCGGAGAAGAACGGGATGAAGCCGACCGGCAGGGCGAAACCCGGCGTGCTGCCGACCACGATGTCGAATTCGCCGCTCTGGTACATGGCGTTGACGAGGGCGGGCAGGCTTTCGGTGACCAGTTCGACGTCTGCGCCGAGCGCTGTCCAGGTCCGGGCCATCAGTTCGGCGGCGGGTGGCAGGGTCGGTCCGAGGTCCGGGCTGGTGATCAGGCGCAGCCGGAGCGGTCGGCCGCCCTTGGTCAGTCGGCCGTCCGGGGCGCGGGTCCAGCCGGCGGCGCGCAGGGTCTCGGCGGCGTCCTGCGCGGGCAGGTTGGCGGCGGCGAGGTCGGCGTGGCAGACGGCGCCCTCGGCACCGAAGTCGGTGGCGGGCCGGCCGGTGCCGCCGACGGCGACGTTGGCGAGGCCTTGGCGGTCGAGGGCCGACACCAGGGCGCGGCGTAGCGCCGGGTCGGCGAGGGGGCGGCCGGGGCGCTGGTTGAAGAAGGTCAGCCCGACCACCGTTGCCACGTCCTCGGTGGCCAGGCCGTGGCCGGCGAGCCGGGCCCGGTCGGGCCCGTTCACGCTCGCGATGTCGACGCCCCCGGTGAGCAGCAGGTTCGCGGCGGTGGAGGCTTGGGGCACGACCGAGAGGGCGATCCGGGCCGGCAGGCCGGGGGTGGCGGTGGTCGCGCCGGCCGGGCCCCAGGTGTAGCCCTCGCGGACGGAGAACTCGTAGGGCCCGCCGAGGGAGTAGCGGGTGAGCACGTACGGGCCGGTGCCCTGGGTGGTGCGGTCCAGTGCCTCGGGCCGGTCGAGGCCGGCGGGGCAGACGATCGGCAGCAGCCCGAGGGTACGGGTGAGAAACGGGAAGGGCGCGGCGGTGGTCGCCGACACGGTGCCGGCCCGGTCGTCGGAGCTTGCGGTGAACGGGACGTTGGGGAGGACGGTCTGGGCGCCGGCCAGCTGGTTGGCCGGGTCGCCCGCGTAGGTCAGCGCCCGGGCCACGGCGGAGGCGGTGAGCGGGGTGCCGTCGGAGCAGGTGATGCCCTGGCGAAGAGTGAAGGTGGCCGCGGTGGTGGTGGACTGCCAGGAGGAGGCGAGGCCGGAGACCACGGTGCCGTCGGGGGTGGTGTTGACCAGCGAGTCGTAGGCGTAGCGGGCCTGACCGGACCCGAAGGTGGAGTACGGGTTGAAGCTCGGCGTCTCGCTGGACTCGGCGATCCGGACGGTCCCGTGGTCGACGAGCGCCCCGCTCGTCGAGGACCGGGCGGCGCCTCCGCAGCCGGCCACCGCGATGGCGGTGACGGCGGCGGCGACCGCCCGGGCGGTCGGCTGGGTACGACGGGGCATGGGCGTCATGGTGTCACCGAGTGTTGTCGCTGGCGAGTCAACTCGCTTGTTCTGCACAGGTGTTCGGGTTGCATTGGAGGGCGGGACCGCTTCGGATATTCCTTCCTGGGGTGATCGGGGTCAGGCGTGCCGGAGGCAGAGGGTGCCCCATTGGAAGCCCGCGCCGATCCCGGACAGGACGTAGGTGTCCCCTGGCCACAGGTCGCCTGCGGCGACGGTCGAGTGGAGCGCGGTGAACAGGCCGGCTGATCCGGTGTTGCCGAGCCGGTCGACGGTGACGGGAACGCGATCGTGCGGCACGTCCAGGGCGTTCATGGTTTCGGTGAGGATGTTCAGGTTGGCCTGGTGCAGGAAGTAGTGCCGGATCCCGGCGACCGGTACGCGGGCCTGCCGGGCCGCGCTGGTGATGCTCTCCGGCAGACGTGTGGTGGCGGTGTCCCAGACGGCGCGGCCGTTCATCCGCAGGTAGTGGGCGCCGGCCGCCAGGGTGGCGGAGGTGGTGGGCAGGCGGGAGCCGCCGGCGGGGACCTGGACGTCGTAGGAGAGCTGGGAGCCCAGGTCGTAGGAGAGCAGCCCCGCCCCGGCGGTCTCGCTGCGGGTGAGCACGACGGCGGCTGCGGCGTCGCCGAAGAAGACGCCGGTGGTGCGGTCCGTGGGGTCGGTGATCCTGGAGGCGCAGTCGGCTGCGAGGACCAGGACGGTGCTGATGGAGGGGTTCTGCAGCAGGTGGGCGGCGATCAGCACGGCTTGGACTCCGGAGGCGCAGGCCGCCTGGGTGACGTCCAGGGCCAGGGCCCGGTGGGCGCCCAGGGCGTCCTTGACGATCAGCGCCGTGGACGGCAGGGGCTGGTCCCAGGTGTACGTTGCGACGATCACCGCGTCCAGCCGGTCGGGGGTGGCGCCCGCAGCGTCCAGGGCCTGGTGTGCGGCGTCGACGCACATGTCGGAGGTGGCCAGCTCCGGGGCCAGGCGGCGGCGTTCACGGATGCCGGTGCGGCTGGTGATCCATTCGTCGGTGGTGTCCAGGGTGCGGGTCAGCTGCTCGTTGGTGATGACGGTCGGGGGCAGGTGCATTCCGGTCCCGGCGATGGCGAACGGGACGGGTAACCCCGTGCCGGTGTGGTGGTGCACGGGCGTGTCCTGGGTGAGGGTCATGTGACGGTGCTCCGCTCGGGCGCGATCGAGGACCTCCGGGGCGGCGTGGAAGCGCCCGGAGGAGCAGGGCTCGCCGAGCACGGTATGCGGGGTGGCCGGGGCTGTGAGGGCGCGGACCCGTCCTGGTGCGTCCCACGCTTGTCACGCACCAGCCGTTGCCTCACGAACAGAACGCCTGTACGTAAGGTGATTTCCGGATGTCCAGGTTGATGCGGCCTTCCGTATGGGGCGTGGCGGCACCTGCGCGGAACGTGCGGAGGTCGCTGTCTCCCGGCCGGAGGTCGCCCGTTCGAGGGGCGAGCGGCGGCTGTACCGCGGACCGGGCGGCCGAACGCCGCCACACTGGCCGTATGAGCACGAGTGCGAACGGACCGGGCCGGGAAATCGGCCATCTGGTGGACCGCTACTGGGCGTTCCTGCTGGAGCGCGATCCACTGCTGAGAGTCCGCCAGGGGCTCCCGGTCGAGACACTGCCCAGGGCGTCCCTCGCCGAGGCGGAGGAGCGGGCGCGGTTCGCCAAGAAGGTGCTGGGCCGGGTGCGGGCGCTCGACGGCGCGAGGCTGTCCGGTGCCGACGCCGACACCGCCGCGTTCCTCACGGGGCTGGCCGAGCAGGAGCTGCGCGCCCACCGCTGCTACTGGCTGACGCCCGTGGCCACGCCGTACCGGCTGTTCCCGCTGTCGCTGTACACCGACGCGGTGCTGCGCCCCTTCCGGTTCGCGGAACCGCCGGACTGCGAGCGGTACTTGGGGCTGGTGCGCGAGCTGGCTGGGGTGATCGGCTCGATCGGGGACAAGGTGGTGGGTCAGGCGGCGCACGGCTTCCGGGTGCCCGTCCCGGCACTGGCCGGGGCACGCGCCACGCTCGAGGGCCTGCGGGCGTCGGCGACGGGCCGGGCGGAGGTGGCCGAAGAGCGGCTCGCCGGGCTGGGGGCGGCCGCACGCGGGCGTGTCCGGGACGGCGTACGGCGGCTGGTGGAGGCCGAGTTGACGCCGGCCTTCGACCGGCTGCTCGCCGTCCTGGACGACCCGGCCTATCTGAGCTCGGCGCCGCAGACCGTCGGCTGGGCGCAGTACGAGGGCGGGGAGGAGGCCTACCGGGAGTTCGTCCGGATCCACAGCGGGGGCGACGCGACGCCAGAGCGGCTGCACGCGCTCGGCCGCGAGCAGTGCCAGGAGCTCGCCGAGCGGATGCGGGAGGTCCGCACCGCCCTCGGATTCCCGGGCCCCGAGGTTGAGTTCCACGAGCGGCTGCGGACCGAGCCCCGGCTGTACGCCCGGACGCCGGAGGAGGTCGAGGCCCGTTACCGCGGCCATCTCGACCGGCTGGCCCCGGTGCTGCCGCGCTTGTTCGCCACCCTGCCGCGTGCGCCGTACGGGCTGGCCCGGCTGGACCCGGCGCTGGAGCCGGGGATGACCTTCGGCTACTACGAGGCTCCGACCGCGGCCGATCCGGTCGGGCGCTACCGCTACAACGGTTCGGACCTGGAGCGCAGGTCCCTGCTCGGCTCGGCCTCGCTGATCCTCCACGAGCTGGCTCCGGGGCACCACTTCCACCTCGCCCGCCAGGCGGAGGACCGGTCGCTGCCGCAACTGCGGCGAGAGGCAGCGGAGTTCGGTGCTTTCAACGAGGGCTGGGCCGAGTACGCGGCGGGCCTCGGCTGGGAGGCGGGTCTCTATGCGGATCCATGGGACGCCTATGGGCGCCTGGCACAGGAGCGGTTCACCGCCCAGCGCCTCGTCGTCGACACCGGGCTCAACCTCGGGACGATGAGCCTGGAGCAGGCGCGGGAGTTCATGAGCGCCAACTCCACCGAGTCGGACGGCCAGATCGCCTCTGACCTGCTTCGCTACTCGACGGACCTGCCCGGTCAGGCGCTCTCCTACCGGGCCGGCTTCCTGGAGTTCGGCCGGCTCCGGTCGTGGGCCGAGGCGGAGCTGGGGGCCGGGTTCGATGTGCGGGCCTTTCACGAGGCGGTACTGGGGGGCGGGGCGTTGCCGTTCGCGGGACTGCGGCGGAGGGTGGCGCGTGAACTCGGCCTTCCAGGCGATCCCGAATGAGTATGAAAAGCAGGTAAGCGTATTGGCCTGTGTAGGGGTGCGCTGCAATTCAGGGTGCGGGAGAAGGCCATAAACGCTCACAAGAGTGAACCGGCGGAGGCTGCTTGGCTCTGGCGGGCATGGTTCGACTACGGTGGCAGAGAGATCGGGCGGCGAGTGCCGTGTGCGGTAATTCGGTCCGGTAGGTGCATCCCGGATTCCGAGGTGGAATGCTTCCGTCCGCCCGGCTGTTCGCTGCTCCGGTGTTCGCAGTGTCCGGGTTCCCTGTCATACCTATGTGTAGAGAGGATGGAGCATCATGCCGCCCGTAGTACCGCCCTTCCTGATCGGCCTCGTCGTCGCACCCCTGGCCAAGCGTCTGCTCAAGCCGCTGCTGCGCGGAGTCGTCAAGACGTCCGTCGGCATCGCGATGGAGGTGAAGAAGGCCGCCCACGAGGCCGGGGAGAACATCCACGACCTCGCGGCCGAGGTGGCCGCCGACATGGTGGCGGCCCAGATCGTCGCCGGTGACACCGGAGCCCGTGCGGGTGACGGTCAGCACACCGACGAGAACGGCGCCCCGAGCGCCGCGAAGGACGAGGCCGTCGAGCGGGCCCGACGGGCCGCCGAGGAGGACCCGAGGGCCCCCAAGATCCGTGCGACCGCAGGCGCCGGCAAGGCGAACTGACGGCCCGTCCGGAACCCAGGCCGCCGTCGGGTGCGCATTCCGATGAATTTCGAAGGGATGCGCCCCGACGGCGGCCGACTGCAGGCCGGTCAGCCGCAGCGCATTCGTCGCCAGACTTTCCCACTCCGCCGTCGCAATCCGTCGTATCAGAGACGGTTTTCCGCGACCTCCGCAAACAGGTGATCGTACACATGCCATCGCTACTGGGCGCCGCAGCCGGATTCCGCTCCGTGGAATTGGACGCGAGCCCGCGCTCGGTCACTCCGGGCCGACAGCGCTGGGACGTCAAGCTGGTGCTCGGACGGCCCCGGAGGGCCGAGGTGCTCGCCGCCGCGCTGCGCCGCGTTCCCGGGATCACCGAGGCCCAGGCCAATCCGGTCACCGGCGGGGTGCTCGTCCGGCACGATGCGCGAGTGCGTGCCACGGACGTCGGCCGGATCGTCCGCAAGGCCGTCACCCTGGTCGCGGAGGGCCCGGCCAGAACGGCCGCCCCCGCCAGGCCCGCCGCCGCACCGGCCCCGCGGGCGGACCGGGGCCTGGTCGTGCGACCGGTGCTCGCCGTCGGCGGAGGGGTCGCGGCCGGGATCGCGCTGATCAAGGGGTCGGCGCTGAGCAGGCAGTTGGTGGCGGTGGGCGGGGTGGCCGCAGCGACCGCAGCCGTCGTCCGGAAGGCCTGGCACAGAACGGTCGACGCCTCCCGCGGCGCTGCGGGGCCCGGAGCCGAACGCCACCCCCTGCTGGAGATCGTCGGACCGCACCGCGCCCGCCTCTACCGGGCCGCCGCGCTCTCGGTCTCCTGCCAGATCTCGGAAATGGCGCTCGGCACCTTCCTCGGCTGGACCGGACTGGTCCTCATCAAGGGTGAGGCAGCGCCCCTGGTCAGTCTCGGCCTGACCACCGCGTCCGCTCAACTCCTGGGCTTGGCCGGACTGGTGGCCGCCGCCTGCGCCGCCGTGGCGGGCCTCTCGTACGCATCGAACCGGCAGTGGCGCAGGCTCGGCGGGGACATCGAGCACGACTGGCGCAGCCGCACCTACCGGCACGTCCAGCACCTCGAACTGGGACACCTGGAGGGCGAGCGGACCACCCGGGTGGCCGGGGCGCTCACCGACGACGTCGGCCAGCTGGGCGCCTTCTTCGCCGGCCCGGCCAACGACGTGCTGCAACTCGGCACCAGCCTGGCCCTCCTGGTGCCGGCGTTCCTGCTGCTGGCGCCGCAGATCGCCTGGATCGCGTTCCTGCCGATCCCGGTCATCGCCTGGCTGTCGCTGCGCCACCAGGACAAGGCTGCGGCCGACTACGCCGTCACCGGCGAGCGCCGGGTCATGCTGGGCAGCCAGGTGATCAACTCGCTGGAGGCGAGCGCCACCGTCAAGAGCTTCTGCACCGAGGACTACGAGGCCGAACGCATCGACGGGTTGAGTGAGGCGGCCCAGGAGAGCAGGACGCAGACCGACCGGAGCACGCTCCGCCACGCCGAGACCGTCCGGGCCTGCACGACCGCGTCGATGGCGGGCACCCTGCTGATCGGCGGCCGTTCGGTGCTCAACGGCACCCTGCGCTTCGAGGTGTTCAGCCCGCTGATCGGGCTGCCCCAGATGCTGCTGATGCGGATGAGCCGGCTCGGCGGCATCGTCGACCAGTACCAGCGCACCCTCGCCTCCTACGACCGGGTCCGGCGGCTGCGCGCCCTGCCCGTCGAGGCCGGCGGCAGCAACGGGACGCTCGACCCCGCCGAGGTGCGGGGCGAGATCGTCCTCGACGGGGTCACCTTCGCCTACCCCGGCCGGCCGGCGGCACTGGAGGACCTCTCGCTGACCATCCCGGCGGGGCAGGTGACCGCCCTGGTGGGCGCCACCGGCTCAGGCAAGACCACGATCGCCAAACTGCTGATGCGCTTCCAGGACGCCGAATCCGGCAGCGTGCTGCTCGACGGCAAGGACGTCCGGGAGCTGCGACGGCACGACCTGCGCCACGCCATCGGCTTCGTCGCCCAGGACCCGTTCCTCTTCGACGGCAGCATCGCCGACAACATCCGCTACGGCACCTTCGCGGCCTCCGACGAGGCCGTGGTCCGGGCAGCCGGCATGGCCGAGGCGCACACCTTCATCGCGACGCTGCCGGACGGCTACGACACCCTGATCGGAGAACGCGGCACGGCGCTCTCCGGCGGCCAGCGGCAGCGGATCGCCCTGGCGCGCGCGATCCTCAAGGACCCCCCGGTCGTCATCCTCGACGAGGCCACCTCCGCCGTGGACAACGAGACCGAGGCCGCCATCCAGCGCACGCTCCGCAGCTTCGCCGCCGACCGGACGATGGTCGTCATCGCCCACCGGCTCTCCACCGTCCGCCACGCCGACCGGATCTACGTCATGGACAAGGGCGGCGTCGTCGCCGAACAGGGCACCCACGACGAACTGCTCGCCCTGCACGGACTCTACGCATCCCTCTGGCAGCTCCAGGCCGGCGAACTCGCCGCCTGACCACAGCAGCAGCGCCCGCCCGCCGACCGCGTGACGACACCGCGGTCGGCGGCGCCCGGCGCGCCCTGCCCACATGCCTGCCCACACCTTCGGAGGTACCCCCATGTCCCGTCGCGACGGCGACGCCCTTCCCCTGACAGCCGCCCAGCGCGAGATCTGGCTCGCCGAGCAGAGCTCCCGGACGCCGATCCCGGGCTACCGCGTCGGCGAGTGCCTGGAGATCCACGGGCCGGTGGACCGGGAGCTGTTCGAGACCGCGCTGCGCCGGGTCGTCGACGAGGTCGACGCCCTGCACGTGACCTTCGTCGACGACGGCGACGGCCCGCGCCAGGTCCTCCGGGAGAGCTGGGACTGGACACCCGCGCACCTCGACCTCAGCGGGGAGCCCGACCCCCGCGCGGCGGCCGTGGAGTGGATGGAGCGGGACCTGCTGCGCCCGCTGGACCTCACCCGGGACCCGCTGTTCGGCCACGCGCTGATCAAGGCGTCGCCGACGGAATTCCTCTGGTACCTGAACTACCACCACGTGGTGCTGGACGCGATCAGCAGCTCCATGCTCCGGCAGCGGGTCGGCGAAGTGTACTCGGCGCTCGCCGAGGGCGGCGCCGTACCGCCGTGCCCGTTCGGCTCGCTACGGGACCTGGTCGACAGCGACGCCGCCTACCGCGCGTCCACCGACTTCGCCGCCGACCGTGCCTACTGGACCGGACGCTTCGCCGACCTGCCCGCCCCGACCCGGCTCACCGACACCTCCGCAACCGACCCGCACCGCGCTCTCCGCCTGGCCGAGGAGCGGGAACTGCTCCGCCCGGACGCCCTGCGGGCGGCGGCGGGCCGTTCCGGCGTCCGGTGGTCCCGGCTGCTGATCGCGGCGACGGCGCTCTACGCCCACCGGCTGACCGGCAACCAGGACGTGGTGCTCGCCATGCCCGTCACCGCCCGCCGGGGCGCCGACCGCGACCTGATGTCGGTGCCGGGCACCCTGTCCAACGTGGTGCCGCTGCGGCTGACCGTGCGACCCGACATGCCGTGGCGCGAACTCGTCGCCCAGGCGGCGCGGGAGGTCGAGACGGCCGTCGCCCACGAGCGCTACCGCAGCGAGGACCTGCTGCGCGACCTCGGCGCCCCGGGCGGCATCGGGACGGCGTTCCCGCTGATCGTCAACATCATGGCCTTCAACTCCAGGCCGAGCTTCGCCGGGCACCCGGCCTCCGTGCACCACTTCGTGTCCGGGTCGACCACCGACCTCGCCGTCTGGGTCTTCGACTACCGGGACGGCAACCCGCCGCTGCTCCGGCTGCACGGCTCGCCGGAGGCGTACGGCCCCGACGACCTCGCCGCGCACCAGCAGTGGCTCCTCGCGCTGCTGGACACCCTCGCGGACTGCGAACAGGACGAGCCGGTGGGCCGGATCGAGCTGCTCACGGCCGAGGAGCGCGACGACTTGTCGGCCGTCGGCACCGGCCCGGTGGCGCCGGCCCCGTCCGAGAGCCTGCCGGAGCTGTTCCGGGAGCACGTGCGGACGACCCCGGACCTGGTCGCGCTGGTGTGCGGAGACGTCTCGCTGACGTACACGGAGCTGGACACGCGGGCGAACCGACTGGCGCACGCCCTGATCGCCCGGGGAGCCGGCCCGGAGCGGCTGGTGGCGGTGGCCCTGCCGCGCTCGGTGGAGCTGGTGGTGGCAATCCTCGCGGTGCTGAAGACCGGCGCCGCGTACGTCCCGGTCGACCCCGAGTACCCGACCGCCCGGATCGCGTACCTGCTCGACGACGCCCGGCCGGCCCTGGTGATCACCGACTCCCGCAGCGGGGAGCGCCTGCCCGACGGCGGTCCCGTCGACCGGCTGGTGCTCGACGACCCGGAGACGGCTGCCCTGGTGGCGGGATCTCCGGCGGTGGATCCGGCCGCGGCGATCGATCCGCGGCACCCGGCGTACGTCATCTACACGTCCGGTTCCACCGGACGACCCAAGGGCGTGGCACCGACCCACGGCGGCCTGCTCAACCTGCTCACCGACCTGCGACAGGTGCGCTTCGCGCCGGTGCTCGGGGAGCGGCAGCGGTTGCGGGTGGCCCTGACCACGTCGGTGTCGTTCGACGCGTCGTGGAACCAGTTGCTCGCCCTGTTCGCAGGCCACGAGCTGCACGTCCTGGAGCACGCGACCTGGACCGACCCCGATACCTTCGTCCGCTACGCGGCACGCTGCGGACTGGACTACATCGAAGCCACCCCGTCCTACCTGCACGTCCTCGTCGCCCACAGGCTGCTGCGCGACCCGCAGTGGCGCCCGGCGCTGGTCGCGGCGGGCGGCGAGGCCATCCCGGAGCAGCTGTGGGAACAGCTGCGGGCGGCCGAGGGGGTGTCCTGCCTCAACCTCTACGGGCCGTCCGAGTGCACCGTCAACCCGGTGATCGCGTCCCTGGATTCGAGCCCGCGCCCGGTCATCGGCCGGCCGGCCACCAACGCCCGGCTGTACGTGCTCGACAGCGCCCTGCGGCCGCTGCCGGCCGGTGCGGCGGGTGAGTTGTACCTCGCGGGCGCGTGCCTCGCCCGCGGCTACCTGAACCGGCCCGGCCTGACCGCCGGGCGCTTCGTCGCCGACCCGTTCGGGCCGGTCGGATCGCGGATGTACCGCACCGGGGACCTGGTGCGCTGGGACGCGTCCGGCAACCTGGAGTTCCTCGGCCGCACCGACGACCAGGTGAAGATCCGCGGCTTCCGGCTCGAGCCGGGCGAGATCGAGGCCGTCCTCGCCGAGCATCCGCAGGTCGCCCGGGCCGCCGTGCTGGTGCGCACCGAGCAGGAACCCCGGCTGGTCGCCTACGCGGTGCCCGAGCCCGGCACCACCGTGACCGACACCGCCCTGCGCGACCACCTGCGGGACCGGCTGCCCCGCCACATGGTGCCGGCCGCGTACGTGCTGCTGGACGCGCTGCCGCTGACCCCGAACGGCAAGCTCGACCGGCGGGCCCTCCCGGCGCCCGAGCCGCAGCCCGCCGCGCCGGGCCGTGCTCCGCGCACCGCGACCGAACACCTGCTGGTGGGGCTGTTCACCGAGGTGCTCGGGGTGTCCGAGCCCGGGCTGGACGACAGCTTCTTCGACCTGGGCGGGCACTCCCTGCTGGCCACCCGGCTTGTCGCCCGGGCCCGGTCGGTGCTGGGCGTGGAGCTGGGGCTGCGCGACCTGTTCGACGCGCCGACGGTGGCGGAACTGGCGGCGGCCGTGGACGTCGCGGGCCGGGCGCGCCCGGCGCTGGGGCGGCGCGAGCGGCCGGTGACCGTCCCGCTGTCCTTCGCGCAGCGACGGCTGTGGTTCCTGCACCGCATGGAGTCCGGCGAGCGGGCGAGTCACAGCCCGAGCGCCACCTACAACATCCCGCTGACTCTGCGGCTGTCCGGAAGCCTGGACCAGCGGGCCCTGGAAACCGCGCTGGGGGACCTGGTCGAGCGGCACGAGAGCCTGCGCACCGTCTTCCCGACGGTCGACGGCGTGCCCTGCCAACGGGTGCTGGACCCCGACGAGGCCCGGCCGCGGCTGCGGGTGACGGAGCTCGGCGAACGCGAGCTATCGGAGCGGCTGGCGCAGTCGGGCCGGTACGGGTTCGATCTCGCCGAGGAACCGCCGCTGCACGCCGAACTCTTCCGATTGGCGGCCGAGGAGCACGTGCTGCTGCTGGTGGTGCACCACATCGCCGGTGACGGCTGGTCGATGGGGCCGCTCTCGCGGGACCTGACGACCGCCTACGCGGCCCGCGCCGAGGGCGGCAAGCCGGAGTGGTCGCCGCTGCCCGTCCAGTACGCCGACTACGCCCTCTGGCAGCGGGAGCTGCTCGGCGACGGCACCGACCAGGGCAGCCTGCTGAACAGCCAACTCGCCTACTGGCGTGAGCAGCTGGCGGACCTTCCGGAGCAGGTGGAGCTGCCGTTCGACCGGCCCCGGCCGGCCGCGATGTCCTACCGGGGCGCCCACCTGCCGGTGCGGATCGACGCCGAGCTGCACCAGGGCCTGCGCGCGCTCGCCCGCGACGGCGGGGCCAGCCTCTTCATGGTGCTCCAGGCCGGACTGGCCGCACTGCTGGGCAAGCTCGGCGCAGGCAGCGACGTCCCGATCGGGACCCCGATCGCCGGGCGCACCGACGAGGCGGCGGACGAGCTGGTCGGATTCTTCGTCAACACCCTGGTGCTGCGCACCGACCTCTCCGGCGACCCGTCGTTCACCGAACTCCTCGGCCGGGTACGCGCGGACGCGCTGGCCGCGTACGCGCACCAGGACGTGCCGTTCGAGTACCTGGTGGAGGCGCTGAACCCGACCCGGACGCTGGCGCACCACCCGCTGTTCCAGACCATGCTCACCCTGCAGAACGCGCCGCTCGGCGCCTTCGACCTGCCGGGGCTGCGGGTGGCGACCGACCTGGTCCACACCGGGACGGCCAAGTGTGACCTGACCTTCATCCTGGCCGAACAGCCCGGCGAGGACGGCCTGTCGGGCGTGGTGGAGTACAGCACCGACCTGTTCGACGCGGCCACCGCGGCCGGGATCGTCGAGCGGTGGCTGCGGCTGCTGCGTGCCGTGGTGGCCGACCCCGGCGGGCGGATCGGCCGGGTGGACCTGCTGTCCGCCGAGGAGCTCGGCGCGCTGCTCCCGGCTCGCACCGACCAGGGCGAGGAGTATCCGGACAGCGGCCTGACCGCGCTGTTCGAGCGGCAGGTGCGGGCGACCCCGGCCGCCGTTGCCCTCACGGACGGCGAAGTCACCCTGACCTACGGGGAGTTGAACGCCCGCGCGAACCGGCTGGCGCACGCCCTGATCGACCGGGGGGTGGGCCCGGAGCAGCTCGTGGCGCTGGCCCTGCCCCGCTCGGCAGAGCAGGTCGTGGCGGTGCTCGCCGTGCTGAAGGCAGGCGGCGCGTACCTCCCGGTCGACCCGCGGTACCCGGCCGCCCGGATCGCTTACCTGCTCCAGGACGGTCGGCCCGCGCTGCTGGTGACGACCGGCGCGGCCGGCGAGCTGCCGGCCCCGGACGGCGTGGACCGGCTGCTGCTGGACACCGCCGACCTGGACGGACAGCCGGACACCGACCCGCGGGTCGCGGTCGATCCCGGTCAGGCGGCCTACGTCATCCACACCTCCGGCTCCACGGGCGACCCCAAGGGAGTCGTGGTCCCGCACCGGAACGTGGTGCGGCTGTTCCGGACCACGGAGGACCTGTTCGGCTTTACCGCCGAGGACGTCTGGACGCTGTTCCACTCCTACGCCTTCGACTTCTCGGTGTGGGAGCTGTGGGGCCCGCTGCTGCGCGGCGGCCGGCTGGTGGTCGTGGACCACGAGACCAGCCGCTCGCCCGGCCGGTTCCTGGAGCTCCTCGCCCGCGAGCGGGTGACCGTCCTCAACCAAACGCCCTCCGCCTTCTACCAGCTGATGCAGGCGGATGCCGAGGCGCCGGACACCAGCCGTGAACTCGTGTTGCGCACGGTGGTGTTCGGTGGCGAGGCCTTGGAGCACTCCCGGCTCGCCGACTGGTACGAGCGGCACGCGGAGGACGCCCCGCGGTTGGTCAACATGTACGGCATCACCGAGACCACCGTGCACGTCACCCACGCGGCGCTCGACGCCTCCGGCAACGCCACCGGGCAGATCGGCACGGCCCTGCCGGACCTGCGCACGTACGTGCTCGACGGTGGCCTGCGCCCGGTGGCCCCGGGCGTCGCCGGCGAGCTGTACGTCGCGGGCCCCGGTCTGGCCCGCGGCTACCTGAACCGGCCCGGCCTGACCGCCGGGCGGTTCGTTGCGGATCCGTTCGGCCCGGCCGGCTCCCGGATGTACCGCACCGGCGACGTGGTGCGCCGGACCGCCGACGGCGGCCTGCGCTACGTCGGCCGGGCCGACCAGCAGGTGAAGGTGCGCGGCTTCCGCATCGAACTCGGCGAGATCGAGGCGGCGCTCGCCGCGCACCCGGGCGTCGCCCAGGTCGCCGTGCTGGCCCGGCAGGACCGTGCCGACGACAACCGGCTGGTCGCGTACCTGGTCCCGACCGCCGGAGCCGCGCCGCGCCCGGCCGAGCTACGCGGCCACCTGGCCGAGCGGCTGCCGGAGTACATGGTGCCCTCGGCGTTCGTCGTGCTGGACGCGCTGCCACTGACCGCCAACGGCAAGCTGGACCACCGGGCCCTGCCGGCCCCCGACCTCACCCCGGCGGCCATCGCCCGCGTACCGCGCACCCCGCAGGAGCAGGTCCTCTGCGAGCTGTTCGCCGAGGTCCTGGGCGTGGCGTCGGCCGGCGTCGAGGACGGCTTCTTCGACCTCGGCGGCCACTCCCTGCTGGCCACCCGCCTGGCCGCCCGGATCCGCGCGACGCTCGGCGTGGAGATGCCGCTGCGCACCCTGTTCGAGGCGCCGACCCCGGCCGGCCTGGCCGCCGCCCTGGTGGCGGCCGGACCGGCGCAGCCCGCCCTGGCACGGCGCGAGCGCCCCGAGGTGATCCCGCTGTCGTTCGCGCAGCGGCGGCTCTGGTTCCTGCACCAGTTGGAGGGTGCCAGCGCGAACTACCACATCTCCCTCGCCTGGCGGCTGTCCGGGGACCTGGACCGGCGGGCCCTGGAGGCCGCCGTGGCGGACGTCGTGGCGCGGCACGAGAGTCTGCGCACCGTCTTCCCGGCGGTCGACGGCGTGCCGCACCAGCAGGTGCTGGACGTCGTGGCAGCCAGCCCGCGCCTGCTCGTGAGGTGGACCACCGAGGCCGAACTGCCGGCCGTCATGGCGGAGGCGAAGGCCCACCGATTCGACCTGGCGGTCGACGTTCCGCTGCGAGTCGAGCTGTTCGAGCTGGCAGCGGACGAGCACGTGTTCCAGCTGGTGCTCCACCACATCGCGGGCGACGGCTGGTCGCTGGGCCCGCTCACGCAGAACCTGGCCGTCGCCTACGCGGCGCGCTGCCGCGGTGAGGCGCCGCAGTGGGAGGAGCTGCCGGTCCAGTACGCCGACTACACCCTCTGGCAGCACGAACTGCTAGGTGACTCCTCCGACCTGGACAGCCTGTTCGCCGGCCAGGCGGTCTACTGGACCCGCCGGCTGGCCGGTCTGCCGGAGCGGATCGAGCTGCCCACCGACCGGCCCCGCCCGGCGGTCTCCTCGCACCGGGGCGGCTCCGTGCGCGCCGGGCTGGACGCCGACCTGCACCGCGGCCTGCGCGAGCTCGCCCGCGTGCACGGGACCAGTCTGTTCATGGTGCTCCAGGCGGGGCTGGCGGCGCTGTTGAGCAAGCTCGGCGCGGGCGACGACATCCCGGTCGGCAGTCCGGTCGCGGGCCGGAGCGACCAGGCACAGGACGAGCTGGTCGGCTACTTCGTCAACACCCTGGTGTTCCGTACCGACACCTCGGGCGATCCGACCTTCGCCGAGCTGCTCGGCCGGGTCCGGGACACCGCGCTGGCCGGCTACGCCAACCAGGACCTTCCGTTCGAGTACCTGGTCGAGATCCTGAACCCGGCGCGATCGCTGGCACACCACCCGCTGTTCCAGGTCATGCTGGTGCTGCAGAACGCACCCCGCGCCGACTTCGCGCCGCCCGGACTGGACGTCGAGGACGTGCCGTCGACCTCGACCACCGCCAAGCTCGACCTGATCTTCACCATGGCCGAGCGGCACGCGGAGGACGGCACCCCCGAAGGGATCGACGCCTTCGTCGAGTACACCAGCGACCTGTACCACCCGGCCACCGTCGAGACGATGATCGGGCGCTTGGAGCGGCTGCTCCGCGCCGCGGTCGCCGATCCGCGGCGGCGGCTCAGCCGGTTCGGTCTGCTCACCACCGAGGAGCGCGGTGAGTTGACGGCGCTGGGCACCGGCCCGGCGGTGGAGCGTCCGGCCGCGAGCGTGCCGGAGCTGTTCCGGGCGCAGGTGCGCGCAACGCCGGAGCTGGTGGCGTTGGTGTGCGGGGACGTCTCGCTGACGTACGCGGAGTTGGACGCGCGGGCGAACCGGCTGGCGCACGCGCTGATCGCGCGGGGCGCGGGGCCGGAGCGGCTGGTGGCGGTTGCTCTGCCGAGGTCGGCCGAGCTGGTGGTCGCGATCCTCGCGGTGCTGCGGACCGGGGCGGCCTATGTTCCGGTCGATCCCGAGTACCCGGCCGCGCGGATCGGGCACATGCTCGACGATGCCGGCCCGGTGCTGGCGGTGACCGACGTCCGGACCCGGGGCCGACTGCCGGAGGCCGGTCCGGCCGGATGGCTGGTGCTCGACGACCCGGAGACGGCTGCCCTGGTGGCCGACTGCCCGGCGACGGACCCCCTGGTGGCCATCGACCCGAGGCATCCGGCCTACGTGATCTACACCTCTGGCTCCACCGGCAGGCCCAAGGGTGTGGAGTCGACCCACGGCGGCCTGCTCAACCTCTTCGTCAGCCAGCGTCCGCTGCTCTTCCCCCAGGGGACGAGGGAGCGGTTGCGTATCGGACTGACCACCTCCGTGTCGTTCGACGCCTCCTGCGATCAGATGTCCAGCCTGTACGCGGGCCACGAACTGCACGTCCTGGACGAGGCGACCTGGTCCGACCCGGACGCCTTCGTCGACTACGTGGCACGCGCCGGGCTGGACTACGTCAACGCCACCCCGTCCTACCTCCAGGTCCTTGTCGCGCGGGGGCTCCTGGACGACCCGGGGCGTCGCCCGGCGGTGGTCTCGATGGGCGGGGAGGCCGTTCCGGACCAGCTGTGGGAGCGGCTGCGGGCGGTCGAAGGAGTCACCTGCCTGAACTACTACGGGCCGTCCGAGTGCACGGTGGACGCGGTCGTCGCGGCGCTGGCATCGAGTCCGCGCCCGGTGATCGGCCGGCCGCTCGGGGGCATCCGGCTGTACGTCCTCGACAGCACCCTGCAGCCGGTGCCCGTGGGTGTGGCGGGTGAGCTGTACCTCGCCGGAGCGGGCCTGGCCCGCGGCTACCTGAACCGGCCGGGACTCACCGCCGGACGGTTCCTGGCGGACCCGTTCGGTCCGAGCGGTTCGCGGATGTACCGCACCGGCGACCTGGTGCGCTGGGGCGTGGACCGGAACCTGCAGTTCCTCGGCCGGACCGACGACCAGGTCAAGGTGCGCGGCTTCCGGATCGAACTCGGCGAGATCGAGGCGGCGCTGGAGGAACACCCGCAGGTCGCCCAGGTCGCGGTGACCGTCCGGGAGGACCGGGCAGGGGACGTGCGGTTGGTCGCCTATCCGGTGTCCGTCGCCGGGGCGGAACTCCGACCGGACGAGCTGCGGGCACACCTGCGCGAGCGGCTGCCGGACTACATGGTCCCGGCCGCTTTCGTGCTCCTGGAGAGCCTGCCGCTGACGGCCACCGGCAAGCTGGACCGGCGTGCGCTGCCCGCACCCGTCCACAGCGCGGCGCGGACCGGCCGGGCCCCGCGCACCCCGCAGGAGCGGGTCCTCGCAGAGCTGTTCGCCGAGGTGCTCGGCGTGTCCGAGGTCGGGGCCGACGACGACTTCTTCGAACTCGGCGGACACTCCCTACTCGCCACCCGCCTGGTCGCCCGGGCACGAGCGACCCTCGGGGTGGAACTGGAGCTTCGCGCCCTCTTCGAGACGCCGACGGTGGCCGGGCTGGCCGCCGGCCTGGGTGGCGCGGGCCGGGCCAGGCTCGCCCTGGGGCAGGCGGAGCGGCCCGCGCTGGTGCCACTGTCGTCCGCTCAGCGGAGGCTGTGGTTCCTGCGCCAGTTGGAGGGCGCGGACTCGGTCTACAACATGCCGCTCGCCTGGCGGCTCTCGGGACCGCTGGACCTGACGGCCCTGGAGGCGGCGCTGGGCGACGTCGTCGACCGGCACGAGACCCTGCGCACGGTCTTTCCAGCGCTGGACGGCGTGCCGTACCAGCAGATTCTGGGCGCCGGAGACGTACCGCCGCAGCTGCCTGTGATCCCCACTGACGAGACGGACCTGACCGAGCTGCTGACCGAGGCCGCTGGGCGCGGCTTCGACCTCGCGGCCGAACCGCCACTGCGCGCCGAGCTGTTCGCGCTCTCCGCCGACGAGCACGTGCTGCTGCTGGTGATGCACCACATCGCCGGTGACGGCTGGTCGCTGGGTCCGTTGGCCGCCGACCTGGCCACCGCATACGCGGCCCGCCGCCGGGGCGAGGAACCGCGGTGGGCGCCGCTGCCGGTGCAGTACGCCGACTACACCCTCTGGCACGACCGGCTGCTCGGGGACCGCGACGATCCCACCAGCCTGTTCGCCCGGGAGTCTGCCTACTGGACGGAGCGGCTGGCCGGCCTTCCCGAGCAGATCCGGCTGCCCGCCGACCGGCCGCGCCCGGCGACCACCTCGTACGAGGGCGGGCAGCTGGCGATCGATCTGGACGCGGAGCTGCACGGTGCGCTGCTGCGCCTGGGCCGGGAGAACGGGGCCAGCGTCCACATGCTGCTCCAGGCCGCGCTGGCGGCGCTGCTGGACAAGCTCGGCGCGGGCGACGACATCCCGGTCGGCAGCCTGATCGCCGGGCGGACCGACCAGGCGCTGGACGACCTCGTCGGGTTCTTCGTCAACACCCTGGTGCTCCGTACGGACACGAGCGGCGACCCGAGCTTCGCCGAGCTGCTGGGCCGGGTCCGGGAGGGCGCGCTCGGCGCGTACGCGCACCAGGACCTGCCGTTCGAGCACGTCGTCGAGGCCCTCAACCCGTCCCGGTCGCCGGCCCGCCAGCCGCTGTTCCAGGTGCTGCTCGCGCTGCAGAACACGCCACGCACCGAGTTCACGCTGAGCGGTCTGAGCGCCGAGATCGTCCTGGTGCGGACGCCGACGGCGATGTTCGACCTCGGCTTCCACCTGCTGGAGCGCGGCGGCACCGGTGGGCCGGCCGAGGGCATCGTCGGGCGGGTGGAGTACAGCACCGACCTGTTCGACCACGCCACGGTGGAGGCCCTGGTCGCCCGGTGGCTGCGGCTGCTGGCGGCGGTGGTCGCCGAGCCGGACCGGCCGCTCAGCCGGATCGACGTGCTCACCGCCGAGGAGCGGCACGAGCTGCTGGTGGCGCGTAACGAGACCGCCCGCCCGGTTCCCGTGGAGGGCCTGTCGGCCCGGTTCGAGGCGCAGGTCCGGGCGACCCCGGAGGCCGAGGCGGTGGTGTTCGAGGACACCGTGCTGACCTACCGCGAGCTGAACCGCCGGGCCAACCAGCTGGCGCACGCGCTGATCGCGCGCGGAGCTGGCCCGGAGCAGGTCGTCGCCCTGCGGCTGCCGCGCTCGCCGGAGCTGGTGGTCGCCGTCCTCGCGGTGCTCAAGACGGGTGCTGCCTACCTGCCGATCGACCCGGACTACCCGGCCGCCCGCATCGCGTACATGCTGGAGGACGCGCGGCCGGCCGTTGCCCTGGGCGACCTCGCGGCGGTCCCCCCGGCCGGGGAGTGGCCGGAGCACGATCCGGCCGTCGTCGTGGACGCGCGGCACCCGGCCTACGTGATCTACACCTCCGGCTCCACCGGCCGGCCCAAGGCCGTGGTGATGCCCGCAGCCGGGCTGCTGAACCTGCTGGCGTGGCACCACGAGGCCGTCGGTGGCGAACCCGGCACCCGCACCGCGCAGTTCACCGCGATCAGCTTCGACGTCTCGGTGCAGGAGGTGCTCTCCGCGCTGCTGTACGGCAAGACCCTGGTGGTGCCGACCGAGGAGCAGCGCCGCAGCGCCGAGCTGTTCGCGCACTGGCTGGACCGGCACGAGGTCGGCGAGCTGTTCGCGCCCAACCTGGTGGTCGAGGCGCTGGCCGAGGCCGCCGAGGAGGCCGGGCTGGAGCTGCCGAGCCTGCGGCTGGTCGCCCAGGCCGGTGAGGCGATGCGCCTCGGCGGTGCGGTGCGCCGCTTCCAGGCCCGCCGTCCGGGCCGGGTGCTGCACAACCACTACGGTCCCGCCGAGACCCATGTGATCACCGCCTACCCGCTGCCGGCCGATCCGGCGGACTGCCCGCTGCCGGTACCGATCGGCCGCCCGATCGCCAACTGCCAGGCCTACGTGCTGGACTCGGCCCTGCGGCCGGTCGCAGCCGGGGTGCTGGGCGAGCTGTACCTGGCCGGGACGGGGCTGGCCCGTGGCTATCTGAGCCGGCCCGGGCTGACCGCCGGGCGCTTCGTCGCCAATCCGTACGGGCCGGCGGGCTCGCTGATGTACCGCACCGGCGACCTGGTCCGCTGGCGCGCCGACGGCGAGCTGGAGTTCGCCGGACGGGTGGACCACCAGGTGAAGGTGCGCGGGTTCCGGATCGAGCCCGGGGAGATCGAGGCGGAGCTGACGGGCCACCCGGGCGTCGCCCGGGTGGCCGTGCTCGCCCGCGAGGACCGGGGCGAGACCAGGATCGTCGCGTATGCGGTGCCATCGACGCAGGAGCCGGCCACCACGGCGGCACTGGCGGCCTACCTGCGCGAGCGGCTGCCGGACTACCTGGTGCCGTCCGCGTTCGTCCTGCTGGACGCGCTGCCGCTGACGCCCAACGGCAAGCTGGACCGCGCCGCGCTGCCCGCGCCCGAGCCGACGGGCCCGACCGGCGGCCGGGCGCCGCGCACCCCGCAGGAGCAGATCCTGTGCGAGCTGTTCGCCGAGGTGCTGGGCCTGCCGCAGGCCGGGGTCGACGAGGACTTCTTCGACCTGGGCGGGCACTCCCTGCTCGCCACCCGGCTGGTGTCACGGGTCCGGGCGACCCTCGGGGTCGAACTGGAGCTGCGCGACCTGTTCCGCACCCCGACACCCGCCGGGCTGGCGGCCGGGCTGCACGCCGCCGCCTCCGCACGGCAGGCCCTGGTACCCCGGCCCCGCCGCGAGCCGATGCCACTGTCGTTCGCCCAGCGCCGACTGTGGTTCCTCCAGCAGTTCGGGGCGCCGAGCGCCACCTACCACATGCCGCTGGCCCTACGGCTGACCGGCGACCTCGACCGGGCTGCACTGAGCGCCGCGCTCGCGGACGTGGTGGCCCGGCACGAGACCCTGCGCACGGTCTTCCCACACATCGCCGGAATTCCGCACCAGCGGGTGCTGGACACCGACAAGGTCGCCGTTCCGCTGACCGTGCGCGCGGCCGGCGAGGCGGAGCTGCCCGTCCTGCTTCGAGAGGCGGCGGTGCGCGGCTTCGACCTGACCTCGGAAGTTCCGGTGCGGGCGGAACTGTTCGCGGTCGCCGAGAAGACCGACGAGCACGTGCTCCTGCTGGTCATGCACCACATCGTCGGGGACGGCTGGTCCATGGGCCCGCTGGCCCGCGACCTGGCCACCGCCTACACCGCCCGGCAGGGTGGCGTGGCGCCGGTGTGGCCGCCACTGCCGGTGACGTACAGCGACTACACCCTGTGGCAGCACGAGATCCTGGGCGACGAGCAGGACACCGACAGCCCGTTCGCTCGCCAGGTCACCTACTGGACGGAGGAGCTGGCGGGTCTGCCCGAGCAGCTGCAGCTGCCTGCCGACCGGCCACGCCCGGCCACCATGTCGTACGGCGGTGAGCTGCTGGAACTGCGGATCGATGCCGAACTGCACACCGCGCTGGTGGGGTTGGCGCGCAGCTCGGGTGCGACCCTGTTCATGGTGCTGCAGGCCGCGCTCGCCGCGCTGTACACCCGGCTGGGCGCGGGAACGGACATCGCGATCGGGAGTCCGATCGCGGGGCGGACCGATGAGGCGCTGGACGAGCTGGTCGGGTTCTTCATCAACACGCTGGTGTTGCGCACCGACACGAGTGGTGATCCGAGCTTCGCCGAGCTGTTGGAGCAGGTGCGGGAGACGGCGCTGTCGGCGTACGCCCACCAGGACGTGCCGTTCGAGCACCTGGTGGAGGTGCTGAACCCGTCCCGCTCGCCGTCGCACCACCCGCTGTTCCAGACCGGGCTGGTCGTGCAGAACACGCCGGGAGGTGACTTCGAGCTGCCGGGTCTCCTGGTCTCCGGGGTGACCGTGCTCACCGGGACCGCGCGGCTCGACCTGACCTTCGGCTTCGCGGAGGAGCACGGACCCGACGGCGCGCCGGCCGGACTCAGCGGCGCGGTCGAGTACAGCACCGACCTGTTCGACCGCTCGACGGTCGAGGCCCTGGCCGCCCGCTGGACCAGGCTGCTGGCCGCGGTCACCGCCGCCCCGGACCTGCCGATCGGCGGGATCGACCTGCTTTCCGCCGAGGAGCGGCGCGAGCTGCTGCCCGCCGTCGACGGCGCGGCGGCCGCGGTGAGCCTGCCGGAGCTGTTCGCGGCGCGGGTGGCGGCGGCGCCGGACGCGGTGGCGCTCGTCTGCGGGGAAACGGAGCTGACGTACCGGCAGTTGAACTCCCGGGCGAACCGGTTCGCGCACGCGCTGATCGCTCGCGGTGTCGGCCCGGAGCGGGTCGTGGCGGTGGCGCTGCCGCGGTCGGTGGAGTCGGTGGTGGCGGCCCTGGGCACCCTGAAGGCCGGGGCCGCGTACCTGCCGCTGGACCCGGCGTACCCTGCCGCCCGGATCGCGTTCATGCTCGACGATGCCCGTCCGGCGGTGGTGGTCGACGACCCCGCGATGGTGGTCGAGGGGGACCGGCCGGAGGACGATCCGGCTGTCGTGGTGGACGCCCGGCACCCGGCCTACGTGATCTACACCTCGGGCTCGACGGGCCGGCCCAAGGGCGTGGCCGTCACCCACAGCGGCGTGTCCGGCCTGGTGGCGGCACAGGTCGAGCGGCTCGGCGTGGCGCCGGGCAGCCGGGTGCTCCAGTTCGCCTCGCCCAGCTTCGACGCGTCCTTCTGGGACCTGTGCAGTGCCGTGCTCACCGGCGCGACTCTCGTCCTGGCCCCGGCCGAGGCTCCGCTGGAGGCCCTGACGGACCGCGGGCTCGACATCACCCATGTGACCCTGCCGCCCTCGGCCCTGGCCGCCCTGCCGGAGGGCTCGGTGACCGCGTCGACGCTGGTGGTGGCGGGTGAGGCCTGTGCGCCGGAACTGGTGGCCCGGTGGGCGCCCGGACGCCGGATGATCAACGCGTACGGTCCGACGGAGACCACGGTGTGCGCGACGATGAGCGCCCCGCTGTCGCCCGGTCCGGGAGTGCCGCCGATCGGCCGGCCGGTCGCGGGCTTCCGGGTGTACGTGCTCGACGAGCGGCTGCGCGTCGTGCCGCCGGGTGTGGCGGGGGAGCTGTACGTCGCCGGCCCCGGGCTGGCGCGCGGCTACCTGAACCGGCCCGGTCTGACGGGCGGCCGGTTCGTCGCCTGCCCGTTCGGCAAGGACGGCGACCGCATGTACCGCACCGGCGACCTGGTGCGCCGACGAGCGGACGGTGAGCTGGAGTACGTCGGCCGCGCCGACGACCAGGTGAAGGTGCGCGGCTTCCGCGTCGAACTCGGCGAGGTCGAGGCGGCGCTGGCCGAGCACCCCGCCGTCGCCCAGGCCGCTGTCGTGGCCCGGGACGACCGGCTCATCGGCTACGTGGCGGCCCGTCCCGACGCGGTCGTCCGCCCCGCGGAGCTGGCGGCACACCTGCGTCACCGGCTGCCCGACTACCTGGTGCCGGCCGTGTTCACGGTGCTGGACGCGCTGCCGCTGACCCCCAACGGCAAGCTGGACCGCGCAGCGCTGCCCGCTCCCGACCTCGGCTCGGCCGAGGTCGGTCGGGCGCCGCGCACCCCCCAGGAGCAGATCCTCTGCGAGCTGTTCGCCGAGGTGCTCGGCGTGTCCGGGGTCGGGGTCGACGACGACTTCTTCGACCTGGGCGGGCACTCCCTGCTCGCCACCCGGCTGGCCGCGCGGGTGCGTACGGTGCTCGGCGTGGAGCTGGGGCTGCGCGCGCTGTTCCAGGCGCCCACCGTGGCGGGCCTGGCCGAGGCACTGGCCGGGGCGGGCCACGCCCGCCCGGCGCTGACCGTGCACGAGCGGCCGGACACGGTGCCACTGTCCTTCGCCCAGCGACGGCTCTGGTTCCTGCACCGCATGGACGGCAGCGCCGCGACCTACCACATCCCGTTGGCACTCCAACTGACCGGCACGCTCGACCGAGCGGCGCTGGACGAGGCGCTGGCCGACGTGGTGGCCCGGCACGAGAGCCTGCGGACGGTGTTCCCGGAGGTCGACGGCGTGCCGTGCCAGCGCGTGCTGGACCCGGCGGCGGCCCGGCCCCGGGCGCGGCTGACGGAGGTGTCGGAGGCCGAACTGTTCGATCGGCTCGCCGAGTTCGCCCGGCAGCCTTTCGATCTGACCTCGGAAGTGCCGCTTCGGGCGGAGCTGTTCGCGCTCGCGCCGGACGAGCACGTGCTGCTGCTGGTGATGCACCACATCGCCGGGGACGGCTGGTCCACCGGCCCGCTCGCCCGTGACCTGGCCGAGGCGTACGCGGCCCGCTGCGAGGGCCGCGCGCCCAGCGGGCCGGCCCTGCCGGTGCAGTACGCCGACTACACGCTGTGGCAGCGCGAGCTGCTCGGCGACGCCGCCGACCCGCAGAGCCGGTTCGCCGAGCAGCTCGACTACTGGAAGCGGCAGCTGTCCGACCTGCCGGAGCTGCTCCAGCTGCCCGCCGACCGGCCCCGGCCGGCCGTCGCCGACTGGCAGGGGGACCACGTCGGCCTGGAGCTCGACCCCGAACTGCACGTCGCCCTCACGGAGTTGGCGCGGCGCACCGGGACGAGTCTGTTCATGGTGCTGCAGGCGGCACTGGCGGCGCTGTACACCCGGCTGGGCGCGGGAACAGACGTCCCGATCGGGAGTCCCATCGCGGGGCGTACGGACGAGGCGCTGGACGAGCTGGTCGGGTTCTTCGTCAACACGCTGGTGCTGCGTACCGACACGAGTGGTGATCCGAGTTTCGCCGAGCTGTTGGAGCGGGTGCGGGAGACGGCGCTGTCGGCGTACGCGCACCAGGACGTGCCGTTCGAGCACCTGGTGGAGGTGCTGAACCCCGCCCGCTCGCTGTCCCACCACCCGTTGTTCCAGACGATCCTGGCCGTGCAGAACGCGCCGATGGGCCGGTTCTCGCTGCCCGGGATGGAAGTGACCACCTACGCGGTGGCCACCGGAACCGCCAAGTTCGACCTCGGGGTGAGCCTGGTCGAGCAGTTCGGTCCGGACGGGAGCCCGGCCGGGATCGTCGGCGCGGTCGAGTACGCCACCGATCTGTTCGACCGCTCGACGGTCGCAGCCCTGGCCCAGCGCTGGACCCTCCTGCTGGAGGCCGTCACCGCCGACCCGGAGCAGCCGATCGGGGGGATCGACCTCCTCGACGCCGACGAGCGGCACCGGCTGCTGGAACGGGGCAACGCGACCGCCCGCGACGTGGGCGCCGTCCCGGTACCGCAGGCCTTCGCCGCCCAGGTGACGGCGACGCCGAATGCGGTCGCGCTGGTCCGTGGCGACGTCGAGCTGACGTACCGGGAGCTGAACGCGCGGGCGAACCGGTTCGCGCACGCGCTGATCGCCCGGGGGATCGGTCCGGAGCAGCTGGTGGCCGTGGCCTTGCCGCGGTCGGTGGAAGCGGTGGTAGCCGTCCTCGGCGTGCTGAAGGCCGGGGCGGCGTACCTGCCGGTGGATCCGGCCTACCCGCAGGCGCGGATCGCGTTCATGCTGGACGATGCCCGTCCGGCAGTCGTGGTCGACGATCCGGCGATGGTAGCCGACGTCTCGGAGTGGCCCGACACCGATCCGGAGGTCGCCCTCGACGTCCGGCACCCGGCCTACGTGATCTACACCTCGGGCTCGACCGGTCGCCCCAAGGGCGTCGTGGTCGCCCATGGCGGTGTCGCGAGCCTGGTCGCCGGCCAGATCGAGCGGTTCGCGATCGAACCCGGCAGCCGGGTGCTCCAGTTCGCCTCGCCCAGCTTCGACGCCTCGGTGTCGGAGATCTACACCGCCCTGCTGTGCGGCGCGGCGTTGGTGCTGCCGCCCGCGGCGGACCCGGTCGCCGCGCTGACCGACCCGGGGCTCGCCGTCACCCACGTGACCGTGCCGCCGTCCGTCCTGGCCGCCCTGCCCGAGGGTTCGATGACCGTGTCCACCCTGGTCGTGGCCGGTGAGGCCTGCCCGCCGGAGCTGGTGGAACGCTGGGCATCGGACCGGCGGATGATCAACGCGTACGGTCCGACGGAGACGACGGTGTGCGCGACGATGAGCGATCCGTTGTCCCCGGCCGCGGGTGTGCCGCCGATCGGCCGTCCGATCGCCAACGCCCGGGTGTACGTGCTGGACGAGCGACTGCGGCCGGTGCCGCCGGGTGTGCCCGGGGAGCTGTACGTGGCCGGCGCGGGGCCGGCGCGCGGCTACCTGAACCGGCCGGCTCTGACGGCTGGACGCTTCGTCGCCTGCCCGTTCGGCGCGGACGGCGACCGCATGTACCGTACCGGCGACCTGGTGCGCCGACGAGCGGACGGTGAGCTGGAGTACGTCGGGCGGGCCGACGACCAGGTGAAGGTGCGCGGCTTCCGCGTCGAGCCCGGCGAGGTCGAGTCGGCCCTGGCCGAGCACCCCGCCGTCGCCCGGGCCGCCGTCCTCGCCCAGGACGACCGGCTGATCGGCTACGTCGTCCCGCACCAGGAGGCGTTCCGGGACAGCGGAGTCGAAGCGGACCACGTGGACGAGTGGCGGGGCATCTACGACGCCCTGCCCATCACTCCCGACGAAGCCGCCTTCGGCCAGAACTTCGTCGGCTGGAACAGCAGCTACGACGCCGGCCCGATCCCGGTCGAGCAGATGCGGGAGTGGCGGGACGCGACCGTCGCCCGCATCCTGGCCCTGCGCCCCCGCCGGGTGCTGGAGGTCGGCGTCGGCACCGGTCTGCTGCTCTCGCAGGTCGCGCCGCACTGCGAGACCTACTGGGCGACCGACTTCTCCGCCACCGCGATCGACGCACTGGCCGCCCAGGTGGCCCGGGAGGAGGACCTGGCCGAGCGGGTGGTGCTGCAGACCCGCCCGGCGCACGACACCGACGGGTTGCCGACCGGGGAGTTCGACACCATCGTGATCAACTCGGTGGTGCAGTACTTCCCGTCGGCCGACTACCTCGCGGACGTGATCGGGAAGCTGATGCGGCTGCTCGCCCCGGGCGGCGCGCTCTTCATCGGCGACGTGCGCAACCTACGGCTGCTGCGCCCACTGGCCACGGCCGTCCAGTTGCACCGGACCGGGGACGGCGCCGACCTCGCCGCAGTGCGCCGCGCCGTGGAGCAGGCCCTCCGGGTCGAGAAGGAGCTCCTGGTCGACCCGGACTTCTTCACGGTCCTGAGGGAACACGGCACGGACATCGGCACGGTGGCTGTGGAGGTCAAGCGCGGTCGGCACCACAACGAACTGAGCCGCTACCGCTACGACGTGACGCTGCACAAGCGGCCCGCCCTACCGGCCCAGCCGCTGGACCTGGCATGGGGCCGGGACATCGCCGACCTCGCCGAGCTGCGCGAACTGCTCGGGCGACCGGGCACCGGCCCGGTGCGCCTCACCGGCGTCCCGAACCGCCGCGTCGCACGCGAGGCCGAGCTGGCCCGGGCGGTGCGGAACGGGGACGGCACGCTCGCCGGGCTACTGGAGCGGCTGCACGGCCCGGACGACGGCGACCTGCCCGACCCGGAGGACTTGCACGCCCTCGGCGGAGAGCTCGGCCGCCGGGTGGACCTCACCTGGTCCGCCGACGCGCCCGAAGCCCTCGACGTGCTCTTCACCGATGGACCGGCGGACGCACCCGTCGAGGCCTACCGGCCGGTGCGGCGGGCCGGCACCGCGCTGTCGTCGCTGACCAACCGCCCGGCCGGCAGCCGGGGCACCGGCGCCCTCCTCGGCGAACTCCGCGACTGGCTGCGGGACCGGCTGCCCGACTACCTGGTCCCGTCGGCGTTCGTGGCGCTGGACGCACTGCCGCTGACCGCCAGCGGAAAGCTCGACCGCCGTGCCCTGCCCGTACCCGACCTCGGCCCGGCCGTGGCCGGGCGGGCGCCGCGCACCCCGCAGGAGCAGCTCCTCGCCGAACTGTTCGCCGAGGTGCTCGGGCTGGCCCAGGTCGGGGTCGAGGACAGCTTCTTCGACCTCGGCGGGCACTCCCTGCTGGCGACCCGCCTGGCCTCCCGGGTCCGGGCGACCCTCGGCGCGGAACTGGAGGTCCGGACACTGTTCGAGACCCCGACCGTGGCCGCCCTGGCGGCCCGCCTGGACGGCTCCGGCACGGTGCGGCCGGCGCTGACCGCCCAGCCCCGCCCGGACCGGGTGCCGCTGTCCTTCGCCCAGCGCCGCCTGTGGTTCCTGCACCGGATGGACGGGCCGAGCGCCACCTACAACATGCCGCTCGCGCTGAGCCTGACCGGCGAACTCGACCGGCCGGCCCTGCACGCCGCGCTGGCGGACGTGGTCGCCCGGCACGAGAGCCTGCGGACGGTCTTCCGCGAGACCGACGGCGTGCCCCACCAGGTCGTGCTGGACGCCGCGCAGGCGTACCCGGCGCTCCCGGTGGTCGAGCTCGACGAGGGCCGGCTGGCCGAACGGCTGGCGCAGACGGCCCGGCGCGGCTTCGACCTGGCCGCGGAGCCGCCCGTCCGGGCGGAGCTGTACGCGATCGCCCCCGACCGGCACGCGCTGCTGGTCGTGGTGCACCACATCGCCGCCGACGGCTGGTCGATGGGACCGCTCTCCGGCGACCTGGCGGCGGCCTACGCGACACGCTGCCGGGGCGAGGAGCCGCAGTGGACCCCGCTGCCGGTGCAGTACGCCGACTACACCGGCTGGCAGCGCGACCTGCTCGGCGACGCCGCCGACCCGGACAGCCTCTTCGCCCGTCAACTGGCCTACTGGAAGGATGAATTGACCGGCATGCCGGAGCAGCTGCAGCTGCCCGCCGACCGGCCGCGGCCGCCGGTGGCCTCCCAGCTGGGCGACCGGATCGTGGTCAGGCTGGACGCCGACCTGCACCAGGCCCTACGGGACCTGGCCGCCGAACGCGGCGCCAGCATGTTCATGGTGCTCCAGGCCGGCCTCGCCGCGCTGCTCACCCGGCTCGGCGCCGGTACCGACATCCCGATCGGCAGCCCGATCGCCGGCCGTACCGACCAGGCGCTGGACGAGCTCGTCGGCTTCTTCGTCAACACCCTGGTGCTGCGCACCGACACCGCCGGCGACCCAGGCTTCGCCGAACTGCTCGGCCGGGTGAGGCAGAAGGCGCTCACCGCGTACGACCACCAGGACGTGCCGTTCGAGTACCTCGTCGAGGTGGTCAACCCGGCGCGGTCGCTGGCCCGCCACCCGCTGTTCCAGATCATGCTGGCCCTGCAGAACGCGCCGCTGGGCGAGTTCGCGCTGCCGGGGCTGGAGACCTGCCACCTGGAGGCGCCGACCGGCACCTCCCGGGTCGACCTGACCTTCAGCCTGGCCGAGCAGTTCCGCCCGGACGGCCACCCCGACGGCCTGGTCGGCGCGGTGGAGTACGCCACCGACCTGTTCGACGCGGCCACCGTGGAGCTGCTGTTCGACCGCTGGGCCCGGTTGCTCCGCACGGCGGTCGCCGACCCGGACCGGCCGATCAGCCGGATCGACCTCATGTCCGAGGCGGAACGCCACCGACTGCTGTACGGGTTCAACGACACGGCGGCCGAACTGCCCCGGGCCGCGGTGCCCGAGCTGTTCGCCCGCCAGGTGCGGGCCACCCCGGACGCGGTGGCCGTCGTGGCGGGTGGCACCGAGCTGACCTACCGGGAGCTCGACCAGCGGTCCGACCGGCTCGCGCGGGCACTGGTCGGCCAGGGCGTCCGCCCGGAGACGCCGGTCGCGGTACTGCTGGAGCGCTCGGCGGAACTGGTCACGGCGATCCTGGCGATCATCAAGGCGGGCGGCGCCTACGTGCCGCTGGACTCGCGCTTCCCCTCCTCCAGGATCGACCTGATCCTGCGGGAGAGCGGGGCCGCGCTGGTGCTCACCCGGGAGGTGCTGGACGCCCTGGAGCAGGCCGAGCCCGATCCGTCCGCCATCGACGTCCGCTGCGAACCCGGCCAGTTGGCGTACATCATGTACACCTCCGGCTCCACCGGGAGGCCGAAGGGCGTGGCCGTCACCCACCGCGACGTGGTGGGCCACGCGCTGACCCCCGAATGGCGCGGCGGCGGACACGAGCGGGTGCTGATGCACTCCCCGACGGCCTTCGACCTCTCGACCTACGAACTGTGGGTGCCGCTGCTCAACGGCGGCCGGATCGTGGTCGCACCGCCCGGGCAACTCGACCTCGACCTGCTCCAGCACACGATCAGCACGCACGGTGTCACCGGACTGTGGCTCACCGCCGGACTCTTCCGGCTGGTCGCCGAGGAGCGCCCCGGCCTGCTCGCGGGGGTGCGGGAGGTGTGGACCGGCGGCGACGTGGTCTCCCCGGCCGCCGCCGCCCGGGTGCTCGCCGCCTGCCCAGGCATCGAGGTGGTCAACGGCTACGGGCCCACCGAGGCCACCACCCTGGCCACCTGCCACCCGGTGCGCACCCTCCCCGAGCATGCCGCGTCCGTGCCGATCGGCGGGCCGATGGCGAACATGCGCGCCTACGTGCTCGACGACCGCCTGCGGCCGCTGCCGGTGGGCATGGTCGGCGAGCTGTACCTCGCCGGGGTGGGGGTGGCCCGCGGCTACCACGGCCGGGCCGCCCTGACGGCGGAGCGCTTCACCGCGGACCCTTACGGGCAGCCCGGGAGCCGGATGTACCGCACCGGCGACCTGGCCTGGTGGCGGCCTGAAGGCACGCTGGAGTTCGCCGGACGCGCCGACCACCAGGTCAAGCTGCGCGGCCTGCGGATCGAGCCCGGCGAGATCGAGGCCGTGCTCGCGGGCTGCCCGGGCGTCGCCCAGGCGGCCGTGGTAGCCCGCGAGGACCGGCCGGGCGACAAGCGGCTGGTCGCCTACCTGGTGCCCGCCCCCGAGGGCGCGCCCGAGGCGGGCGAGCTGTCCGGCCGGCTGCGCCGCGAACTGCCCGACTACATGGTGCCGGCCGCGTTCGTCACCGTGGAAGCGCTGCCGCTGACTGCCAACGGCAAGCTCGACCGTGCCGCCCTGCCGACCCCCGAGTACGGGGTGTCGGACGTCGGCCGCGGCCCCCGGACGCCGCAGGAGCAACTGCTCTGCGGCCTGTTCGCCGAGGTCCTCGGCCGGGAACAGGTGAGCATCGACGACAACTTCTTCGACCTGGGCGGGCACTCGCTGCTCGCCGCCCGGCTGGCCTCCCGGGTCCGCGAGACCCTCGGCCTGGAGCTGGGACTGCGCATGCTGTTCGAGGCGCCGACCGTGGCCGGGCTCACCGAACGCCTGGTCATGGACGACCCCGATGACGCGTTGGACGTGGTGCTGCCGCTGCGTTCGACCGGGACCGCCACCCCGCTGTTCTGCGTTCACCCCGGCGGCGGCATCAGCTGGTCGTACAGCGGGCTGCTGAACCACGTCGGCCCCCAGCACCCCGTCTACGCGATCCAGGCGCGCGGCCTCGGCCGGCCCGAACCGCTGCCGACGTCCTACGAGGAGATGGCGGCCGACTACGCCGACCACGTCCAGAAGATCCAGCCGGAGGGCCCGTACCTGCTGCTCGGCTGGTCCGCCGGCGGGCTGATCGCCCACGCGCTCGCCTGCGAGCTGCAGTCACGCGGCGAGCGCACCGCACTGCTGGCGATCCTCGACGCCTATCCGGTGAAGGACGTGACGTTCGAGGAGGTGCCGGTGCCCACCGAGCGGGACGTGCTCGTCGGGGTGCTCGACGTCGACCCGGACGAGCTGGGCGACCGGGACATCACCTACGCCGAGGTCGCCGAGGTACTGAACCGGCGGGGCAGCGCGCTGGCCGGCCTGAACGAGCGACAGGTCGAGGTGATCGTCCGGATCATGATCAACAACGCGCAGCTGGCGGTCGACTTCGTCCCCGCGCGGTTCGACGGCGACCTGCTGCTCTTCAACTCCACGATCGACCGGACCGAGGACAACGCCGGGCCCGAGATCTGGCAGCCCTACATCACCGGCCGGATCGAATCGCACGAAATCACCACCCGGCACAACCGGATGACCCAACCCGGCTCGCTGGCCCAGATCGGACCGGTCCTGGCCGCCAGGCTCGCCGAGGCCGCCCGCGACACCCCCGTTTCCCACCACCAGGAGGACTGACCCATGACCAACCCCTTCGACGACCAGGACGGCACCTTCCTCGTACTCGTCAACGACGAGAACCAGCACTCGCTGTGGCCGCAGTTCGCGGACGTCCCCGCCGGCTGGACCGTCACCCACGGACCCGACACCCAGGCCGCCTGCCTGGAGTACGTCGAGCAGGCCTGGACCGACATGCGGCCCAAGAGCCTGGCCGACGCCATGGACGCCCAGCGGTAGCCGACGTGACCACCACCGACACCAGGGACGGGGCCCGCGCCACCGCGGGCCCCGCCCGGCCCCGCGACCTCGCCGCGGACCTGCTCACCCCCGAGGCCCGACGGGACCCGTACCCGCTCTACGCCCGTATGCGGCGCGAGAGCCCGGTCCATCGCAGTGCCGAAGGCATCTGGTACCTCACCCGGTACGCCGACGTCGAGGCGGCGCTGGCCGACCTGCGGCTGTCCAACGACCGGGACCGGATGACCCGCGCCTACGTCGCGCTAGGCGGCGACCTGAAGGCCTTCAGCCGGCTCACCGACCGGCTCGGGCGGGTGATGTCCAACACCGACCCGCCGGACCACGCCAGGCTGCGCAAACTGACCAACCGCGCCTTCACCGCCCGGCGCGTCGAAGCCCTGCGCGACGGCATCCAGCGGATCGTCGACCGCCTCATCGACGAAGCCGTCGCGGCCGGGCCGACCACGGACCTGATCGAGGCCGTCGCCGCCCCGCTGCCGATGTCCGTCGTCTGCGAGCTCTTCGGCATCCCGGACGACGACCTCCCGCAGGTCAAGACCTGGTTCAGCCGCTTCGGCCGGCTGAGCGAGGACCTCGACAAGTCCGAGGAGGCGATCGGGCAGTACGAGGAGTACCTCGCCCGCCTCGTCCGGCGCCGCCGGGCCGACCCGGGCGACGACCTGATCAGCGCCCTGGTCGCCACCCAGGCGCAGGACGACCGGCTCACCGACTCCGAACTGCTCTCCACCTGTTTCGTCCTGATCACCGCCGGCGACGAGACCACCACCCACCTGATCGGCAACGGCATGCTCGCCCTGCTGCGCCACCCCGACCAACTGGCCCGGCTGCGCGCGGAACCGGGGCTGATCCGCAGCGCCGTCGAGGAACTGGCCCGTTACGACACGGTGACCCAGGCGATCGTCCGAGTCGTCGCGGAGGACCTGGAGATCGGCGGGCGCACGCTGCGCGAGGGCGAGCTGGTCTACCTGTTCCTCGCCGCGACCAACCGCGACCCCGAGCGCTTCGAGGACCCCGACCGGCTCGACCTGACCCGCCCCGCCAACCGGCACCTCAGCTTCGGCAACGGTCCGCACTTCTGCCTCGGCGGCCCGCTGGCCAAGCTCCAGGCGGAGGTGGCCGTCGGGACGCTGGTCCGCCGGCTGCCTGAACTGCGCCTGGCCGAGGGGAAACCGCTGGAATGGCGGCCCAACCCGCTGCAGCGGCGGGTGTGCGCCCTCCCGGTCACCTACTGACACCTGATGAACGACGACGAAGGAGAACCGACCATGGCCCGAGAGTTCGAGGTCCGCAAGGAACAGGACCTGCCCGCGACACCCGAACAGGTCTGGGCCGCCGTCGCCACCGGTGCCGGCAACCTGGGCTGGCTGTACCCGATGGAGATCGAGCCGCGCGTCGGCGGAAAGGTCACCCGGGCCGAGAGCACCGTCGTGGCATGGGAGCCGCCGACCCACTTCGCCGCCCGGGCGACCCTCGGCGACGAGTTCTCCAACACCCTCAGCTACCGGATCGAGTCGGCCGACGGCGGGACGAGCCACCTGCGCATGGGAATCCACTGGGTGCACGAGGGGGTCTGGGACGAGGTCTGGGACAGGAAGGCGGACGCGGCCGAGAAGCACGTCCACCTCTACCAGCACAGCCTCGCCGAGTACCTGCGGCACTTCGCCGGCCGCCCCGCCGTCTACGTCAAGGCCGGGCGCCCCGAACCCACCGCCGACCCCGCCGACTTCGCTGCCCTGCGGCGACGCCTCGGCCTCGCCGACGACGCGGCCGTCGGCGACCGGCTGTCGCTCCAGGTGCCCGGCCCGGACGGCGGTCCGGAGGAGGTGGTCGTGGACTGGCTCAGCCCCGACTTCGTCGGCCTGCGCGGCCCGGACGCGCTCTACCGCTTCTTCAACGGCAGCACCTGGAACACGCCGATCTGGCTGGCCCACCACGTGTTCGCCGAGGACGCCGACGAGCAGAAAGCCACCCAGGCGTGGAACACCTGGCTCAACGACACCCAAGCCTAGGACCCCCGATGCAAACCTCCACGGAAACACTGCTCTACGCCGCCGAACTCGTCGAGGAGAACGGCACCTACACCCTCGTCGTCCAGGACGTGAGGCGGGACACCGTCCAGACCACCCCGGTCCCCAAGGCCATGGTGGACAAGCTCCCGACCTTCCTCGCGGCACTGAGCGCCAAGCTCACACCGTCGCGCCGCCTCTGGTAGACCCTCTCGCCCCCACGAGGCCGGTGTCGTCCGGAAGCCATCGCGCCCGGGGCGGTGCCGGCCTCGCCGTCCCGGGGGCCTGCCCGTCGAAAACCCCGAGCACCGCTGCACAGCCGGCTTCGGCGAAGTGCGAGTCGGATCTTTCCGGTCGGGCGGCCGATGGAGGACATCACCGAGCCCGCGAGGACTGGATGCACGAGCGGGGATCGGAGCGGGTGGCGGACCTGCGGCTGGTCACCGACGGCCCTGCCGACGCGCCGACCTCAAGCTGCTGGGGCACCATGGAACGCCTGACCCCCGCCGTACCCGCGCCCTGCTGGCAGCCCTGCTGCCGGCCACCTCGACGCCGCTGCTGACCGTTCCGTCGTCGCACCGCCCGGGCCGCCGCCACGGTGGCCGCTACTGTTCTGCTCGCCACGGGCGCGACCACTCCGCCCATCGGACCACCTCCCGGCTCCAACCCACCCGGGCTCAAGCGCCCGCTCGCGGACTGACGACCACTCAGCCGTGTGCTGCCCCGGCCGTTGCCGGGCGCCCGCCTGACCGCAGCTCCCGGTCGCCCGATCGGCACCGCGCCTGTCATCACCTCCCCGGACGTTGGACAGGGTTTCGTCTCAGGTCGTGGCCAGGTAGGCGAGCCAGTCCCCGTGGTGGGTGATGTCGGTTCCCGAGGCCGCGGTGTGTGGGTCGCATTGGAAGCCCAGGACCCAGGAGCCGTCGTCGAGTCGGATGCGGCCGAGGGACATGGGGGCGGGAAGTTCGGCGAGGAAGTGGCCGAGGGCGGCCGGTGAGAGGGTCCAGCGTTCGCCGCTGATCGCGCCGCCGCTGCCGGGGCCGACGTGGATCACGCCCGGTTTGGGAGGTTCGGTGGCGAGGGCGGTCAGCCGGTAGGCGGCGGCGGTTCGTACGTCGCCGGTGTAGCGTGCGCCGAGCCTGGTGAGCTGGTGGTTGAGGGGCTGGCCGTGCCGGTGGGCACCGAAGACGGCGAGGTCGACTCCCGTGCCGGGGAGGGGACCCCGGGCCTGGCCGGCGGATTCGCCGCTCTCCTCGATGAGGCGGCCCTCGATGAGCCGGGCGGCGAGGTCGAGGCCGGTCTGGTCGTCGAAGGCTCGGGTGATGATGCTGATGCCGAAGGGGCTGCCGTCGGCCTCGTCGGCTGGAACGGCGACGGCGGCCAGGTCGAGCAGGTTGACGAAGTTGGTGTAGGTGCCGAGCCGCTTGTTGATGCCGACCGGGTCGGCTTGGACGGCGGCGATGGTGGGGTGCTCGGTGGTGGTGGGCAGGAGCAGGGCGTCGAAGCCGGCCAGCAGGCGGGCGGCGGCCGCCCTGAAGTGGTCGAGGCGTTCCTGGTCGGCGGCGAGGGCGTGGGCGGGCAGGGCGGCCGCGGCGAGGATGATGCCGGCGACGATGGGGTCTGCGGCTTCGGGGTCGCGGGCGATGAACTCGCCGACGGCGGCGTAGCGTTCGGCGACCAGGGCGCCGTCGTAGAGCAGCCGGGCGGCCTCCAGCAGCGGCGATACGTCGGTGACGACTGTTTCGGCGCCGGTTTCCCGGAGCTGTCCGGCAGCCGTGTGGAAGGCGGCTCGGGCTTCGTCGGAGAGGGGCGCGAGGTCCTCGTCGCGGGGGAGGGCGATGCGGGGCCGTTGCGGTGCTGCCAGCCGTACGGCGTCGGGCCAGGTTCGGCTGCGCGGGTCGGCGGCGTCGGGACCGATCATGACGGTCAGCGCCTGTTGGGCCTCGGTGAGGGTGCGGGCGAAGACGGTGACGGAGTCGTAGGGACGGGCGGCGGGGACGACGCCGGTGTTGGGGATCAGGCCGAGGGTGGGTTTGATGCCGACGATGTTGTTGAACGCGGCCGGTACCCGGCCCGAGCCGGCCGTGTCCGTGCCCAGTGCGAAGTCCGCGATGCCCAGGGCCACGGCGACGGCGGAGCCCGAGCTGGAGCCGCCGGAGATCTTCTCCGGGTGGCCCGCGCTGCGGACGGCTCCGTGCGGGCTGCGGGTGCCGACGAGGCCGGTGGCGAACTGGTCCATGTTCGTCTTGCCGAGCACGAGCGCGCCGGCGTCCGTCAGCCGTTGTACGGCGGTGGCCGAGACCTGCGGACGGTAGGCGTAGGCGGGGCAGGCGGCGGTGGTGGGCAGGCCGGCGACGTCGATGTTGTCCTTGACGGCGAAGAGACGACCGGCCAGTGGCAGGACTTCTCCGTCCGCGACGCGGGCGTCGACGGCGCGGGCTTCGGCCAGGACGTCCTCGTAGCGGCGCAGGGCGATCCAGATCTCGGGTCGTTCGGCCTTGTCGATGCGCTCGTAGGCGGCGGCGAGCCGCTCCTCGGCTGTCACGGGGCCGGTGGGGGACTGGTTCACGCTGCTTCCTCTCGGAGGATGACGGCCAACGGGGTGCCGGCGTCGATCTGCTGGCCGGGGGAGACGAGGACGTCGGCGACGACGCCGTCGGCCGGGGCGCGGACGACGACCTCCATCTTCATGGCCTCCAGGACGACGAGCGGCTGTCCGGCCTCGACTCGGGTACCGGGTGCGGCGGCCACCTTCCACACGCTGGAGCTGAGCGGGGCGTCGACCAGGCTGCCGCCGGGAGGCAGGGAGACGGGCCCGGCGGACGCCACGGGGGCGGCCTCGGCCCGTTCGGTGAGTTCGCCCGCTGCTTCCCACGCCTGCCGTTCGGCGGCGAAGGCCGCGGCCTGGCGGGTGCGGAAGGCGGTGATGCTGTCGGCGTTCCGGTGCAGGAAGCGTTCGTGGTCGCTGAGGGAGAACGTGCCGGGCCTGATGTCGAGTTGTCCCCGTCCGGAAGCCAGGTCGGCCCGGATGTCGAGGAGTTCGGCGGGGGAGACGGGGTGCCAGACGATCCGGTCGAAGAAGCGCAGCAGCCAGGGGATGCCGTCCGAGAAGGAACGGCCGGGGCGCAGGCCGCCCCAGATGGGGACCGTGCGGCCGATGAGCTGGTACCCGCCGGGGCTCTCCATGCCGTAGACGCAGAGGTAGGAGCCGCCGATGCCGACGCCTGCCTCGGCGGTCCAGGTGCGCGCCGGGTTGTACTTGGTGGTGACCAGGCGGTGGCGGGGGTCGAGCGGGGTGGCGGCGGGGGCGCCCAGGTAGACGTCGCCTAGGCCGAGGACGAGGTACTGGGCGTCGAAGACGATCCGGCGGACGTCGTCGACCGAGTCCAGACCGTTGACACGGCGGATGAACTCGATGTTGGACGGGTTCCAGGGGGCGTCGTCGCGCACCGAGGTGAGGTAGCGGGAGATGGCCTCGTCCACGGTCGGGTCGTCCCACGACAGGGGGAGGTGGACCTCCCGGCTGGGCACGGCCAGCTCCTGGGCGGCGGGGAGCTGGTCCTCGGCCTCCTGGAGCGCGCCGAGCAGGGTGCGCAGCGGGAGCGTGTCGGGGTCGGTGTGCAGGTGGAGGGAGCGGACGCCGGGGGTGATGTCGACGAGGCCGGCGGGGCGGTGGGCGGCGAGGTGCCGGGCCAGGGCGTGCACCCGCATCCGCAGGGCCAGGTCGAGGGTCATCGGACCGTATTCGACGAGGATGTTGTCGTCCGCGCCGCGCCGGTAGACGACCTCGGGGGTGGTGTCGGTGGCGGGCCGCCGGGCGAGAACACCGTGGTCGGGGTCCGGACCCTCGGTGGGGAGGGTGAGCAGGGCCGGTGAGCGGCGCAGGTCGTCCGCGCGGGCCTCCGTGACGGGGATGAAGCGCACGGTGTCACCGGGGCGCAGCTGGCCCGACTTCCAGCGTTCGGCGGCGACGACGGTGACCGGGCAGGCGAAGCCGCCGAGGCTGGGGCCGTCGGGGCCCAGGATCGCGGGGGTGTCCCCGGTGAGGTTGACGGCGCCGACGGAGTAAGCGGTGTCGTGGATGTTGGAGGGGTGCAGCCCGGCCTCGCCGCCGTCGGGGCGGGCCCATTCGGGCCGGGGGCCCACGAGTCGTACGCCGGTGCGGGCGGACTGGGCGGAGACCTTCCACTCGGCCGAGTACATCGTTTCCAGGCCGCGCGGGGTGAGGAAGTCGGGGGCGGGGTGCGGGCCCTCGCTGACCGCGATCCGCCAGTGGGTGGTGAAGTGCGGGCGGTCGGTGGACGGTACGGAGGTCGGTGCCGGCGATCCGGGGGCGGGTGCGAGGGGACGGAGGACGTCGCCGGTGCGCAGGGCGCGTCCGGCGTGGCCGCCGAAGCCGCCGAGGGTGAAGGTGGCGGTGCTGCCGAGGTAGGCGGGCAGGTCGAGGCCACCGCGGACGAGGACGTAGGTGCGCATGCCCGGGCCCTTGGGGGTGCCGATCTCCAGCAGGGCTCCGGCGGGCAGGTCGAAGGGCTTCCACTGGGCGGCGGGTGTGCCGTCGACCGTGACGTGGGCCGGGGCGCCGGTGACGCAGACGACCGCCGGACGCGAGAAGCGCAGGGCCGGACCCTCCAGGGTGCACTCCAGGCCGGGGGCACCCTCGGGGTTGCCGACGGCGGTGTTGCCCAGGCGGAAGGAGAGGTCGTCCATCGGGCCGCTGGGCGGGATGCCGACCTCCCAGTAGCCGGTGCGGCCGGGCCAGTCCTGGACGGTGGTCAGGGTGCCGCCGCGTACGACGTCGATGCGGGGGCGCGGGTCGGTGACGGAGGTGAGGGTGCTCGTGGTGTGCCGGGCGGCCGTGACCTCTTCCGTGCGGCAGGCGGCGCGCAGGAGGCCGAGGTTGGTCTCGACGCCGTCGATCCGGGTCTCTTCCAGCGCCTCGGCCAGTTTGGCGAGCGCCTCGTCGCGGTCGCGGCCGGTGGCGATGATCTTGGCGAGCATCGGGTCGTAGGCGGTGGAGATCTCCTGGCCGGTCTCGGCCCAGCCGTCCACCCTTACGCCGCTGGGGAGTTGGACGCGGGTGAGCAGGCCGGCGCTCGGGCGGTGGTCCTGGCCCGGGTCCTCGGCGTAGACGCGCGCCTCGACGGCGTGCCCGCGCGTGGGCGGGCCGTCGGGGCCGATGCCGTCGAGGACGTCCTGGTCGCCGCGGGCCAGGCGCAGCATCCAGCTGACCAGGTCGACGCCGGTGATCTCCTCGGTGACCGGGTGCTCGACCTGAAGGCGGGTGTTGACCTCCAGGAAAGCGGCTTCCTCGCGTTCGGCGTCGTAGACGAACTCCACGGTGCCGGCGGAGCGGTAGCCGACCGTCTCGCACAGCTCCCGCGCGCTGCGGTGCAGTTCCTCGCGCAGCGCGGGTGGGAGGCCGGGGGCGGGGGCCTCCTCCAGGACCTTCTGGTGACGGCGCTGGAGGGAGCAGTCCCGGTCGCCGAGGCTGACGACCCGGCCGGTGCCGTCGCCGAAGACCTGCACCTCGACATGTCGGGCGCGGGAGACGTACCGCTCCAGGAAGACCCCGCCATCGCCGAAGTTGCCCCGGGCGAGTCTGGTGACCTGGGCGTACGCCGAGCGCAGTTCTTCCGGACCGGTGCAGGCCCGCATGCCGATGCCGCCTCCGCCGCCGGTCGCTTTGAGCATCACCGGGTAGCCGATGTCCTCGGCGGCTCGCAGGGCCTCGGCCAGGTCCGGAAGGAGCCCGGTACCGGCCAGCAGAGGGACCCCGGCTGCCTCGGCCGCGGCGCGGGCGGTGTGCTTGGCGCCGAAGACCTCCAGTTGGCGGGGCGTCGGGCCGACGAAGGCCAGGCCCGCCGCCTCCACGTCGGCGGCGAACGCGGCGTTCTCGGAGAGGAAGCCGTACCCGGGATGGATCGCCCCGGCGCCCGTCTCGCGGGCGGCGGCCAGGACCAGGTCCGCTCGCAGATAGCTCTCGGCGGCCGGCGCCGGGCCCAGGCGTACCGCTGTGTCGGCCATCCGCACGTGCGGTGCGGCGCGGTCCGCGTCGGAGTACACCGCCACGGTCCGCAGGCCGAGTGCGGACGCCGAGCGGATGATGCGGCAGGCTATCTCGCCGCGGTTGGCGACCAGAAGGGTGTCGAACACGATGTCAGCTCCTCAGAAGGCGGGCCGTGCCGCGGGAACTCGGCGAGGCTTCCCGCGGCACCGGCGACGAAGGGGTCATGCGGCGGGCAGGACGTGGTCGCCGACCTTGTCGGTGCTCAGGCACAGGGAGCAGATCGCCGCGTCGTGGGTGGCGCAGGCGGCCAGATCGGGTCGTTCGTAGGGCTGGCGGCAGACGTGGCAGTCGAGGGTGACCGCGCTGGGGTTGCCGTCGGTATCCAGAAGCGGCTCGTCGATGCCGTCGTCGGTGCGGCGCAGGTAGTACTTGCCCTTGGTGACGACGGCCATCAGGGGCGTGAGGACGAAGGCGATGACGGCGGCGGCGACGGGGGAGTAGGGCTGGAGGGTGTCGCCGAGCGCGTGGAAGTACATGCCGATGGACAGGCCCGAGGCCGCGACGAAGGCGACCACGCCGACCGGGTTGACCGCGTGCAGCATGCCCCGGCGGAACTCCGGCTGGAGCGGGGAGATCTTGAGCAGGTACTTGTTGATGCCGATGTCGGTGGCCACGGTGACGACCCAGGCGATGGCGCAGTTCGAGTAGAAGCCCAGGATGCTGTTGAGGAAGCTGAACATGTCGGCTTCCATCAGGGCGAGCGAGAAGCCGAGGTTGACCAGGACGAAGACCATGCGGCCCGGGTAGTGCCTGGTGACGCGGGTGAAGGAGTTCGTCCAGGCGAGGGAGCCGGAGTAGGCGTTCGTCACGTTGATCTTGATCTGGCTGATGACGACCAGGGCGAGGGCGAGCGGGACCACCATCCAGGACGGCATCATCACGTCGAACGCGGCGCGGAACTGCTGGATCGGCTCGGTCGCGACGGACGGTCCGACCTTGGCGAGGATGTAGACGGCGAGGAAGACGCCGATGGCCTGCTTCAGCGCGCCGAGCACGACCCAGCCCGGGCCGGCCATGACCACGGCGGTCCACCACGTGCGCTTGTTGGCCTCGGTCTTGGGCGGCATGAAGCGCAGGTAGTCGATCTGCTCGCCGATCTGCGCGATGAGGGACAGGCACACGCCCGCGCCGAGCAGCACCGACGCGGTGTTGATGCCGCCGCCGTCGCCGTCCGTACCGGCGTAGCCGAGGAAGCGGTCGACCGTGCCGGGGTCCTGGGCGATCAGGTAGACGAGCGGGGCGACCATCAGCAGCAGCCAGACCGGGGTGGTCCACACCTGGAGCTTGCTGAGCGCCTTCATGCCGTAGATCACCAGGGGGAACACGATCAGCGTGGAGACCAGGTAGCCCAGCCACAGGGGGAGTTGGAGGCCCAGCTTCAGCCCCTGGGCCATGATCGAGCCTTCGAGGGCGAAGAAGATGAAGGTGAAGCTGGCGAAGATGACGCTGGTGAGGACCGAGCCGTAGTAGCCGAAACCGGAGCCGCGGGTGATGAGGTCGAGGTCGATGTTGTAGCGGGCGCCGTAGTAGGCGAGGGGGATGCCGGTGACGAAGATGACCACGGCCGCGACGGCGATCGCAACCAGCGCGTTGCCGGTGCCGTGGGCGAGGCCGATGCCGGCGCCGATCGAGAAGTCGGCCATGTAGGCGATGCCGCCGAGTGCCGTGGTGGCCACGACCATGGGGGTCCAGCGACGGTAGCTGCGGGGCGCGAAACGGAGGGTGTAGTCCTCCAGCGTCTCCTTGGTCGCCTGGCTCGTCGGGGAGTGCGGTGTTGTCACCGGCTGCGGTGACTCGGTGGCGGTCATGGCATGCCCTTCGGGGGTGCGGGCCGGTGGGGGAGGGAGGGAAGGAGAGCGGTGGGCACCTCGGATGGCGTCGTCGACAGCCGGGGAATCGGGGCCGGGCGTTGCCCGCGGCGTTACCCGCGGGTTCGGGAGCGGCCGGCCTGCTTCAGAGACGGTCGGCGTGCAGGGCCATCTGCGTCATCGCGCGCTGGGCGCGTTGCAGCACCACGGCCATCGAGTCGCCGACGTGGGCGTGCAGGGCCCGGTAGCCCTCGTCGAGCCGTCCGTCCCGGACGAACTCCATGATCTCGATGTGTTCCGTGATGGTCGTCTCCACCCGGTCCTGGGTGAGGAAGTCGTACAAGCGGACGCTGCGGATGCGCTCGCTGACCGTCACGAGGGCGTCGGTCAGCGCGGGATTGCCCGCAGCGCGGGAGAGTTCGGCATGGAAGCGCTCGTCCTGGACGACGAAGCGTGGGTCACGCTCGGGTGGGTTCTCGCGCAGGGCGTACCAGCGTTCCAACTCGGCCGCGATGACAGCCGGGTCGTGCCGGACCGAGGGGTCCTCGATCACCCGGGCGATGCCGCGCAGTTCCAGGGTGACCCGGAGTTCGTAGAAGTCCTTCAGCTGGGTCAGGTTGGGGATCGTGACGTAGAAGCCGCCGTCACCACGCTCGATCAGACCGTCCGCCAGCAGCCTTGCCAATGCCTCGCGTACGGGGGTCCGCGACACCCCGAACCGTACGGCCAGCCGCGTCTCGGCCAGCCGCTCGCGCGGGCCGAACTCGCCGTCCAGCACGGCCGTGCGCAACTGCGCGTAGGCCGCCTCGCGGAGTGAGGGCGGGGGCACCGGACCCGGATCCAGCACCGTGTCCGGCTGCGTATACAGCTTCGAATCCATGAGTGGATACGCTAGAAATCGCTTGTTTCCCGGAGGGTCCACACGTCGTGAACGCATCGTTTCCAAGATCTCACCGCGGGCCGCAGGTGGATTGCTCCGAGGCTGCGAGAACTCGCGGAGGCGGGGTGGGGTGGGGCTGCCGCCGGCCGATTCGGAATGCCGGCATCGACCAGCCCTGAGGCACGAGCCGAGGGGCTGACGCGCTGCCGCGTCAGCCCCCCGCCCCTGACGGTGGTGGTCTGCGTCGGGGCTTCACAACTGCCTTCCTCGGCGAGTCGTCCGATCAGCCCTGGGTCGTGCCGTAGCGGCGTCGGAAGCGTTCGACCCGGCCGGCGGTGTCCAGTACGCGGGTCTGGCCGGTGTAGAAGGGGTGGCTGGCGGAGGAGATCTCGACGTCGATGACGGGGTAGGTGTTGCCGTCCTCCCATTCGACGGTCTGGGTGCTGGTGGCGGTGGAGCGGGTGAGGAAGGCGAGACCGCCGACCTTGTCGCGGAAGACGACAGGGCGGTACTCGGGGTGGATTCCGGGCTTCATGGGCGTAGTCCTCCGTGGTGGTGTGGGCGTGGTCAGCGCTCTTCGCGGAAGTCGACGTGCCGCTTGGCGACGGGGTCGTACTTGCGCAGGACGAGGCGGTCGGGGTCGTTCCGGCGGTTCTTGCGGGTGACGTACGTGTAGCCGGTGCCGGCGGTGGAGCGGAGCTTGGTGATCGGGCGCAGTTCGTTGCGGGCCATGGATGTCCCCTCGGTCGGTGTGGTGGTGGCCCCACTATAGCGAAATGAAATCCATTTTCATCTGGCGTAGTGTGGGGCGGGCATCCCGGGGCTGCACGCCGGTCCCGGGGCGTGACCATTTGCCTGCCCGCACGATGAGCAACGGAGCCGTCACCATGTCCGCTCACTGCCAACTGACCGGCCGCGAGCCGTCCTTCGGCAACGCGATCTCGCACTCGCACCGGCGAACCCGCCGCCGCTTCGACCCCAACATCCAGCGCAAGCGTTACTGGCTGCCCAGCGAGGGCCGGCACGTCCGTCTCACGCTCAGCGCCAAGGGCCTGAAGACCGTCGACGTGATCGGTATCGAGGCCGCCGTCGCCCGCATCCGCGCCCGAGGGGGGAAAGTCTGATGGCCAAACAGAGCAAGATCGCCAAGAACGAGCAGCGGCGTGCGGCCGTTGCCCGGTACGCCGAGCGCCGCGCCGAGTTGAAGCGCACCATCGCCCACCCGGCCGCCACCGCCGAGGAACGCGCCGCCGCCCAGCGGGAGCTGGGCCGCCAGCCGCGCGACGCCAGCGCCACCCGGATCCGCAACCGCGACGCCGTGGACGGCCGCCCCCGCGGCTACCAGCGCGCCTTCGGCCTCTCCCGGATCAACCTGCGCACCATGGCCCACGCCGGACAGCTGCCGGGCGTGCGCAAGTCGAGCTGGTGAGCGCCGTGCCCGAACACCTCAGGCTCCCCGTCGTGGTGGTGGCAGGCCTGCACCGCGCCGAACGCCGCCGTGCCGTCCAGGAGTTGCTGGACGGCAGCGTCAACGGCGTCGTCCTCCACCACGACCTGCGCGACGCCTCGCGTCGTACGGTCCACCGTGAACTCCGTGACGCCTCCGGCGCTATCGCGACGGCGGACGTCCCGCTGAGCAACGACTGCGCCTGCTGCGCGCTGCGCGAGGACCTGCTGCCCGAGCTGCTGCGCGTGGCCGAGGACGGGCAGCACGGGCTGGCAGTCGTGGAGCTGTGGGGCGGCAGCGACCCGCACCCGGCGGTCGAGGTGATCGCGGGCGGCGAGGTGGACGGCCAGTCGGCGGAGGAGTTCATCGAACTGGCGGGCGTGGTGGTCGCGGTCGACCCGGACCGGCTGCTCGGCGAACTCTCCGTCCCCGACGACCTGGCCGAGCACGGCGAGCACACGTCGCCGGACGACACCCGCACTCGGGCCGAGGCGCTCGCCCACCAGATCGAGTACGCCACGACCATCGCGGTCGCCCGTGGTGGCGAGACCGGCCTCGCGATGCTGCGCCAGCTGCACCCGACCGCCCGGCGGGTGCTGCTCGGCACCGGTGAACTGCTGCGTGCCGCGCTCGGCGGCTTCGACGTGGCAGCCGCCCGCGACCGCGTGAACCCGGCGCTTGCCCTGCTGCCGCAGCAGGCCGATGACGCGGGCGTGGCAACCCTGGTCTGGGAGCGCCGCCGCCCGCTGCACCCGGGCCGGCTGTACGAGGCGCTGGAGCTGCTCGTCCCGGCCGCCCAGCGCAGCCGTGGACGGTTCTGGCTGGCCAACCGGCCTGGGTCGATGCTGGCCTGGGACGCCGCCGGTGCGAACCTCGCGGTCGAGGAGTGCGGTCCGTGGCTGGCCGGACTTCCCGACGCCGCCTGGGAGTTCTACCCGCCGGCCCGCAGGGCCGCCGCCGCCCTCGACTGGCATCCCGCGCACGGCGACCGCGTCCAGCAACTCGTCTTCATCGCCGAGGGCTTGGACGTCGACGGGATCACCGAACTGCTCGACTCCTGCCTGCTCACCGACGCCGAACTGATGGCGGGGGAGACCGGCTGGAGGGCCCTGCCCGACGCCTTCGAGGACCTGCTCGAACCCGTGTCCTGACCAGAGAGAAGACTCGTAATGGCCAAGCGCCCCACCGGCGGACGTCCGGCCCGTCCACGTCCCAGCCCGCTGTTCGAGGCGGGCATCACCTACATCGACTACAAGGACACCAACCTGCTGCGCAGGTTCGTCTCCGACCGCGGCAAGATCCGCAGCCGCCGGGTCACCCGGCTGACCGTCCAGCAGCAGCGGGCGATGGCCCGGGCGATCAAGAGCGCCCGAGAGACGGCCCTGCTGCCCTACGCCTCCACCACCCGATAGGAGCAGGTCCCATGGCCGTACCCAAGCGCAAGACGTCCCGCAGCAACACCCGCCACCGCCGGTCGCAGTGGAAGGCTGCGGCCCCGCAGCTCGTCCCGATCGCCATCGAGGGCCGTGAACACCTGGTGCCGCGCAACCTGGTCAAGGCTTACGAGCGAGGGCTGCTGAAGCCGTGAGAGCAGGAGGAGCCGCAGTGCGAGCACTGCGGCTCCTCCTGGAGGCGGTGATGGCGACGCCGGGGTGTTGAAGTTGCTGGTGTCGGAGCTCGGGAGGCGGTACCGCAGCGGGTTGTTGCTGTCGCGCCACTGCCATGACGTGACTGACGGGTCGCCGGCCCGCTCAGGGTGTCGTTCGCAGCCCTTACTCCGCCGGCGGGCGGCTCGCAGGTGGGCGCAGCCAAGGAGGCCGCCGGTCGGACAGTTCTGCCTGACCGCCCTTCAGGGCACCGGCGTCGCCGATCCGAGCTTCCCGAACGCGGCCGCCGGCCCCCTCGGGCGGGCGCCGTGCGGCACGAGCCGCAACAGTGCAAGTCCTACGATTGCGCCGGGTGGGTGGCGTGAAGCCAGTCAGACAGCGAGGGGAACCGACGTGGCGTCAGTGCGGGAGCGGCTCAGCCGGGAGCGGAAGCGGGCCTTCATCGGCCGCGAGGAGGAACTCCGGCGGTTCGAGGAGGCGTTGGCCGGGGACGGGCAGGCGCCGTTCGCGTTCTACGTTCACGGGCCCGGGGGGATCGGCAAGTCGGCACTGCTGCGCTGCCTGGCGGACCGGGCGGGGGCCGCCGGGCGGGGATTGCTGGAGATGGACGGACGCTTCGTCAGCCGGGATCCGGCCGACTTCGAGCGGGCGGCCGCGTCCTTCCTGGAGGTCCCCGGGACGGTGCTGTTCGTGGACACCTTCGAGGACTGCCAGTGGCTGGAGAGCTGGCTGTGGCAGCAGTTCCTGCCCCGGGCCGCGGACGACGCGCTGGTCGTGCTGGCCGGCCGGCTCGCTCCGCAGCCGCAGTGGGCCGCCGACCCGGCCTGGCAGGGGCTGCTGAGCGTCCGTGAGCTGGGGCCGTTCACCGAGGAGCAGGCGCGCAGCCTGCTGGCCGCGGCGGAGGTCCGGCCCGAGGTGCGGGAGCGGGTGATCGGGTTCGCCAGCGGCAACCCGTTGGCGCTGGCGCTGGCCGCGGCCACCGGAACGGTCGGGTGGGACCGGGTAGAGGCCTGGGAGCCCTCGGCCGACCTGCTGCGGACCCTGCTGAGCGGCCTGATCGGGGACGTGCCGACGGCGGCGCACCGCCGGGCGCTGGAAGTGGTGGCCCAGGCGCACTCGACCTCGGAGGAGCTGCTCGCGGCGGTGCTGCCCGAGGAGGACACCCACCTGCTGTTCGGCTGGCTGCGCGAGCTGCCGTTCATGGAGGCCACGCCGCAGGGCCTCTACCCGCACGACGCGGCCCGCGAGACGCTCGCCGCCGACCTGCGCTGGCGGGCGCCCAACGCGTTCGTGGCGATCCGTCAGCGCCTGGCGGAGGAGTACCTGCGCCAGCTGCGGGAGGCGCCGGAGGAGGCGGTGCGCGGCGTCACCAACGAGCTCTTCTACATGTTCCGGGGCATCAAGGCCGATTCGCCGCGGCTGCACTCGTGGTCGCGCGAGGACGAGGTGCACGAGCGCGCGCTGCAGCCCGGCGACATCGACGCCGTGCTGCGGATGGCCGAGGTGACCGAGGGCGCGGCCTCGGCGGAGCTGGTCCGGTACTGGATCGAGCGCCAGCCGCAGGCCTTCGCCGTCTACCGGCTGGTCGGCTCCGGTGTGCCGGTCGCGTTCACGGCCCGGTTGGTGCTGGCGGCGCCGCCGGACCCGGTGGACCTGGCCACCGATCCCGTGGTCGCGGCCGCCTGGGAGTACACCCAGGCGGGAAACGCGGTGCGGCCCGGTGAGCACATCGGGATGACCCGGTTCTCGGTCTACCCGGAGCGGTACCAGATCCCCTCGCGGGTCATCGACCTGAGCAACTCCCGCTCGCACGCCGAGGCCGCCCGGGCCCGTGGCCGCGCGCACGGCTTCGTCGTCTACCAGGACGCCGAAGCCTGGGCCGAGCGGTTCCGGGGCATCATGCACGACACCGGTGCCCGGCCCCGGGTCGGTGACCACAGCTACGGGCTGTTCTGCGTGGACTGGCGCCAGGTGCCGGTGGAGACCTGGCTGCGCCACCTGATCTCGGCCACCGACGTGCCGGCCCCGTCCGGGCCGTCGGGCTTCTCGCGGTCCGCGTTCGACCAGGCCGTGCGCGAGGCCCTCGCGCACTGGCGCGACCCGGCCGCCTTCGCGGTCGGCGTGCTGACCCGCACCCGCCTCACCGCCGACTTCACCGACCCCGCCGGTGAGCTGCGCGCGCTGCTGCGCCAGGCCGTCGACGAGCTTGCCGCCGACCCGCGAGGGGTGCGTGCCCGCGAGGCCCTGACGGCCGGCTACTTCTCCGGCGCGCCGACCCAGGAGGCGGCGGCCCGCCGCCTCGGCCTGCCGTACGGAACCTACCGGCGCCACCTGCGCCAGGGCCTGGACCTGCTGTGCGAGGCCCTGTGGCAGCAGGAGTTGCACGGGGCCCGCTGACCGACGTCCCGCCCGGGCCCGCACCGGGCCCGGGCGGAGTGGACAGCTGCGGACAGCAGTGGACAGTCCCCGCCCCGTCCGGGCCTGGAGAGTGGACAGCGATCCGCCCGAGGCTGTGCGTCATGAACCTCCAGCGCACCCAGCCGGGTCCACTCCGGCCCGCCGCCCGGCCCGCCGCCGTCCTCACGGTGCTCGCCGCGGCCCAGTTCACGGTCATGCTCGCCACCTCGGTCGTCAACGTGGCGCTGCCGCAGATCCGTGCCGGAGTCGGCCTGTCGGACTCCGGTACCACCTGGGTGGTCAACGCCTACGGGCTGGCCTTCGGGGCGCTGCTGCCGGCGGGCGGCCGGGCCGGGGACCTGCTCGGCCGCCGCCGGGTACTGACCGTGGGCCTGGCGCTGTTCGCGGCCGCCTCGCTGGCCGCCGGCGCGGCGTCCGCCCCCGGGGTGCTGATCGCGGCCCGGGTGGCCCAGGGTCTGGGCGCCGCCGCCATCGCCCCGGCCGCGCTGGCCCTGGCCGTGGACCTGTACCCACCGGGTCCCGGGCGCGGCCGGGTGCTCGCGGTGTGGGGCGCGGTCTCCGGCGCGGGCGGGGCGGGCGGCGTCCTGCTGGGCGGAGCCCTGACCCAGCTCTGGGGCTGGCCCTGGATCTTCGGCACGGTCGGGCTCGGAGCGGCGCTGGTGCTGCTCGCCGTACCGGCCCTGGGCCCGCACCAGCCCGGCCGTGCGGCCGGCCGGTTCGACCTGCTGGGCACCACCACCGTCACCCTCGCCCTGGCCTGCCTGGTCTGGGGGCTGACCACCGCGCGCGGCACCGGCTGGACCGACGGCCGGGTGCTCGGCGCCCTCGGCGCGGCCGTCGTCCTGGCCGCGGCCTTCGCCGCCGTCGAGCGCCGCCGGCCGAACGCGCTGATCCCGCCGCGGCTGCTGCGCACCGGCCGGGTGGCGGCGGGGAACCTGCTGATGGCCCTGCTGGGGTCGGTGTGGATCGCCCTGTTCTTCTTCCTGCCGCTCTACCAGCAGCAGGTGCTCGGCTCCGGCCCGCTGGCCACCGGGGCCGGCCAACTCCCGCTCGCCGCGGCCAACATGCTCGGGTCCGGCCTCGCCCCGCGGCTGGCCCGCCGGATCGGCGCCACCGCGACCGTGACGCTGGCGCTGCTCACCGAGGCGGCCGGTCTGCTGTGGCTGGCCGGGATCCGGGCCGACGGGAGCTACCTGGCCGACGTCCTGGGCCCGAGCGTGCTCGTCGGCCTCGGTCTGAGCGTCGCCTTCGTCCAGCTGACCTCGTTCGCCGTGGAGGGCCTGCCGGCACAGGACGCGGGCCTGGCCGGTGGGCTGGTGAACACCACCCGCCAGGTCGGCGGCGCGATCGGCCTGGCCGCGCTGGCCACCCTGGCCGGCTCGGTCACCGCCCATGCCCACGGGCCGCACGCGGTGGCGCTGACCGCCGGCTATCGGGCCGCCTTCGCCGCCTCGGCCGCCGTGCTGGCCGCGACCGCCCTGCTCGCGGCAGTACTCGGCCGGTGCACCCGCCAACGGGCCGGTGACACCGCCACCCGGCCGGCCGCCGACCGGCGGACCGGACGGGCCGTCCGGGCCACCTGAGCCCCCGACCACCCACTGAGCCCCGGCTCCCCGCCCCTCCTGCTCGCTCCGTCACATCCCCGCACCGCCACACCGACCGGAAGGCATTCCTGACATGACCGCCGACAAGCCCTACCTGACCGGCCACTTCACCCCCGTCGCGGAGGAGGCCACCGCCTTCGGACTGACCGTGGAGGGCACCCTGCCCCCGGAGCTGACCGGCCGGCTGCTGCGCAACGGTCACAACCCGAAGCCCGGTGTCACCCCCACCCACTGGTTCAAGGGCAGCGGCATGGTGCACGGCATCCAGCTGCGGGAGGGCCGGGCCGAGTGGTACCGCAACCGCTGGGTGCACACCCCGGCCCTCGACGGCGCGCCCTACATGACCGACCGAGGCCCCGACCTGACCGCCAGCGCCGCCGGCACCCACGTGATCGAGCACGCCGGCCGACTGCTCGCGCTCTGCGAGGCGAACCTGCCCTTCGAACTCACCCGCGAGCTGGAGACGGTCGGCGCCTTCGACTTCGGCGGCAAGCTGCGCACCGCGATGACCGCGCACCCCAAGGAGGACCCGGTGACGGGCGAGCTGCACTTCTTCGGGTCCTCGCCGTTCCCGCCGTACCTGGTGCACTACGTCGCCGACGCCAAGGGCGAGATCGTGCACAGCGCCGAGGTCCCCGGGGCGAGCGCCGCGCTCAAGCACGACTTCGCCATCACCCGCCACCACGTGGTCTTCATCGAGGGCAACGTCACCTTCGACCCCGCCGAGCACTCGGGTATCCCCTACGGGTGGAGCGACACCCAGCCCGCCCGGATCGGCGTGATGCCGCGCGGCGGCGACGGGGCCCGGCAGGTCCGCTGGTTCTCCATCGAACCGGGCAACGTGCTGCACGTCGCCAACGCCTACGAGGACGGCCGGGGCCGGATCGTGCTGGAGGGCCCGACCGTGGACCGCGAGGGCTTCGACCTCTCCTGGAACTGGTGGACCGGGCGGCCCGGGCGCGGCACCGAGCCGGTCGCCCGCTCCTACTCCCGCCGCTGGCTGGTCGACCTGGCCGCCGGCACCGTCGACGAGCAGATCATCGACGACCTGCCGGTGGAGTTCCCGACCCTCAACGAGGAGTTCCTGGGCGCCGAGAACCGCTACCAGTACGCCGTCTCCTTCCCCGACGAGAAGGGCTTCGGCAGCTACGGCGTGGTCAAGTACGACCGCACCACCGGTGCCCGGCGCATCCACCAGGTCGGCGACGCCCGGATGCCCAGCGAGGCGGTCTACGTCCCCGCCGCCGGGGCCACCCGGGAGGACGACGGCTACCTGCTCACCGTGGTCTCCGACCTCAAGCAGGACGCCTCGCAGCTACTGGTGCTCGACGCGGGCAGCCTGGACCGGATCGCCACCGTGCACCTGCCGCACCGAGTGGGCGCCGGACTGCACGGCTCCTGGATCCCCGACGGCCCGCAGGACGGTGCGGTCGACTGACCCTGCGAGCGCCGTAGGGCAGGCAGCCTGGGGCGGGTAGCGAAAGAGGGCGGGGGCCGGCGTCACGTCGGCCCCCGCCCTCTTTGAGCCTGACGCCGAACACTGCTGTTCGGGCCCCGCCGTTCCCGGGGCCGGGCCGGGCCGGCGGGAGGCGTCATGACGGCTGCTCGCGCAGTCGTCGGGCGGAGGGCACGGCCGTCCTCCCGAGCCGCTCGACGGCCTGGCTGAGATAGGGGGCGGGGAAGTCGAGCCGCTTGCGCGCGGGAAGCAGCGAGGCCGTCGAACGGGCGGTGCGAAGGGTGGCGGCTGCCACGGTGGCGGGCAGGCCCCGGCGTCCGTACAGCTCGTGAGCCCAGGCCGGCAGCAGCGTGTACCCGAGTTGGGAGGCCGCCGTCCACAGTGGTCGCAGCGGCCGCCATCGTCCGGGCAGTGGCGGCCGGTTGACGAAGCGGTGGATCAGCAGGGCCTCGGGGGAAGCGGCCAGGACCGGCCGGATGCCGGTCAGGTAGTCCTCCAGTTCGCCGACCGAGCCGGGGGCGTCACCGGCCGCCAGCCCGACCAGGGCCGCGACGTGACGCTGCTCGTCCACGTAGCGGTCCGCCTGCGGGCTCGTCAGCCGCATGCCGCCGTGCCGCACGGCGTGCAGGTTCGATCTGACCAGTGCGCAGTGCACCCAGAGCAGCAGGTCGGGGGCGTCCAGCCGGTACTGCGCGCCGCTGTGCGGATCGTGGATGCGCAGGCGCTCGTGCACGGCGCGCACCCGGGCGCCGGCCTGCTCGGCCTGTGCCCGGCTGCCCCAGGTGGTCGCCACGATGAACGAACCCGTCCCCACCAGGCGGCCGAAGGGATCGTCCTCGAACGAGGAGTTCTGGGCTATGCCGAGAGCCGCGATCGGGTGCAGCGCCTGCAGGTGGAGGGCGCTGATCCCGCCGATCCACATCGCCGGGTCGGCGTGCAGGTGCCAGGTCACCGAGGACGGGCCGAACAGGCCCGCTTCGGCCCGCTGCCGATCGCCGGGGCAGGGGAAGGTGTCGCTGCTCATACGGATGCCTTACCGGGTCCACGGGTCAGCCCGGTTCGTGGTCCGGCACCGGGCGGGGCCGCACGGGCGGCGGCCCCGTGAGCGGCACCGCGCACTCGGAGCAGCACGGCCGGCCGGTTCCCGGCATCAGTATCTCCCTTCCGTCGGACTGTCAGATGGTCTGTGACCGGACGGTGCAGTCGAGCGGTGTCACGCGGACCGGGGACCGTCTCCGTGGTCGGGAATGGGCAGGCGCGCTCCGGCTCGGAGGGCGGATTGGTGGGCGATGATGCCGGGGAGGGTGTAGCGGGCGGCGGTCCACGCGTGCAGCGGTGGAGGCGTTCGGGTCGTGACCGCGGTGGCGAAGTCGTCGGCGAGGAAGTGGTGACTGCCCTCGTGGCCGTTGGGTGCGTGGGCGAACTCGCGCGGGAGGCGGGAGCGATCGTGCACCGGCGCGGTGCCGGAGGCGAAGGCGCCGCGTAGTTCCGGGGCGAGGTGGGCGAGTGCCGGGTCGTCCGGTGCGAGGGTGGGTGCGGGGTCCAGGTGCGCGGTGACGTCGTGCTCGCCCTTCTTGTCCTGCCACAGGCTGATCGAGCCGAGCTGTTCGAAGACCGCTTCTGTGCCGAAGTAGCGGAAGCGCGACTCCTTGCCGATGTATCCGACCCTGCGGAACTCGTTCGTGCGGAAGCTTCCGCCGCCCGCGGCTTCGAACAGTGCGGTCGCGTTGGAGAAGTCGTTGTCGAACTGGCTGATCTCGCGGTCGAACACGCCGTCGCCGCGCTCGTCCGGAACGCCGATCGCCGAGACGCTGACGGCGTGGGTCTGCCAGGCGCCGAGGACGCCGCCGATCGAGTGGGTGGGGTAGAGCAGCGGCGGGTAGCTGGCGGTGGCCTTCCAGTTCGCACCGCCGCTGTACTTGTAGGCGTCGTAGAAGCCCCAGTCCATGTCGTGGACGTAGTCGCCCTCCGCGTAGAAGATCCGGCCGAACGCTCCCGAGGCGATCCGGGCGCGCGCGTAGACGGTCGCCGGGTGGTAGTAGCTCGTCTCGCCCATCATGTAGATCCGGCCGGACTGCTCGACCGCGGCGATGATGTCCGCGATCTCGGCCTCGGTCACGGCCATGGGGACCGCGCTGTAGACGTCCTTGCCCGCGCGCAGTGCCTGGACCGCGAGTGGGCCGTGTGTCCAGCGCTGGGTGAAGAGTGCGATGGCGTCGAGATCGGAGTCGAGCATGTCCTCGAACGAGGGGAGCGTGCCGGCGAGGTCGTATTCGGCGACGAGATGCTCGGCGCGCTCCGGGAGGAGGTCGGTGACCTTGATGTCACCGACGTTCGGGTGCAGGCGCCAGAGTTTGGCGAACGAGCCGGCGAACTGGCCGGCGCCGACGATGCCGAGTGAGAACACGTGAGATCTCCATCAGGAACGCAGGGGTGGGCGTGCGGTGTCGCCGGATGCACGGCGGTGCGAGCATCGGCGCTGCTCTACGACGATAGGATCCGAGCAACTGCGATGTCTGCACCGTTTCGAAGTGAGAACTTCTTGGATCCTCAGGGTGCCCTGGTCGACGAACCGTCGCACCTGCGCGGCTGGTCCGGACGCCCGCTGCTGATGTCGGCAGCGCACCGGCACGACGACCTCGAGATCAACTTCGTGGCCGGCGGCGGGCCGATGCTCTACCTCTACGGCGGCGAACTCCTCGAAGTGGCGGCGGGTGGCCTCGCCGTGTTCTGGGCCGCGATCCCGCACCAGCTGGTGGCGAGCCGGGCGACCAGCGTCCACTGGTTGCACGTGCCCTTCGACCGGTTCCTGGCCTGGGGGTTGCCGCAGTCGCTCCTCGCCCGGGTGCTCTCGGGCGTGCCGGTGATCGCTCCCCCGGCCCGTGCCGATGAGAGCGACCCGGCGAAGTTCACCCAGTGGGCCGCGGATCTGGCCGCGGGCGACGACGAACTGCACCGCATCGCGATGCTGGAGATCCAGGCGCGCGTGCGGCGCCTGGCGCTCGCCGCGGGCGGTGACCCGGTACACCGCTACGCGGGTGACGATCCGGCTCTGCGTCAGGCGGTGTCCATGGCGCGCCACATCGCCCGCCACTTCCGCGAGCCGATCACTGTCGGGGACGTCGCCGCGGCGGTGAACGTCCACCCGACCTACGCCATGACCCAGTTCCGCAAGGTCGTGCGCACCACGATCGGCGAGTACGTGAAGCTGTACCGGCTCGCCGAAGCGCGCCGGTTGCTGCTGACCACCGACCTCCCCGCGAGCCAGGTGGCCGCAGCCGCCGGCTTCGGCTCGGTCAGCCGTTTCTACCGGGTCTTCACCGACGAGTGCGGAACCACCCCGGCGCGGTTCCGGCGCGGGCGAGGAATCTGACACTGCCTCACCCGGCTCCACCGCCGCCGGGGCGCCCCGTCAGGGCGCCGGTTCCTCGACGAACCGGCAGGGGAACGGGCTACGGGAGCGTCGTCCACTTCTGGTTGTTCTGACCGGTGCAGGTCCACAGGATCACAGGCGTCCCGTTGACGGTTCCGGCGTGGTCGGCGTCCAGGCACAGCGCGGCGTGGACGTTGCGGATCGACCCGTCGGTCTGCACGGTCCACTTCTGGTTGTCCTGACCGTTGCAGGGCCAGATGACGACCTTCGTGCCGTCGGTGGTGCCCTGGTTGGAGGCGTCCAGGCACTTGTCGCCGTAGACGCGGATCTCGCCGCCGGCCCACGTGGTCCACAGTTGGTTGGCGGCGGTGTGGCAGTCCCAGATCAGCGCCGTCGTCCCGGCTGTCGTGGCGGCGCGGTCCACGTCCAGGCAGCGGCCGGACCCGGTTCCGCGCAGGCGGGCGGTGGTGGAGGCCAGCGGGCTGCCGCCGGTCATCTTGAACACGGCGACACTGTGCGCCGGGACGCTCGCCGAGATCTGGCCGGACGTGCTCGACGTGTCGCCGGTCCACAGGTCGGTGAGGGTGAACGGCCCTCCGGTGAGGCCGACCTGCGCGGCCGTGGCGGTGACGGTCGCGGTGCCGGTGCCCCGGTTGAACAGGCCCACGGCGACCGAACCGTCGGACAGGGGCTTGGCGAAGACCTCGAGGTCGCCGTCGTCGCGCACCCGGCGGCCGCCCGCGCCGAGCGCGTCCTGATCCACCGCCAGCAGGCGGGGGTTGCGAAGGATCGCGCTCACGTCGCCGGACATGGTCCGGATGTCGTTGCCCGCTATGAGGGGCGCCGAGAGCAGCGACCAGAGGGCGAAGTGGGAACGGGACTCGGTCAGCGACAGACCGGGGCGGCCGACCACGAGCATGTCGGCGTCGTTCCAGTGGCCAGGGCCCGACTGAGCGGCCAGCGGCGCGTCGATGTCAAGGACGTTGCCCACGCCCATCGGGTAGTTGTTGGTGTTGCCGTTCTGCCAGATGTCCAGCAGGTCCTCGGTCGTCCGCCACAGGTCCGCGACCTGACCCCAGTTGTACGAGGAGCCGGTGATGGCGTGCAGGCTGTTGGGGTTGATGCTGTAGACGATGGGACGGCCGGTGGCGCGGAGGGCGTCGCGCATGAGCGTGAACTGTGCGACCTGCTCATCCAACGTGCCACTGGAGGAGCACCAGTCGTACTTGAGGTAGTCCACGCCCCACGAGGCGAACGTGGTGGCGTCCTGGGCCTCGTGGCCCTTGCTGCCGGTGGAGCCGGAGTAGGAACCCACGGCCTGTGCGCACGTGCGCTCGTTGGGCGCCTCGTAGAGGCCGAACTTCAGGCCCTTGCTGTGGATGTAGTCCCCGAGCGCCTTCATGCCGCTGGGGAACTTGGTCGGGCCGGCCCGGAGGTTGCCCGCGCCGTCACGCTGCGGGTCGAACCAGCAGTCGTCGACGACGACGTACTGGTAGCCGGCGGCCTTCATGCCCGAGGACACCATTGCGTCGGCGGCCTGGCGGATCTGTGACTCGTTGACACCGCACCCGAAGCTGTTCCAGCTGTTCCAGCCCAGCGGCGGGGTGAGCGCAGGGCTGCCCGGTGCGGCCTGGGCGGTCGCGCCGGTGGATGCGGTGACGCACGCGGTGAGCATCAGTGCGGTGGTTGCGAGAAGACGCAGCCGCCGCCCGTGGGACCGTAGGGAGAACATGGAGGGCTCATCTCGGGAAGGCGCCCGGCCGCAGGTGGGGACCGGCAGCCGGGCGGGCGGGGGGCTGGTCAGGAGGCGGTGCCGGTCACCGTGTTGCCGGACTTGGTCACGTGGTAGGTGACGGTGGCGCCGGTCCAGTAGCGGAAGGTGAGCGTCACCGGGGCGTCGTCCTTGAGCGACTTGAGGAAGTCGGCCTTGACGGTGGTGGTGTCGGCGCCGTAGTCGGCGCGGTAGTTGTCGAACGACTGGTAGGTGGTCCAGGAGGCCGGGCCGGCGGCGGTGCCGTCGGCGTACGTGGACTCCACGTTGGCCAGCAGGGAACCGTTGAACCGGGTCGGGATGGTAAGCCCGTCGGCGGTTCCGGTGGCGTCGGACAGCACGGGCTGGTCGTACGAGCGCACGAAGAGCTTCCACGGCACGCCGTCGGAGTACCGGACCTCGAGGGTGGCGTTGACCCCGGCGGCGCGGTTGCCGGCCAGCCGGGTGAGGGCGGTCGCCGTCAGCGTGAGCTGGTCGCCGTTGAGGGTGTAGTCGCGGTACGGGATCAGCGGGGTGTTGCCCTGCCACACCCCGGTGAACCACTGTCCGTTGGGGTTCAGGGTGATGGTCCGGGCGGTGAGGGGGCCGGAGTTCGGCAGGAAGAGGTTGTCGGTGGAGGCGGTGCCCGAGCGGGTCCGCCAGGAGGTCTGGATCAGGGCCTTCATCTCGGGGACCTGCCACTGCATGGTGGAGCGGTTCAGGAAGTCGTTGGAGGCGTCCCAGACGGCGGAGGTCATGCCGTTGACCCGCGCCTCGTAGTTGACGTGCTCGAAGTACTTCAGCATCTCCCCGCGCTCGACCACGCCGGAGTAGGGGGAGGTGAGCAGGCCGTACTCGCCGAGGTAGACGGGGACGCCCTTGGCGACGAAGGTGTCGTGCACCCGGGCGAAGCCGTCGTTCAGGTCGGCCTGGGCCGTGGCGTCGTAGGTCGTGCCGTTGGCGATGTTCACGCTGAACGGGTACCAGCTGTAGTAGTGCACGGTCGCCACCAGGTTGCGGTCGTGCAGCGAGTTCATCGTCGTCGACAGGTCGTCGAGCCAGTGCTGGGCGTTGTTGGTCTCCTCCGAGGGCAGGACCAGCAGGCGGTCCTTGTTCCGCCCCCCGGAGTTGCGGACGATGCGGTGGAAGGAGGTGTTGAGCTCGCGCAGGTACTGGGTCTTCTGGGCGTCGGTCGCGTTGGAGAACTGCGGCTCGTTGATGCTCTCCATGAGCAGCGCGCGCGGCTCGTCCTTGAAGACGGTGGCGATCTGCTGCCAGGTCGAGTCGAACCGGGCCATGACGTTGTCGTGGTCGGCGGACATGTTCGCGATCCACTGCCACGAGTCGTGGTGGACGTTGATCTCGACGTAGAGGCCGTCCGCCAGCGCCCAGTCGACCACCTGCTTGACCCGGGCCATCCACGTCGCGTCGATGGTGTACGGCGCGGTGGTGGACTGGTGGGGGTACCAGGTGACGGGGATGCGGACACTGCGGAAGCCCTGCGCCTTGAGGCCGTCGAAGGTCGCTTTGGTGGTGAGCGGGTTGCCCCAGGAGGTCTCGTCGGGGAGGGCGTCGAAGGTGTTGCCGAGGTTCCAGCTGGGCTGCATCGCGGCGACCGCGGCCATCGGGTCGCTCGGGACCCAGGCCGCCCGGGCCCGGTCCTTGGCCGGCTCGGCCGGTGCGGCGACGGCTGTGCCGCCGGCGAGGCTGCCCGCGGTGACCAGCGCCACCACGAGACAGGCCGTGCGGTGGAGCCGGCGGTTGCGCGGGCGTGCGGTCTGCTGTGCGTCGTTCACGGGTGTCCCTTTCGTGTGAAACGGGGGTGGGGGAGCCCTGACGGACGATCAGGGAAGGGGGAGGGGCTCGTAGTCGAACCAGTCGAAGTGGACGGTGCCGGCCGCGGCGTACATGCCGATGACCCGGCCGGTGAAGCCGCCGGCCACTTCGGTGGACAGGTAGCGGCCGTCGAGGGTGGCGAGCACGGCGAAGCTGCCGTCCGGTTGCTCGACGCCGAAGGAGAGCAGATCGGGGCCGGTTCGCGAGCCCTGCGGCGGTGCCGGGGCGATCCCGAGGCCGAGGACCACCGGTCCTGCGGGCAGCGGATTGGCGGCCACCTCGGTGCGCAGTGGGCCGATCCGGGCGAGGACGCGCACCTGGCCGTCGCCGGCCTCGATCTCGTAGTGGTGCTGCTCGTCCAGCCGCACGGCCAGCCCGCCGCGGCCGGCGGTCGCGTCGACCAGCGTGCGGACCCGGCAGGTCAGGTGCTGCTGGCGCCGGCCGACGAACACCAGGTCGGGCTCGTCCGGGGAGGCGCCGGCGGCGTGCAGGGTCAGCCAGCCGGACCGTTCCTTGGTGGTGCAGAGCTCGGCGCGGCGCTCCCGCACCGAGATCCAGCGCGGGTGCAGCTCGGCCTGGTCGAAGTCGTCCCGGACCGCAACGCTGGGCGCGGGCTGGAGCGGCCATGCGGGCGCGGGCATCTCCGACGAGAGCGCGCCGACCACGGGCCAGCCGTCGACCCAGCTCACCGGTGCGAGGAAGGTCTCGCGGCCGAGCACGTGCCAGCCCGGTGTGCCGCCGCCCGGCCGCACGGCGAGCAGCACCATCCACCAGGAGCCGTCGGGGGCCTGCACCAGGTCGGCGTGGCCGGTGTTCTGGATCGGGTGGCTGGTGCCGCGGTGGGTCAGGATCGGGTTGGCCGGGCACGGCTCGAAGGGACCTGAGGGGGAGTCGGCGCGGGAGATGGCGACGCTGTGGCCGCGCTCGGTGCCGCCCTCGGAGATCATCAGGTACCAGTACTCGCCGATCCGGTACAGGTGCGGCGCCTCGGGGGCCAGTGCACCGGGGGTGCCGGACCAGAGCTTGCGCGGCTCGCCGGAGGTCCTTCCGGTCGCCGGGTCGATCCGGACCTGGGAGACGCCGGCGACGGTGCACCAGCAGGTGCCGTCCTCGTCCCAGGCGAGGTCCGGGTCGATGCCGGGGACATCTGGCAGCCGGAGCGGGTCGGACCAGGGGCCGGCCGGGTCGGTGGCGGTGAAGAGCATGTTGCCGCCGTCGCCGACGTTGGTGACGATCAGCCGGAAGCGGCCGTCGTGGTGGCGCAGGGTGGGCGCGAAGATACCGGCGGAGGAGGGCATGTCGCGGGGCAGGCGCAGCTGGCTCGGCCGGTCCAGGGCGTTGCCGATCTGGGTCCAGTTCACCAGGTCGCGGCTGTGGAAGACGGGGATGCCGGGGAAGTACTCGAAGCTGGAGCAGACGAGGTAGTAGTCGTCGCCGACCCGGCAGATGCTGGGATCGGGGTGGAACCCGGGGATCACGGGGTTGGTGACAGTGCTGTCCGGCTGTTGCTGGCCTGACACGTGGTCAATTCCTTTCGTGGGGATGGTTCTTCGCGAGTGGCGCCCCGGCTGTTCGGGGCGGCCGGGGCGCCACCGGTCATGCGGGCTCAGCCGATCGCGCAGGCGGCGCCGTTGAACCGGAAGGCGGAGGGATTGGCGTCACTCCCGGACCAGGTGGCTATGAAGTGGCGCGGTGGGACCGGTGGCGCAGCCGCGCCCCGATGCCGGTGTCGATGAGGTGCCGGCCCGACCAGTGGCGGCCCTGGCCCCCCGCGGTCACCTCCACCAGGGGCAGCGGCGCGCCGGGACGCGGAGCGCCGATGGGCCGGCAGGGCGGGCCGATGTGGACCAGGCGGGCGGTGCCGTCCTCGCCGAGGGCGATCTCCACGCTCAGGGCCTGGTGGCCCCAGCGGATCGTCTGGCGCTCTTCGGACATGGTGGTCTTCCTCGCGTGGGGAGGGGAGGGCGTGCTGACGGCGTGTCAAGGTGGCGTCATTGGCGTGGACCGCGCACCGGGGCCGGGCCGGTGCTCTCACGGACCACCAGCTCCGGTGGCGTCAGGACCAGTTCGTCCGCCGGCTCGGTGCCCGCTGCTACTGCGGCGATCCGGGCCAGGACCTGCTCCACGGCCACCCGGCCGAGCTCCTTCTTCGGGCCCGTCACGGAGGTAAGCCTGGGCGCGTGCTGCTCGGCCAGCTGCTCGGGGCAGATGGCGATCACCGACGCGTCCTCCGGAACGGTCCGCCCGCCGGCGCGCAGCAGGCTGAGCAGCGGGCCGATCGCGCCCTCGTTCTGCACCACGAAGCCGGTGGTGTCCGGGCGGTCCGCGAGGATCCGGGCCAGGGTGCCGGCGGTGCTCTCGTAGGTGCCCTCGCAGGGTCGGTGCAGGAAGCGCAGGCCGCGCTGCTCGGCCCGGGAGCGGAAGCCGTTCAGGGTCCGCTCGGCGTAACCGGCGTGCCGCCGGTAGACGGCGCTGCCGTAGCCGATGAAGGCGATGTCGCGGTGGCCGAGGTCGGCCAGGTGGTCGGCGCACAGGGCGCCCGAGGTGGCGAAGTCGTGGTCGACGCAGGCCAGCCCGGACGGGTCGTCGGGCAGCCCGATGAGCGCGGCCGCGGTGCGCTGGGCGTGCAACACCGGGATGCGGTCGTCGTCCAGCCGGATGTCCATCAGGATCACGCCGTCGGCCAGCCCGCTGGCGGCGACGCGCTGCACCCCTTCGGGGCCCTCGTCGTTGGTGAGCAGGAGCACGTCGTAGCCATGGTCCCGGGCCGCGACGGTGACCGCGATGGCGATCTCCATCATGGTCGGCACGTAGACCTCGGTGTGCAGCGGCACCACCAGGGCGATGATGTGCGAACGCTTGCCGGCCAGCGCCCGGGCGCCGGCGTTCGGGTGGTAGCCGAGGTCGGTGACGGCCCGTTCGATTCGCTGCCGGGTCTGTGTCGAGATCGAGCGCTTGCCGCTGAGCGCGTAGCTGACGGTGCTTGCCGAGACGCCGGCGTGCCTGGCCACGTCGGCGAGTGTCACCATCGGTCCTGCTCCTTCGGGTCGGGGTGGAGAGCGGTCCCGGTGGGTGCCGGGGAGGTGCGTGCCGGGGAGGTGTGTGCCGGGACCGCTCCGTTCGCTGCGAGCCACCGGGGGCGAGGCCGGGTCAGCCCTTGATCGCCCCGGTCAGCACGCCGGTTCGCAGGTGCTTCTGGATGAAGGGGTAGACGACAACGAGCGGCACCAGGGTGAGGACCACCACTGCCATCTGCAAGGAGAGCGGCGCGGTCTGGGCGTGTGTGCTGCCGAAGCCGGAGTTGACCGAACCCGGCATTCCGTTGCCCCGGTTGACGTAGGTGAGCAGGACGTACTGCAGCGGCCACTTCTGGCTGTCGGTCGGCATGTAGAGCATGACGTTGAAGAACGAGTTCCAGTAGCCCACGCCATAGAAGAGCGCGATCACCGCGGTCACGGCGCGCGAGGTGGGCAGGACCACCGACCAGAGGATCCGCCAGTCGCCGGCGCCGTCCATCCGGGCCGCGTCGATCAGTTCGGCGGAGGTCTCGGAGTAGAAGGCGCGCAGCACCAGGATGTTGAAGACGGAGACCGCGCTGGGCAGGATCAGTGCCCACCACTGGTCGTAGCCGCCGAGTCCGGTGACCACCAGGAAGGTCGGGATCAGGCCGCCGCCGACGAACATGGTGACGACCAGCAGCAGCAGGATGAAGCGGTGGCCGAGCGAGCGCGGGCGCGAGAGCCCGTAGGCGCACAGGATCGACACCACCATGGACACTGCCGTGCCGACGCCGGTGATGCCGAGGCTCACCAGCAGCGCGGTGAGCACCGTCGGGTTGTCCAGCATCGCGCGGTAGGCCTCGACGGTCAGGCCGTCCGGCCAGATCACCATCCCGCCGGCCCGGTTGACGGCCCCGGGGGTGGAGAAGCTGGTGACCACGATGATCCAGAGCGGGACCAGGACGACCGCCAGAACCCCGCCGAGCGTCAGCCCCTTGGCGGCCTGGCCGATCGTGGTCGGCGGCTCCTGCCAGGGCGGGCGTGCGGTCCGGGCGGAGCGTGGGGGAGCGGTCACCGCGTTGCGTGTGCGCTTGCCGCGGCCGATGCTGAGTGTGTTGGTCATTTCCGGTAGAGCCCGTCCTCGCCGAAGGCGTGCGCCAGCCGGTTGGCCCCCCAGAGCAGCAGCAGCGAGACCAGGCTCTTGAAGAGCCCGGCCGCCGCGCCGTAGCTGTAGTTGCCGGCGGCGATGCCGTAGTAGAAGGAGAAGGTGTCCAGCACGTCGGCCGCGTCGTGGCCGACCGCCGTCCGCTGGATCAGGAACTGCTCGAAGCCGACCGACAGAGCGTTGCCCAGGCGCAGCACCAGCATCAGCATGACCACACCGCGCAGGCCGGGCAGGGTGATGTGCCACATCCGCCGCCACCGTCCCGCACCGTCGGCGGCCGCCGCCTCGTACAGCTCGGTGTTGATCGCACTCAGCGCGGCGAGGAAGACGATGATTCCCCAGCCCGCCTCCTTCCAGATCGCCTGGGAGGTGACCAGCAACGCGAAGGTGTGCGGGTCGGTCATGATGTCCCAGGTGCCGATCCCGTGCTGACGCAGGAACTGGTTGAGCAGGCCGGCGCCGCCCAGCATCTGCTGGAAGATCGTCAGGGCCAGCACCCACGAGAAGAAGTGCGGCAGGTAGAGCACGGACTGGATGAAGTTGCGCATCCGCTCGCTCAGCACCGAGTTGAGCAGCAGGGCGAGCGCGATCGGGATCGGGAAGAACAGGACCAGCTGGACGCAGCTCAGGTACAGCGTGTTCTTCATCGACTCCCAGAACAGCGGGTCGCCGAAGAGCGCCTGGAACTGGTCGAGCCCGACCCAGTCGCTGTGCCAGACACCGACCAGTGGGTCGTAGCTCTGGAACGCGGTCACCAGGCCGAACAGCGGCGCGTAGTTGAACACCAGGAGCAGGACGACCGCGGGTATCGTCATCAGTAGCAGCGACTTGTCCCGCCGCAGCCTGATCCGCCGGCTCAACCGGGTGGGCGCTGCCCGGCGTTCCGACCGCGCGGTGCTCACTGGCCGGCGCCGTACTTGTCGAGGACGTTCTCGGTCATCCACCGCTTGAGCCGCGCCCCCTGGCCGGACTTCCAGGTGGAGACCGCCGCCTGGACGTCGGAGACCTTCTTCTTCCCGTGGTAGCAGTCGATGATGGTGTCGTTGACGGCCTGCGCCGCCTCGGCTGTGGCGATGTCCTGCGGCATGCTGTAGTTCATGGCCCAGAAGGGCGGCTTGACCAGGGCCTTGACGTTGGCGGCCTGCCAGGCGGAGTAGTCCTTGGTGACGACGTCGCCGCCCGGGTTGCTGATCACGGACGAGCCGGAGGAGAGGAAGGGGAAGGTGGTTGCCTGGACGTTCTTCTTGCCCTCGTCGGTGAAGGTCGGCACGCCGTTGACCCGATTGTGGTGGACGCCCTCGACCCCGAAGTTGGTCATCGTGTACTCGGCCGAGCCGTACGGTGCGGCCAGGTAGTTCGCCACCGCGAGCAGTTCCGCTATCTGATCCGGCTTCAGGTCGGCGTTGAGGTAGCTGATCATGCTGCTGGGGGCGCCCATGTAGGCCACCGGCGTGCTCTTGCCGTCGGCGGTCAGGATGTCGAAGGCACCGCGCCGGTAGTTCGGGTCGGCGGCGACACCGGACTGGTAGTCGGCGAGATTCCAGGCACCCAGCCCGCCGCCCGCGATCAGCACCTTTCCGGCGTAGAAGCGGGTGCCCTGGTTGGCGCCGTCGCCCGCGAGCGCGTCCGGGTGCATGTACCCGGAGGTGGCCAGGCGGTAGTGCCAGTCGAGGGCTTCCAGGAACTCCTGGGTCTCGAAGAGGTGGACCAGCTTGCCGCTGTCGACCTTCCACTTCACGGGCGCGCCGAAGGAGGGGTAGAGGTAGGTCCACACGTCGTCGAAGGCCCACACGCCGCGCTTGGCGTCGGTCAGCTCCTTGCCGAGGTTCATCAGGTCGGCGGGGGACTTCACCTGGGCATTGGTGATCCCGCGCGATTCGAGGAGGTCCCTGCGGTGGAAGACGCCACCGGGGCCGGGGAACGTGGTGGCGAAGCAGGGGATGCCGTAGAGCTTGTCGCCCCAGACGCCTGTCTGCCAGGCACCGGTGGGGAGGGCGGCCAGGTTGGGGTACTTCTTGACGTTGTCGCCGGAGAGGTGAGGTGTCAGGTCCGCGAACTGGGTCCGGGCCAGCTCGCCCGTGTTGAAGTTGGGGTTCCACCAGGCCGGCAGGTTGATCCAGTCGGGCAGCTTCTTGGCGGCCGTCATGGTCGGCACGATGGTGTGGTAGTTGTTCCCGTCGGCCGGCTTCATGGTGAGGTTCACGCCCAGGGCCTTGTTCATGGCCTGGTAGAAGGAGTTGCCGGGCTGTGGCACGGTGCCCCACAGCGGGGTGACCGCCGTGTAGCTGCCGCCCTTGCCGGGCGGGCCGGACACCGTGGCGGCCGGGGCGGCCGGGTAGCTGAGGAAGCCGGGGTCCGTCGCCGCGTCGGCGCCGCCCGCGACCGACGCGATGTCCGGCGTGAGGGCCGTGCTCGGCAGGAAGGCCGGTAGTGCCACCTTGAGGCCCGACGAGGTGTTCGCCCCGGTCTTCTGGTGCGAGCCGCCGCCGCAGGCGGAGAGCAGCGGCGCCATGGCGACGGCTCCCGCGATCGATGCGCCGGCGGACAGGAACCTTCTCCGGTTCAGCTCGGTGGTCATGGTGGGCCAGCCCTTCCCCGCGGAGGATGTCGAAGCGCTTGGATGTTTCGGCGAGACTAATGGCGTGTTACCGGTTCAGCAAGGCCCTGAACAAATCCAAATTCCTTCTGTGCAGGGGTGGTTGACAGCCAATCTGGTTCATGTCAGCGTCGATGCGCTTCGACGTTCGCCGTCGAGCCCAACCTGCCCGAGGGGTTTGCCATGTGAGTTCCGCGTCCGCGTCGGCAGCCGACCTGCTTCCTGTCCGTGACCCGCGTGGTCGTCGACTGTCGGACCCGGACGGTCGACGTCGACGACCATGCGAACATCACGGTCGTCGACGCCACCCAGGTGGACGGTGACGCGGTCTCGCCCGCCGTTCCTGTTGTTCCGGCCGCTTCAGCCGAGCCGGGCCGCGACCTCGGCCCCTTCCCGTACGAGGACCGGGATGCGTTCCAGCGGGGCCTCGGCGTCGTGCGTCGTTCCGCCCTCCAGCACCTGTCCGCTGACCAGGTCGAGCCAGCGGGCGCCGGACGGCAGGTACACCCGGCGGGCCCGGGCGCCGGCCTCGTACACGGGTGCCACCAGCACGTCGGGGCCGAGCAGGAACTGGTCGTCCACGTCCCAGGCCTGCTCGTCCTCGGGGAAGTCGAAGAACAGCGGGCGCATCGGCGGGGCGCCGGTGCGGTGGGCGTCCTCGGACAGTTGCCTCAGGTAGGGGCGCAGACGCTCGCGCAGCAACAGGTGGTCACGGAGGATGCCGTAAGCCTCGTCCCCGTACGACCAGAGCTCGTTCGGCCCGCCGGTCATGTCCGCGGAGAACGTGGGGTGGTTGGGCTCGCGGTCCCCGTGCAGCCGCATGACGGGGCTGAAGGTGCCGTACTGGAACCACCGGATCAGCAGTTCGCGGTACGCGGGGTCGTCCGGGGCGCCGCCGAAGAAGCCGCCGATGTCGGTGTTCCACCAGGGGATGCCGCTCATCGCGACGTTCAGCCCGGCCCTGATCTGGCGCGCGAGGGAGTCGAAGGTGGTGGGGATGTCGCCGGACCACAGCAGCGCCCCGTGCCGCTGGCTGCCGGCCCAGGCGGAGCGGACCAGCGACAGCGGCCGGTCCTCACCCGCCGCGCGCAGGCCGTCGGCCACCGCGCGGGTGTGCTCCAGCGGGTAGAGGTTCGCGGCCTCGGCGGCCCGGCCGGCCGCGTAGACCGCGCGGTCGGCCCGGTCCCGGGGCAGGTCGGGCTCGCACGCGTCCAGCCAGAAGCACGCCACGCCCAGAGAGCGGTAGTTGTCGTTCAGTCGCTGCCACAGCGCGGCGCGGGCGCCGGGGTGGGTGGCGTCGTAGTAGGCCATGGGGCGGATCAGCGCATCCGCGCTGTACCGCGACGGCCACGGGTAGGTGAGCAAGCCGCCGTCGGCGTCGCGCACGAGGTGCCCGGCCGAACGCAGCTCGTCGTGGGTGTCACTGCCGGGCTCGACGGTGGGCCACACCGAGACGGCGAGTCTCACCCCGAGGTCCGTCAGTTCCTCGACCATGGCGGCGGGGTCGGGCCATTCGCTCTCCTCGAAGCGCCAGTCGCCCATCCTCGGCCAGTGGAAGAAGTCGCAGACGATGACGGACAGCGGCAGTCCACGCTCCTTGTACTGCCGTGCCACGGCCAGGAGTTCGTCCTGGGTGCGGTAGCGCAGCTTCGACTGCCAGAAACCGGACGCCCATTCGGGCAGGAGCGGCGGGCGGCCGGTGGCCCGGGTGTAGGAGTCCAGGATCCGGGCCGGGGTGTCGCCGGCGGTGATCCAGTAGTCGATGCGCCCACCGGCGTCGGCGGTCCACCCGGTGGTGTCGGCACCCAGTTCGACGCGGCCGGTGGCGGGGTTGTTCCACAGCAGTCCGTAGCCGCGCGAGGAGTGCAGGAAGGGGATGGCGGCTACGGTGTTGCTCTGGACGAGGTCGATCACACAGCCCTTCTGGTCCAGGTGCCCGTGCGGATGCTGGCCCAGGCCGTGCAGCCGTTCACCGCCGTAGGCCGCGAAGTGCTGCTCCGTCCGGCCGGCCGCCGCGTGGACGCGATGGCCGGCGGGATGCGCGTGCGGGCTCTTCTCGGCGAGCAGTTCGCGGCCCGACGCGGCATGACGGAACGTCAGTCGGCCGTCCGTGGAGGCCTCGACCGCGAGGCGTCCGTTGACCAGGCGGGCACAGCCGTCGTCCGATACCGACAGCTCGGCGTGCGGGGAGGGCGAAGGGCTCTCCAGCGCACCGGGGGCAGCGGGATCGATGGTCCCGGCCGAGGCCCGCACGCGGACGGCGTCCGGTCCCCAGGGCTCGACGCGCAGGACCTCTGCGGCGGTGTGCCGTTCCAGGCCGCCCGCGCGGATGCTGTAGGGCAAGGTGGCTCCTCACTGTGACGGAGAGTCGTCAACTGTCGGCTGTGGCGCCGTCATCGAGGCGGGACCGGTCCCGGCCGCAGTCCCCGCTCGGCCCAGGCCGCCAGCAGATGTGGTACGGCCTCGACGGTGCTCTGGCGGCCGTGGTCGTGCATCAGCACCACGCCGCCCGGCGGTTCGTCCCGGGCTGCGCGCACGATGGCCTCGGCGTCGGCGCCCGCCCAGTCACGGGTGTCGGTGGTGCACAGCACCTCGGTGAGTCCGAGTGCCGCCGCGGCGCCGCGCACCCGGGCGTCGGTGTCGCAGTAGGGTGGGCGGAAGAGGGTCGGGTAGCTGCCGGTCATTCGGTGCAACAGCCGTTGTGGCAACCGGAGTTCACGCCGCAGCGCGTGGTCGTCGAGGCCCGTCAGGTGCGGGTGGGTGTGACTGTGGTTGCCCAGCCACATCCCGGCCTCGTGCAGGGCGCCCAGCAACTCCGGGTGACGGACGACCTGGTCGCCGCACACGAAGAAGGTGGCTCGGACGCCGGCCCGGGTCAGCGCGTCGAGCAGGGCGGGCGTGCTGTCGGGGTGTGGGCCGTCGTCGAAGGTCAGGGCCACGGTGCTCATTCGGTGCTCCCCTGGCAGGAAGGGGGGCCGGGACGTGGAACGGTGCCGTCGGCGTCGACCAGCAGGAGCTGCTCGACGCCGACGGCACCGTCATCACACCCGGCCGCGCCGGACAGTGTTTCCGTCAGCTCCAGGGAGAGGCGGTGAGCCAGCTGGTGTCCTGGGCCCACGAGGACGTGGAGTCCCAGGCGTTGGTTCCGCCGTTGCTGGCGATGTAGGCCGTGAAGTTGTAGTGGCGGAGGTACTTCGTCGGGAAGTTGACGGACTGGAAGGAGTGGCCGACCCCGCTGTTGCCCGTGGTGGGGCAGAAGGTGGCGTCCTGCGCGAAGGAGCCGCTGCCGGTGTCGGCGCTCAGGTAGAGCTCGTAGTTGTAGTGGTGCAGGAACTGGCCGGGGTTGTCGACGGACTCGAAGGACAGGCAGGAGGTGTTGGCCAGGCCGGCGCGGACGATCCAGGTGGCGTCGGCCTTGTCGGTGGCCGAGCTGGAGGAGTTGATGGTGGAGATGACGACCTTGTTGTCGGCGTCGTCGTGGCGGAGGTAGTCAGAGGTGCAGCAGGGGGCGGTGGTGGCCTGGAGGGAGATCCGGGAGCCGGGCGTCAGCGAGCCGGTGCTGGTCGAGGCGCTGCTGTAGCCGGCGGCGGTGATGTTGGCCTGTACGGCGTTCTCGGTGGCGTCCGAGGGGTAGCCCGAGGTCATCACGCCTTCGTAGAAGGTGCCTTGGGCACCCTTGCTGTTGTCACCGCCGATGCCCAGGATGATCGAACCTTCCTTGTGCATCGGGTTGTAGCCGGAGGCGTTGGGGCGCACGCCGCTGTAGAAGGTGGACAGGCTGCCCGACTGCGCGTCGCCGCCGCGGATGGCCCACTGGTTCGGGGCGCCCTTGACCATGGCGCTCAGGAACCGGTTGGTGACGGTGGGGTCGCCGGCGTTGAAGCGGGTGTTCACGCCGGAGAACAGGCCGTTCTCCAGGTCGGCCATCACCCACGGGCCGTTGCCGCTGCCGGAGCCCCAGACCTTGTTGTTGCCGAAGTAGATGGCCTCCATGTGGCCGTTGCCGGTGTCGTGGTCGTTGGTCTCGGCGTTGCCGTAGTCGAAGCAGCAGCCGTCGTTGAAGTGCTTGCCGTTGAAGATCGCGTACATGCCCTCGGGCTGGTCGCCGGTGGCGATGCCGTTGGTGTGGTCGTTGCGGTAGCCGGTGCCGGGGGCCACGTAGACGCCGTACGCCTTGTGGCCGCCGACGGTGACCGGCGCCTCGAAGGCGTTGGCGAGGTTGTCCGGCCCGCCGGCGGCTCCGCCTGCGGGTGCCTGGGTGAGGTGGTTGCCCTTGCCGGACTCGTCGTAGATGACGGTGATGACGCAGCTGGTGTTCGCGCAGAAGGCATCCTGCGCGGCGGCGTCGGCGTATCCGCCGGTGCTCAGGACGCCGATGTCCTTGGTCGCGCTGTCGGAGGCGCGCCTGACCTGGTACAGCGGGCCGCCGTACCCCGCGTACAGGGCGCGGGTGGTGCTGTGCGCGGCGACGCACGGGGTGCCGCCCGCGGCGTAGATGTCGCACGGCTGCTGGGTGGCGGCCTGCGAGGTGGTGGCCGTGGCGGTGAGCAGGCCGGCGGCGAGCACGGCGGTTGTGCCGGCCGAGAGGAGCGCGCGACCGGCGCGGCGGATCCACGGTTGCTTGGTCATGAAGGACTCTTTTCACTGGGTGGGGTGTGAGGTGAGCCTCGACGAACTCCCGGTGCCCGGCTGTGCGGGCGGCGGGGGTCGGGTTGACGTGCCCGGAGCCGGCGCGGATTCGGCGGTCTTCGGCACCGGACCCGGGGCGGGTTGCTGGTCAGCTCCAGGGGGTGGCGGCGAGCCAGCTGGTGTCCTGGGCCCACGAGGACGCGGAGTCCCAGGCGTTGGTTCCGCCGTTGCTCGCGATGTAGGCGGTCAGGGCGTAGTGGCGGACGTACTTGGCCGGGTAGTTGAAGGACTGCAGGGAGTAGCCCGTGCCGCTGTTTCCGGGCTTGGGGCAGAAGGTGGCGTCGGCGGCGAACTGGCTGGTGCCGGCATTGGGCTGGAGGTGGAGCTGGAACGCGTAGTGCCTGAGGTAACTGCCGGAAGCGTTGGCCGCCTCGAAGGAGACGCAGCTGCTGTTGGCCAGGCCTGCGCGGACGATCCAGGTGGCGTTGCCCTTGTCCGTGGCGGAACTACCGGAGGTCACTGGCGCGATCACGACCTTGTCGTCGCTCGTGTCGTGCTGCAGGTAGTCGCTGGTGCAGCAGGAGCTGGTGGCCTGGAGCGACACCTTCGCGCCCGGCGTGAAGGGGGGTGGTGGTGTTGGTGCGGTAGCCGGCCGCGGTGACGTTGGCCTGGACGGCGGCGTCGGTGGCGTCGGAGGGGTAGCCCTTGACCATGGCACCCTCGTAGAAGGTGCCCGCGCTCTCGTTGCGGTTGGTCTGGCAGCAGTCGCCGCCGCTGCCCAGGATGATGGCGCCCTGCTTGTGCATCGGGTTGTATCCGCTGGGCAGTGCGCCGCTGTAGAACTGGGTCAGGCTCCCGGACTGGGCGTCGGCGCCCTTGAGTGCCATCTGGGTGGTGCCGTTGTTCTTGAGCATCGCGGTGACGAAGTGGCTGGTCTCGGAGACCTGGTTCGGGTTCCACGCCCTGCTGCCGCCGGTGAACAGGCCGTTCTCCAGGTCCGCCTGTACCCAGGGCCCGGTTCCGCTGCAGCCGCCGAACCAGCATTCCGTGCCGAAGTTGATCGCGTCCATGGCGCCGTTGCCGTCGGCGTGGTGGTCGGTCTCGGTGTTGCCGTAGTCGAAGCAGCAGCCGTTGTTGACGTGGGTGCCGCTGGTGATCATGTATGCGCCCTCGGGTGAGCTGCCGGTCGGCACGCCCGAGCCGTTGGCGAAGTAGCTGTTGCCGGGGTTGATGTAGAGCGCGTACGCCTTCTGGCCGCCTACGGTCACCGCTTCGGTGGTCGCGGGGGCGGCCGTGTCGGCGCCGCCGGTCCCGCCGGGACCCTGGTAGACCAGGGTGTTGCCGCTGTTGCCGGTCTGGTCGTAGACGCGGGTGATGGTGCAGACGGTGCCCGCGCAGAACGAGTCCTGCGCCGCGGCGTCGGCGACGCCGCCGGCGGACAGTACCCCGATGTTCTGCGACGCGCTGTCCGAGGTCCGCTGCACCTGGTACAGCGGACCGCTGTAGGAGGCGAACAGCGCGCGGGTCGTACTGTGCGCCGCGACACACGGCGTGCCGCCCGCGGCGTAGATGTCACACGGTTCCTGCGTGGCGGCCTGAGACGTGCCGGCAAGGGCGAGGACGCCGGTCAGGGCGAGTGCGACCGTGACGAGGGCGGCGAGCAGTTCCCGCAGAGGTCGGCGATCAGCGCGAAGGGTGGGCAGCATGCATGGACTCCCTTGTTCGGTGCGATACCAAGAGCCTCGCCGTGGCCGAATCGGCGGCGCGCCTGCCCCCCCTGGGGGCGGTCCGATCCGGCTTCGTACTCCGGGTGACTGTTAGCGCTAACAATTGCGGTCGACAGGGAATGCCAAGAGTTTCGACGGTGTCGCCGCGCCAGGAGTGCGGTGCGGCCATCACTATCAAGTAGACGCGGAAGCCCAGTCAAGGCTTGCGCATTCCCGACTCGATGGCCGCGCACGCGCACCAGGGCAAGCGCGGTTCCCGGGAAGCTGCCTCGGCTCGACCCGGACCGCATCGGCTCCGGGGACGGTTTCGCCGCCGGGCTGATCGACGGCCTGCTGACCGGCGTGGCCTGGAACGGGCCCTGGCCAGCGGAACGGCCCACGACGCCCTGGTCATGACCGGGCTCGCAGACGTGTCCATGGCGTCGCCGGCGGAGGTCGAAGCGATCACGAACGGCGGCTCCGCGCACGTGGGGCGCAGGCCCTGAGCCGATCCCGCCCCGTCGCAACAGGAAGGAGAGGGCCGTGCGGCAACGAGTGGTCGTCGGCACGTCCGTCGCCCTCACCGAACTCCTCGTTCGATGCGGGTGCGTTGCTCCTCGGGTGACGGGTGGGGCGGCAGTCGGGCCGCGGTGGCGTCGTCGTGCTGGTGGCGGCCAGTGTGGTGGCGTTGGCGGTCACGGTCGGCGTGGTGGCGCCAGGAGGCGTCGAGTCGCCGTTGTCGAGGCCGGCCCGTAGGAGGAGCGGGAGGGGGAGGACGGCTGCGCCGCCGGCCAGGATCCATCTCGCGCCACCGGTGGCCGTCGTCCCTCGGGAGCCGGCAGGTCGGGCCACGACCTTGTTTCGTTCCCGTTGACAGCGGGTTACGAGGCATGTCTTGACAGGCCAATTGTTAGCGCTCACAATTTCCCGGAGCGCCCGCACCACGACCCCGACGCCGCCCATCCCCGGACACGGCGACGGCAACGGCGGCGCGTGCTTCCCGGACCCCGTTCCGCACCTCTGAGGGTGGGCGCGGCGCGGGCCCGCAGGCCGCCGAGCCCGACATCCTCCGGGTGGACGACTCGGCGGCCTGCCTCCCACCACCCACCGACACCCCCGCACCGGACGAAGGACTGATGACGTGACCGTGACTCCTGCGCCTGACGACCCGCAGCAGTACGTCGTCGGAATCGACTTCGGCACGCTCTCCGGGCGCGCCGTGGTGGTGCGGGTCGCCGACGGTGAGGAACTCGCCTCCGCCGTCCACGACTACGCCCACGCCGTCATCGACCGGACACTGCCGGTCGGCGGGGCCACGCTGCCGCCCGACTGGGCCCTCCAGCACCCCGACGACTGGCGCGAGGTGCTGCGCACCGCCGTCCCGGCCGCCGTTGCCGCAGCCGGCATCGACCCGGCCGACGTCATCGGCATCGCCACCGACTTCACCGCCTGCACTGTCCTGCCCGTGCTGGCCGACGGCACCCCGCTCGCCGAGGTCGAGGAGTTCGCCGCCCGGCCGCACGCCTGGCCGAAGCTGTGGAAGCACCACGCGGCGCAGCACCAGGCCGACCGGATCAACGAACTGGCCCACCAGCGCGGCGAGAAGTGGATCTCGCGCTACGGCGGGAAGATCTCCGCCGAGTGGCAGTACGCCAAGGCGCTCCAGGTGCTGGAGGAGGACCCGCCGACCTACGCCGCCATCGAGCGCTGGATCGAGGCGGCCGACTGGATCGTCTGGCAGCTCTGCGGCACCGAGACCCGGAACACCTGCACCGCCGGGTACAAGGGCATCTTCCAGGACGGCCAGTACCCGAGCGCCGACTACCTCGCCGCCCTGCACCCCGACTTCGCGGACTTCGCCGCCACCCGGCTCGACCACCCGCTCTCCCCGCTCGGCTCCCGGGTCGGCTCGCTGACCGCGCAGGCCGCCGCCTGGACAGGCCTGCCCGAGGGCATCGCGGTGGCCGCCGGCAACGTCGACGCGCACGTCGCCGCCCCCGCGGCCCAGGCCGTCGAGAACGGCCGGCTCCTCGCCATCATGGGCACCTCCACCTGCCACGTCGTCAACGGGTCCACCCTGGCGGACGTCCCCGGCATCTGCGGTGTGGTCGACGGCGGCATCATCGCCGGCAGCTACGGCTACGAGGCCGGGCAGAGCGCGGTCGGCGACATCTTTGCGTGGTGGACCGGCCAGGGCGTACCCGCCGACTACCTCGCAGAGGCGGCCGAACTCGGCGAGGACATCCACCAGTTGCTCACCCGCAAGGCGGCGGACCAGCCGGTCGGCGGCCACGGCCTGGTGGCGCTGGACTGGATGAACGGCAACCGCTCCACCCTGGTCGACCACCATCTCTCCGGCGTCATCGTCGGGCTCACCCTGGCCACCCGTCCGGAGGAGATCTACCGCGCTCTGCTGGAGGCCACCGCCTTCGGCACCCGCGCCATCGTCGACGCCCTTGAGCAGGGCGGCGTCCCGGTGACCGAGTTCATCGTCACCGGCGGCCTGAAGAAGAACGCGCTGCTGATGCAGATCTACGCGGACGTGCTGCGCCGCCCGGTCTCGCTCGCGGTCTCCACCCAGGGCCCCGCGGTGGGCTCCGCCATCCACGCGGCCGTCGCGGCGGGGGCCTACCCAAACGTCCGTGCGGGCGCCGCCGCGATGGGTCGCGTCGAGCGCGCCGCCTACACGCCCGACCCGGACCGGGCCGACGCGTACGACGCCCTGTACGCCGAGTACCGGCTGCTGCACGACCACTTCGGCACCGGGCCCGACAAGGCGCTGCACCGCCTGCGCTCGATCCGCAACGCCGCCCTGACCGCCGCCGCGGCAGCCACCGCCGCCAGCCCGAACAGCGAGGTCTGACCCTGTGAGCACCCTGCCCGAAACCGTGGCGCTGCTGCGCCGCCACGTCAGCGAACTGCACCAGGAGCTGGTGCGCTACAACCTGGTCGTCTGGACCGCCGGCAACGTCTCCGCCCGGGTGCCCGGCCACGACCTGCTGGTGATCAAGCCGAGCGGCGTCTCGTACGACGAGCTGTCGCCGGAGAACATGATCCTCTGCGACCTGGACGGCAAGGTCGTCGAGGGCGACTACTCGCCCTCCTCCGACACCGCCGCCCACGCGTACGTCTACCGGCACATGCCCGAGGTCGGGGGAGTGGTGCACACCCACTCGACGTACGCCTGCGCCTGGGCGGCGCGCGGCGAGGCCGTGCCCTGCGTACTGACCGCGATGGCCGACGAGTTCGGCGCCGAGATCCCGGTCGGCCCGTTCGCCCTGATCGGCGACGACTCGATCGGCAGGGGCATCGTCGAGACGCTCAGCGGCCACCGCTCCCCGGCCGTGCTGATGAAGAGCCACGGCGTCTTCACCGTCGGCAAGGACGCGAAGGCGGCGGTCAAGGCGGCCGTGATGTGCGAGGACGTCGCCCGCACGGTCCACATCTCCCGCCAGCTCGGCGAGCCGCTGCCGATCGCCCAGGCGGACATCGACAGCCTCAACCACCGCTACCAGAACGTGTACGGCCAGCAGTCCGTGGCCGGCTAAGGAGTCCTGAAGTGACGTCACTCGAAGGCCGCGAGGTCTGGTTCCTCACCGGAAGCCAGGGGCTCTACGGCGAGGACACCCTGCGGCAGGTCGCCGAGCAGTCCCGGCAGATCGCCGACGCGCTGGGCGACGGTACCGGCCTGCCGGTCAAGGTCCGGTGGATGCCCGTGCTCACCGACGCCTCCGCGATCCGCCGCGTCTGTCTGGAGGCCAACGCCTCCGACGACTGCGTCGGGTTGATCGCCTGGATGCACACCTTCTCCCCGGCGAAGATGTGGATCGCCGGACTCGACGCGCTGCGCAAGCCGCTGCTGCACCTGCACACCCAGGCGAACGTCGCGCTGCCGTGGGCGTCCATCGACATGGACTTCATGAACCTGAACCAGGCGGCCCACGGCGACCGCGAGTTCGGCTACATCCAGTCCCGCCTCGGGGTGGCCCGCAAGACCGTCGCCGGCCACGTGAGCGACCCGTCGGTGGCCGCCAGGATCGGCTCCTGGGTCCGCGCCGCCGCCGGCCGCGCCGAGCTCAGCACCCTGAAGCTCGCCCGCTTCGGCGACAACATGCGCGATGTCGCCGTCACCGAGGGCGACAAGGTCGAGGCGCAGCGGCGGTTCGGCGTCTCGGTCAACACCTACGGCGTCAACGACCTGGTCGACGCGGTCGACGCGGTCGCGGACGACGCGATCACCGAGCTGGTGAAGGAGTACGAGGACACCTACCGGGTGTCGGCCGAACTCCGCCACGGCGCCGACCGCCACGAGTCGCTGCGCTACGCGGCGCGGATCGAACTCGGCCTGCGCGGGTTCCTGGACGAAGGCGGCTTCAAGGCCTTCACCACCAACTTCGAGGACCTCGGTGGTCTGCGCCAGCTGCCCGGCCTCGCCGTGCAGCGCCTGATGGCCGACGGCTACGGCTTCGGCGGCGAGGGCGACTGGAAGACCTCCGTCCTGCTGCGCACGCTCAAGGCGGCGGCCGCCGGGCTGCCCGGCGGCACGTCCTTCATGGAGGACTACACGTACCACCTGGAGCCCGGGCAGGAGGTCATCCTCGGCGCCCACATGCTGGAGGTCTGCCCGAGCATCGCGTCCGAGACGCCCACGCTCGAGATCCACCCGCTGGGCATCGGCGGCCGCGAGGACCCCGTCCGGATGGTCTTCGACGCGCAGACCGGGCCGGCCGTGGTGGTGGGCCTGGCCGACATGGGCGACCGGTTCCGGCTGGTGGCCAACGAGATCGACGTCGTCGAGCCCGCCGAGCCGCTGCCGAACCTGCCGGTCGCCCGCGCCGTCTGGAAGCCGCGGCCGAACCTGCGGACCTCCGCCGAGGCGTGGCTGACCGCCGGGGCCCCGCACCACACCGTGCTCTCCAGCGCGATCGGCGCCGAGGAGCTGACCGACCTCGCGGAGATGGTCGGCACCGAACTGCTGCTCATCGACGCGGACACCACGATGCGCCAGTTCACCAAGGAGATCCGCTGGAACCAGGCTTACCACCGGCTGGCCCAGGGTTTCTGACACCCCGACGTGGCGGCGCCCGGCGCCGGCGGGGCGCCGCCACAGCACCATGTCCCACCCTCGAAAACGCAGCAGCATGACCGCCGCACTGTCCGTCCGGCACGAGCCGCATGCCGTCCTCCCGGACGGACGGACCATCAGGTGCCGGACGTTCGGCTGCGAGAGCGCGGTCACGGTGGAGATGCTCGACCTCGGTGCGACCCTGCACATGCTGCGCGCTCCCGACCGGGAGGGGCGGCGGGCCAACGTCGTCCTGGGCGCCGCGACGGTAGCCGATCCGATCGGCCCGGCCCGCTACTTCGGCGCCACCGTGGGCCGGTACGCCAACCGGATCGCCCGCGCGGAACTGCCGATCGACACAACTGGGCACTGCGAGCGGCCACTTCACCGCGCCGCGCCGCCGTCCTGAGCCACCCCGGAAAGTGGGCGGCGACTCGAGCGCCTGACCACCGAGCCGGGCCTTCAGATCTACACCGGCAACCACTTCGACGGGACCATCAGCGGTGTCGGCGGCCGACCGTACGGAGGCGTACGCGGGTGTCGCGCTGGAGACCCAGCACTTCCCCGACTCGCCGCACCACCCCGACTATCCGTCCACGGTGCTGCGCCCCGGTGAGGAGTACCGCAGCACCACCCGCTATTGCTTCTCCACAATGTGACGCATGGTCGGAGCCGAGGCAGGCATGTCGTCGAATATCGCCCTGCCCGCGGGTCCCCGATCCCCCACCTTTCCCTCCGCGCCTTTCCCTCCGCGCCTTGCCCGGAAGCGGACGGGGATTCCGCGAGCCCGGGTGTCCTGGCGAGACCCGAATGTGACCTGCACAGGGCATTGACGGACAGAATGTTAGCGATAACAATTCACACGTCGGTAGTGATCCGGACCCTGACAGGGGCTCAATTGCGGCAGCTTTCAAGGCGCGCCCCCGTGACCTGTCGGCGCGCTTCCTCGACGGTTCTTTGTCAGCGCCAACTGCCACATTGCCCGTAGACCCCACCGAGTACGGAGATCAAAGATGAGCTCCACCGGAGCCGCCGTCGGCGCGACCCGCTTCTCGTCCGAGGCGTCCGCGGAGCTGACCGGCAGAGCCGCCTGCCGCCGGTCGGCCTTCGGGACCGCTCCTGGTGACCCGCAGGGCGGGGTCCTGGCCAGGCAGTGGGGCCTCACGGTCAAATAGGCGACCGGCCGGGCCCGCTGCTCCGCACGGCTGCGGCCGCCCGGGACCGCCCGTTCCCCCGCTTCCACGGGCGACCCCGTGGCGGCCGCAGCCCCTCTCGGCGCCATCGGTGGGGAGCGGAAGATCCACTCACGTCGCACCCGTCCCGTCCGGCGCCCGCACGCTCGCCCGCCGCCCGAGCGGCGCGTACCCGCAGACACCGAGGATCGCCATTCGCGGCGGGGGCGGTGGCCGGCCTTCGAGGCCCGTCGACCGTGCCGGTCGGTGCCCGCCCCTCGGCCGCCCTCCGGGGCCGGAACATCACCGATCGCACTTCAGACAACGCTCACTGATCCGCCATCATCAAGGAGAGCACGATGTCCCGTTCCATCAGCAGAACCCTCGGCGCCGTCGCGGTCGCCGCCGCGCTGACCGTCTCGCTGGCCGCCTGCGACGGCAAGAAGGCCCCCGCGGGCTCCGCCGACGCGGGCGGTCAGCACAAGCTCGTCTTCGGCTTCTCGCAGGTCGGCGCCGAGAGCGGCTGGCGCTCCGCGAACACCAAGTCGATCCAGGACGCGGCGAAGGCGGCCGGCTTCGAGCTGAAGTTCTCGGACGCCCAGCAGAAGCAGGAGAACCAGATCGCCGCGATCCGGTCCTTCATCCAGCAGAAGGTGGACGTCATCGGCTTCTCGCCGGTGGTCACCACGGGCTGGGACACCGTCCTGAAGGAGGCCAAGGCGGCCGGCATCCCGGTCATCCTCACCGACCGGGCCGTCGACACCCAGGACAAGACGCTCTACAAGTCGTTCATCGGGTCGGACTTCGTCAAGGAGGGCACCAGCGCCGGGCAGTGGCTGGTGGACGCCGAGAAGAGCGCGCCCGGGCCGGTGAACATCGCCGAGCTCGAGGGCACCACCGGATCGGCCCCGGCGCTCGACCGGAAGAAGGGTTTCGAGGACGTCGTCCTCAAGGACCCGAAGTTCAAGATCATCGCCGACCAGACCGGTGACTTCACCCGCGCCAAGGGCAAGGAGGTCATGGAGGCCTTCCTCAAGGCGCACAAGGACATCAACATCCTCTTCGCGCACAACGACGACATGGCCGTCGGCGCCATCCAGGCCATCGAGGAGGCCGGCCTCAAGCCGGGCACGGACATCAAGATCGTCTCGATCGACGGCATCAAGGACGCCTTCCAGGCGATGGCCGACGGCAAGATCGAGGAGGTCGTCGAGTGCAACCCGCTGATCGGCCCGCAGATCATGGACCTGGTCCAGAAGATCCACGACAAGCAGGACGTGTCCGACCGGGTCCTCTCCAAGGAGGGCGTCTTCACCAAGGACCAGGCCGCCGCCGAGCTCCCCAACCGCCAGTACTGACCACCCCGCCGGGGCCCGCACCGGGCCCCGGCCACCAGGCGAGGAGAGGAGCAACCATGCCGGCGCCACAGTCCGCCAGCCCGGTCCTCGAAATGACCGGTATCAGCAAGGAGTTCGCCGGATTCCAGGCTCTGTCCGGCGTCGACCTCCGGCTATTCGCCGGCGAGGTGCACGCCCTGATGGGCGAGAACGGCGCCGGGAAGTCGACCCTGATCAAGGTACTCACCGGCGTCCACACCGCGGAGGCCGGCGAGATCGTCCTCGCCGACGCGCCGGTCCGTTTCGGCGGCCCGCTGCAGGCACAGGGAGCCGGAGTCAGCACCGTCTACCAGGAGGTGAACCTCTGCCCGAACCTCTCGGTCGCGGAGAACCTCTTCCTCGGACGTGAACCGCGCCGCCTCGGCGGCATCCACTGGTCCGCCCTGCGCCGCAAGGCGGCCGAGCTGCTGCGCAGCCTGGACCTCGACATCGACGTACGGGCCGAAGTCGGCACCCTGCCACTCGCGTTGCAGCAGATGGTCGCCATCGCCCGAGCCGTGGACACCGAGGACGGCGGCGTCGGCGGGCTGAAGGTCCTGATCCTGGACGAGCCCACCTCCAGCCTCGACCGCGACGAGGTCGCGCGGCTCTTCACGGTCATCCGCCGGCTGCGCGAGGAGGGCGTGGCGATCCTCTTCGTCACGCACTTCCTCGACCAGGTCTACGAGGTCTGCGACCGGATCACCGTCCTGCGCGACGGGCAGCTGGTGGGGGAGTACCTGACTGCCGAGCTGCCCCAACTGGAGCTGGTCGCGGCGATGCTGGGCCAGGAACTCGGCGAGCTGGAGGTCTCCGACCACCAGCGGACGGGCCGGGAGTCCGGTGCGGCCGGCGAGCCGTACGTGGCCGCGCACGGCCTCGGGCGCAAGGGCGCGGTGGAGCCGTTCGACCTGGCCCTGCACCCGGGAGAGGTGGTCGGCCTGGCCGGCCTGCTCGGCGCCGGGCGCTCCGAGGCCGCCCGGCTGATCGCGGGGGCCGACCACGCGGACACCGGCAAGATCTCCGTCGCCGGACAGAGCGTCAGCCTGCGCAGCCCGCGGGCCGCGATCCGGCACGGCATCGCGTTCTGCTCCGAGAACCGCCGCACGGAGGGCATCGTCCCGGACCTCACCGTCCGCGAGAACATCCTGCTAGCCCTGCAGGCTTCCCGCGGCTGGACCAGGCCGCTGCCGACCCGCCGGGCCGACGAACTGGTCGACAAGTGGATCAAGGCGCTGCACGTCCATCCGGCCGACCCCTCGGCCCTGGTCCGCAACCTCAGCGGCGGCAACCAGCAGAAGGTCCTGCTCGCGCGCTGGCTGATCACCGAACCCAAGCTGCTGATCCTGGACGAGCCCACCCGTGGCATCGACATCGGCGCCAAGACCGAGATCCAGAAGCTGGTCGCCTCGCTGGCCGAGGACGGCATGGCAGTCCTCTACATCTCCGCCGAACTCGAAGAGGTCCTGCGCCTCTCCGACACCGTCGGCGTGCTGCGCGACCACGAGCTCGTGGCGACGCTCCCCAACACTCCCGAACTCACCCTGGACCGGCTCATGGAGACCATCGCGAGCGGAGGTGCCCACTGATGAGGCAACTCCTAGGCCACCGACTGTTCTGGCCGGTGGCCCTGCTGGCCGCACTGCTCGTCACCAACGTGATCTACTCGCCGGACTTCCTCAGCATCCGGGTCCGTGACGGCCACCTCTACGGCAGCCTGATCGACATCCTGCGCCTCGGCTCGCCGCTGCTGCTGGTCGCCCTCGGGATGACGCTGGTCATCGCCACCGGCGGCATCGACCTCTCGGTCGGCGCCCTGGTGGCCATCTCCGGAGCCGTCGCCTGCCTGAACATCAGTCACCTGACGAACCAGAAGGACAGTGGGGCGGTCGTGCTGGCCGTGCTGCTCGCGCTGGCGGTCTGCGTCGCCCTCGGGATCTGGAACGGCCTGCTGGTGGCGGGAGCCGGGATGCAGCCGATCATCGCCACCCTGGTGCTGATGGTCGCCGGGCGCGGTGTCGCCCAGATGATCACCGGCGGACAGATCATCACCGTCAACAGCGAGCCGTACCACCTGATCGGCGGCGGCTACGAACTCGGCCTGCCGCTCTCGGTCCTGATCGCGGCGGCAGTGCTGGTACTGACCGGTCTCACGGTTCGACGCAGCGCGCTCGGCCTGCTGCTGGAGTCGGTCGGCGGAAACCGCGAGGCCAGCCGGCTGGTCGGCATCCGGGCGCGGGGCCTCACGGTCACGGTGTACGCCTTCTGCGCCCTGTGCGCGGCCGGCGCCGGGCTGATGATCAGCTCCAACGTCGCGTCGGCGGACGGCAACAACGCCGGTCTGTGGATCGAGCTCGACGCCATCCTGGCCGTCGTGATCGGCGGGACCTCGCTCTCCGGGGGCCGCTTCCACCTCGGCGGAACGGCCGTCGGAGCGCTCGTCATCCAGACCCTCTCCACGACCGTCTACACGATCGGCGTGCCGCCGGAGACCACCCTGGTGTTCAAGGCCCTGGTGGTCACCGCAGTGTGCCTGCTGCAGTCCCCGGCCTTCCGCGCCAAGGTGCTCCCCGGCCGGGCGCGCCGCCGTGCCGGTGTCGTCGAAGCCAAGCCAGGGAAGAAGGAGGCCACGGCGGCATGAGTACGACGTCCCTGCGGGAGTTCGCCGCACAGCGCCGGGGCTACCTCCCGGTCCTCGCCACCACGGCGCTCTTCGCGCTCACTCTGGAGGCCGGCAACTACCGCTACTACGGCTTCCTCTCCGGCCAGGTCCTGGCCAACCTCTTCGTCGACAACGCCCACCTGCTGGTGATCGCCGTCGGCATGACCTTCGTGATCCTGACCGGCGGGATCGACCTCTCGGTCGGCGCGGTCGGGGCGCTCAGCACCATGCTCTGTGCCGACCTGGTCGAACGTCAGGGCTGGCCACCGCTGTTGGTGATCCCGCTGGTCCTGGTGGTCGGCGGGCTGTTCGGCGCCGGGATGGGGTACGCCATCCACCACTTCGAAGTGCAGCCGTTCATCGCCACGTTGGCGGGCATGTTCTTCGCCCGGGGCCTCTGCTACCTGATCAGCACCGACTCCATCCCGATCTCCGACCACCTGTTCACCACCCTGGCGCAGAGCCATCTGACGCTGCCCGGCGGGGTGTTCGTCTCGTGGTCGGTGGTGATCGCCGTATCGGTGGTGGCGGCCGCGTTCGTCGTGCTGCACTACACCCGGTTCGGCAGGGCGGTGTACGCCGTCGGCGGCAACCCGCAGTCGGCGCTGCTCATGGGCGTGCCGGTCGGACGGACCGTCATCCGGGCCTACACCGTCAGCGGGCTCTGCTCCGCGCTCGGCGGCGTGCTCTTCACGCTGTACACCCTGTCGGGCTACAGCCTGCACCTGGTCGGCACCGAACTGGACGCCATCGCGGCCGTGGTGATCGGCGGGACGCTGCTCACCGGCGGTTCGGGATACGTCCTGGGCACGGTGCTGGGCGTCCTGGTGCTCGGCGTGATCCAGACCATCATCACCTTCGAGGGCACGCTCAGCTCCTGGTGGACGAAGATCGCGGTCGGCACGCTGCTCTTCGTCTTCGTCCTGCTGCAGCGCATCATGACGGCCCGCCGCCGCTCCTGACGGACGGCGGCGGGCTCAACGGGGGACCACGCACGGGGGACCAGCAAGAAAACACCACCAGCACCACCACCGGTGCCATGGCGCCCGCAGGACCGGCGCCATGGCACCTTCCCTTTGCCACCCACCAGCAAGGGATCCCCATGCGCCACCGGATCAGAATCCGGTGAACGCGCACACCGCGACACTCGGGTCGGGCGCGACCCACACCGTCGGCCAGGTCGGCTCGCACAGCCTGGGCCTGACCGGATCCTCCACCGCCGACGCGGACATCGCCGCACCCGTGGTGGACACCTCGAAGTCGTTCTCGGTGTCCGCCTGGGTGAAGCTCGACAACTCAAGGCGCTGAAGCCCTCGTCCATCCGGTTGGACTGCTCGAGTACCCGGAGTGGTGCGAGGACCGGGCTCGGCAGCTCCTTCACGCGCGCCTTCCCGCCGTACTCGGTCACCGTCCTCACCGTCGGCTGACGACCGGCCGCGCCTCCGCACACCCACCCGGTGCGGAGGCGCGGCGTGTCGTCGGCCGCTGCGAGCTGTGACGGTTGCCTGGCCGGCGGCGCCGGTGCCGGGGCGCCAACCGGAGCGCGCCCGCGCTCTCGGTAGGCTCGTGAGAGTGATCCACAAACTCAGGACGGAGCGGAGATCATGAGCACCGCCGCAGGTCGACAGGGCAGGTCGGAGGAGGCCGCTGCCGCCGGGCCCCGCCAGCCGGTGATGGCCGACGTCGCGGCGCTGGCCGGAGTCTCGCACCAGACCGTCTCCCGGGTTCTCAACGATCACCCGAACGTGCGCCCGGCCACCCGCGACCGCGTGCTCTCGGCGATCCGGGAGCTGGGCTACCGCCCGAACTCGGCAGCCCGCACGCTGGTCACCCGGAAGTCGAACATGCTCGGCGTGGTGAGCTTCGACACCACGCTGTTCGGCCCGGCCTCGATGCTCTACGGCATCGAGCGGGCCGCTCGCGCGGCGGGCTACTACATCAGCATCGTCTCGCCGCGCGCACTGGACGCCCGATCGGTACAGGAGGCCGTCGACCGCCTGCGCGACCAGGGCGTCGAGGGCATCGTGCTGATCGCGCCCCAGACCTCCGCGGCGGACCCGCTGGCCCACATCTCGGTGAGCGTCCCGGTCGTTCGCCTCGGTACGTCCGGCCAGGTCCGGGTGCCCACGGTGGCCGCGGACAACATCGCAGGCGCCAGGGCGGCGACGCGGTTCCTGCTCGATCTCGGGCACCGCACGGTGCACCACGTCTCGGGCCCACCGAGCTGGCTGGAGGCCCGGCACCGCGCCGAGAGCTGGTCCGCCACGCTCGCCGATGCCGGCGTGGCCGCACCCCGCCCGCTGCCCGGCGACTGGAGCTCCCGTTCGGGGTACGAGGCCGGCCGGCAGCTGGCAGCGGACCCGGACGTCACGGCGGTGTTCTGCGCGAACGACCACATGGCGCTCGGCCTGCTCTGGGCGCTGCACGAGGCGGGCCGCCGGGTGCCCGAGGACATCAGCGTGGTCGGTTTCGACGACATCCCGGAGGCGTCCTATCTGGTGCCGCCGCTGACCACGGTCCGCCAGGACTTCGGCGGGCTCGGCCGACGCGGGCTCGAGCTCCTCGTCGCCCAGCTCGACGACACCCCGGACAACCGCTCGGGCGCACCCGGCAGCGTCCTGGTGGCCCCGGAGATGGTGGTCCGCCTGAGCACCGCGCCCGCACCCGCTCGCAGCCGGGCGTAGTCCGGACAGCCCGGCGCCCGCACCCGGCCCTGCCCGCGCACGGCACTGTGCCCGCCCCTCACACGAGAGGCGGGCACAGTGCCGTGCGGGGAGGGTTCAGGATCCGCTCTTGCGCTTGTTCCAGACGTCGAAACCGACGGCGGCCAGCAGCACCAGACCCTTGATGACCTGCTGGTAGTCGGTACCGATGCCCACCAGCGACATGCCGTTGTTCAGCACACCCAGCACCAGGCCACCGACGATCGCACCGAACACCGTGCCGACACCGCCGCTGGCCGAGGCCCCGCCGATGAACGCGGCCGCGATCGCCTCCAGCTCGAAGTTGATACCGGCGTTCGGCGTTCCCGCGTTCAACCGGGCCGCGTAGACCATGCCCGCCAGCGCCGCGAGGACGCCCATGTTGACGAAGACCAGGAAGACGACGCGCTTGCTCTTCACACCCGACAGCTTCGCCGCCGCCTGGTTGCCGCCGATGGCGTACGTGTGCCGGCCCAGGATGGAGTTGCGCATCAGGTAGCCGAACGCCACCAGCAGCACGCCCAGGATCAGCAGCACGATCGGAAAGCCGTGGTAGCTCGCGAGCAGCAGGGTGAAGACGACGACGGCGGCGGTGATCGCCGCGCACTTCGCCAGGAAGAGCCCGACCGGCAGCGGCTCCAGGCCGTGGCGCTGCGCCTGGCGGCGGCCGCGCACCTCCTGCAGCAGGGAGACGGCCAGGACGGCCAGGCCGAGCAGCAGAGTCAGGTTGTGGTAGTTGGTCTGCGGACCGACCTCGGGCAGGAACCCGCTGCTGATCTTCTGGAAGCCCTTCGGGAACGGCGCCACCGACTGGCCCTGGAGCAGGATCTGCGTGCCGCCCCGGAAGAGCAGCATCCCGGCAAGCGTGACGATGAACGACGGTATGCCGATGTACGCGATCCAGAAGCCCTGCCAGGCGCCGGCCGCCGCGCCGATGAGCAGTGCCGCTACCAGGGCCACCGGCCAGGAGATGTGGTCCTTGGCCATCATCACCGCGGCCGCCGCGCCGACGAACGCCGCCAGCGAGCCGACCGAGAGGTCGATGTGCCCGGTGATGATGACGATCATCATGCCGATCGCCAGGATCAGGATGTAGCTGTTCTGCTGGATCAGGTTGGTGACATTGAGCGGCTTGAGCAGGATGCCGTCGGTCCAGAACTGGAACAGCACCACGATCAGGGCGAGGGCGACCAGCATGCCGTACTGGCGGAGGTTGCCGCGCACGGCCTGCACCAGCAGGCCGAGCGTGCCGGGGGTGCCGTCGCCCGGGGCCGGCGCGGTGGGCGCGGGGCGCAGGCTTTCTTCGGTCTTCACGTCGCTCATTCGGTAGTTCCCTGCTCGATGTCGGGCGCCTTGCCCCTGGTCATGAGGCGCATGAGTGATTCCTGTGTGGCGTCCGCCCGCTGGACCTCGCCGGTCAGCCGGCCCTCGGCCATGGTGTAGACGCGGTCGCACATGCCGAGGAGCTCGGGCAGTTCGGAGGAGATCATCAGGATCGCCTTGCCCTGCGCCGCCAACTCACCGATGACCGTGTAGATCTCGTGCTTCGCGCCGACGTCGATGCCCCGGGTGGGCTCGTCGAGAATCAGCACCTCGGGCGCCGAGAAGATCCACTTGCTCAGCACCACCTTCTGCTGGTTGCCGCCGCTGAGCTTGCCGGTGGCCGCGAAGATCGACGGGGCCTTGATGTTCATGCTCTTGCGGTAGGACTCGGCGACCCGGGACTCCGCGTACTCGTCGACGATCCCGCGCTTCGAGACCTTGCCCAGCGCGCTGAGCGAGATGTTCCGGCCGATGCTGTCCATCAGGTTCAGCCCGAAGTGCTTGCGGTCCTCGGTGACGTACGCGAGGCCGTGCTTGATCGCCTCGGGGACGGTCCGGGTGCGGATCTCCTTGCCGTTCAGCTCGACCCGGCCGCCGGCGTACCGGCCGTACGAGCGCCCGAAGACGCTCATCGCCAACTCGGTCCGGCCGGCGCCCATCAGGCCTGCGATGCCGGCGATCTCGCCGCGCCGCACGTTGATCGAGACACCGTCGACCACCTTGCGGTGCTGGTCGATCGGGTGGAACACCGTCCAGTCGTCGATCGCGAAGGCGATCTCCCCCGCGTCCTCGCCCGTGTACGGCTCGCGCTCGGGGAAGCGGTGGTCGAGGTCGCGGCCGACCATCCCACGGATGATCCGGTCCTCGGCGATGCCCTCCTCGCCGACCTGGATGGTCTCGATGGTCCGGCCGTCGCGCAGGATGGTGACGGCGTCGGCGACCCGCGCGATCTCGTTGAGCTTGTGCGAGATGATGATGCAGGAGATGCCCTGCGCCTTGAACTCGAGGATCAGGTCGAGGAGCTTGCGGCTGTCCTCGTCGTTGAGCGCGGCGGTGGGCTCGTCCAGGATGAGCAGCTTGACCTGCTTGGCGAGCGCCTTGGCGATCTCCACCAGCTGCTGCTTGCCCACGCCGATGTCGGCGACCCTGGTCTGCGGGTGCTCGGGCAGGCCGACCCGCGCGAGCAACTCCTTCGCATGGCCGAGAGCCCGGTTCCAGTCGATGATCCCCCGGCGGGAGTGCTCGTTGCCGAGGAAGATGTTCTCGGCGATCGAGAGGTAGGGGACCAGGGCGAGTTCCTGGTGGATGATGACGATTCCGCGGTGTTCGCTCGCCCTGATGTCCTTGAAGGCGCAGGGCTCGCCCTCGAAGAGGATCTCCCCGTCGTAGGACCCGTGCGGGTGGACGCCGCTGAGGACCTTCATCAGGGTCGACTTACCGGCGCCGTTCTCGCCGCAGATGGCGTGCACCTCACCCGGCGCGACGGTGAGGTTCACGTCCGAGAGGGCCTTGACGCCGGGGAAGGACTTGCTGATCGAACGCATCTCGAGGACGGGTCCGGCCATGTGGTGCATCCGTTCGCTTGGGGGCGGGGCCGGCGGCGGGATCGGTCGGGGCGGTCCGCCGCCGGCTCCGCCGGCTCGGGGTGTGGCCCGGGTTCGGGCCGACAGGCTACTTGAGCTGGTCGGCGGTGTAGTAGCCGCCGTCCACCAGCACCTTCTGGTAGTTCGCCTTGTCGACGCTCACCGGGTCGAGCAGGTAGGCCGGCACGACCTTGACGCCGTTGTTGTACTGCTTCTCGTCGTTGACCTCGGGCTTGCCACCGGTCAGCACGGCGTTGGCCATCTGCACCGTGACCTTGGCCAGCTCACGGGTGTCCTTGTAGACGGTCTCGGTCTGCTCACCCGCGATGATCGACTTCACCGAGGCCAGCTCGGCGTCCTGGCCGGTCACGATCGGCAGTGCCTTGCCGGTACCGCCGTAGCCGACGCCCTTGAGCGAGGACAGGATGCCGATCGAGATGCCGTCGTACGGCGAGAGGACGGCGTCCACGTGCGCGGAGGTGTACGACTTGCTCAGCAGGTTGTCCATCCGGGACTGCGCGACCCCGCCGTCCCAGCGCTGCGTGGCGACCTGGTTGAACTCGGTCTGGCCACTCTGGACCACCAGCTTCTTCGAGTCGATGTACGGCTTGAGCACGCTCATCGCGCCGTTGAAGAAGAAGCCCGCGTTGTTGTCGTCCGGCGAGCCGGCGAAGAGCTCGATGTTGAACGGGCCCTTGCCGTCCTTCAGCCCGAGCTGGTCGGCGATGTAGGTGGCCTGCAGGACGCCGACCTTGAAGTTGTCGAAGGTCGCGTAGTAGTCGACGTTCTTGGTGCCACGGATCAGGCGGTCGTACGAGATCACCGGGATCTTCGCGTCGGCGGCCTTCTGCAGCACGTCGGTGAGTGCCGCACCGTCGATCGCCGCGACCACCAGGAGCTTGTCGCCCTTGGTGATCATGTTCTCGAGCTGCGAGACCTGGTTCTCGACGACGTTGTCGCCGTACTGGAGGTCCGTCTTGTAGCCCTGGGCCTGGAACTGCTTGACCATGTTGTTACCGTCGTTGATCCAGCGCTCCGACGACTTGGTCGGCATCGCGATGCCGATGGTGCCGCCCTTGGCGTCGGCACTCTTGGCGGCACCGTCGCCGACGCCGTTGCTGCTCTGCCCGCAGGCCGACAGCGTCAGGGCGAGTGCCGCCGTGGCGAGTCCCGCTATTGCCTTACGCACAGTTCCTCCAGTGGTGCGCCGAATGCTGCCGAGCCAGCTGCTCTCGGGTTACGTTGCCTGAGTGTTAACGCTAACAACAGGCACGTCAAGAGACCGGTTTCGAACCGTTACCCCGATGTGTCGGAGTGGTTTCCCGGGCTGTGCTGTCGGCCTCGTCGACCACTCGACGAGCCGCCCGAGTTCGACAGTCGGCAGGCCCAAGGGCGGGCTCAACGTGGGGGTTGACCTGGGAAGAATGGGCGTGAGGTGCCGCCGGGGGTTCTGCGTCCACGACTCCGTGAGGGATAAGGCCTGGTCAGGGGCTGTTCCTGGGCCTGGAGGCCGCTCATCTTCGGCCATCGGCACGGTAGCGCCGCTGGTGTTGCCGGGCCAGGTCCAGCAGCGGACCGGGACGCCCTCGCGGGTGATCGCCAGTCCGATAAAAGGGGACAGAGCCGTCGGTTGGACGGGCCCCACGAAGGAGAGGAACCCCAGCCGACGCGCGGCTGGGGTTCCTCAGGGCGGTGAGTATCGGTCAGCAGGTGGAGTCACCCACGCCGTGAACCGCTCGTCCACGCGTCGGCGGACCGCACCGCATCGCGATCACTGTGGATCGGGGCGGGTCAGCGCTGCAGGGTGCGGGTCAGCGCTGCAGGGTGAGGACGCCCGGCCGGTACGGCAGTTGCAGGTAGGTGGTGTTCGTCGGCGTGTTGGGGGCGTAGCCCTGGTAGAGGAGCTGCAGGTTGCAGGGGTCGATGGTCATGGTCTGGTCGGGGTTGTTGCGGACCAGGTCACCGTGGCTGATGTCGTTGGTCCAGGTGGCGCCGCTGTTGGCCTTGCCGGCGAAGGGGTTGCTCTCGGTGCCGGCCTGCGGGGTCCACGCGCCGCTGAGGCTGGAGGCCGTGAACGAGCGGAAGTAGCGCTGCTCGTTCGCACCCCGGGCCTCGACGATCATGAGGTACTGGTTCTGGCCCTGGACCTTGTAGACCTGCGGCGCCTCGAACAGGTTCTTCACCGTGTCGCTCATGACCGTCGTGTAGGTGGAGCCGAAGTTGCCCGGGAAGTTCCCGATCGGCATGCTCGCCCGGTAGATGCTGCCGTTGTCACCGGCGAAGAACAGGTAGATGTTCTGGTCGTCGGCGATCAGCGTCGGGTCGATCGGGCTGCCGGTGACGCCGGTGGGGAAGCTGCCGGTGAACAGCGCCTGCGGCGCGGACCAGCCGTTGGGGTTGGTGGGGTCGCTGGACGTGCGGTAGGTGAAGGGCCAGGCGGTACCCCACCCCAGTGAGGCGAGCACCCAGACGTTCTTGGGAGCGAAGTAGAACACCTGGGGCGCCACCGCGGACTGGCTCATCCCGGTCTGGCCGGCCGACGCCATGTCCGACCAGTTCGTGAAGGGGCTGAACCCCATCGAGCCCCACGACGATCCGTCAGAGGTCGTCGCGTAGACCAGGTGCTTGCCGTTGTACGTCGTGGTGGTGAAGTCCTTCAGCGCGACCGCCCCGTTCGTCGGCTGTGCCAACGGACCAGTCGAGGTCCACCGGTATGTCGACGGAAGAGAGCATGTGCTGCCCGTCCCGGACAGGCCGGTCCACTTCTGGTTGCCGGCGCCGGTGCAGTTCCAGAGCTGCACCGCCGTGCCGTTGGCCGTGCCGGCGCCCGAGACGTCCAGGCACAGCCCGGATTCCACGCCGACGATCGTGCCGTCGGAGTTCACCCGCCACTGCTGGTTCGCGGCGCCGCTACAGGACCAGATCTCCACCCGGGTACCGGCCGTGGTGGCGTGGCCCGGGACATCCAGGCACTTGTTGCCGTACATGGTCAGCTGGTTGCTGTCCGTCGACGTCCACTGCTGGTTGGTCCCGCCAGTGCAGTCCCAGATCTGCAGGAACGTGCCGTCGGTCTGGCCGGCGCCCGGGACGTCGAGACACCGACCGGAACCCGTACCGCGCACGGCGCCGGCGGTGGCCGCCTGAGCCGGGCCGGCGACGAGCATCGCGGCCAGTGCGGCCAATGCCGCCAGGACCGCAACCGCGGCGGCGAGCGCCGCAGGCGGACGTCTGCGGTTGAAACCAGGACTGTGCATGGGGGGCCTCGTCATCCTTGAGCAAGCGGCTCGGGTGGGGGAGGGAGACGGCTGCGAAGTGTTAGCGCTAACAAAATGCTGGCAGCAGAACAGCGGTGGAGTGAGGGTGAGTTCCACGTTTATAGACCCGGCGCCCCGATCGTGTCCAGGGATGTGCGAGCGCCCGACATCGACCGGCACGTCTCGGTCGACTCGCCGTCCGTCCGGATCGATGGTCGGAGCTGAGGGTCGAGACCGGTGACGAGTGGCGCGCGCGTTTCACGGATGCGAGTGCGGTCCGCATCCCGGTGGCGATCGGTCGGTCGCCTTCCGGTACGACGGGTCGGCGAGAACGTCTCGACCGCTCACCGACAAAAGTATTGACACGCAAATTGTGAGCGTTAACACTCATGTCATCAGGCGGATGCCGCCCCGAAATCCAGGGCCGGTGACGCATGCCCACGCACAGGGATACGGCTGCGTCCCCCCACAGGCCATGACGGCCGGGGAAGGCAGCGAACGTGACGCGACCCGCTCGAAGGGACCCGCGTCGCCGTCAGCACTCCCGCACTGCCACCGGCCCCAGTCCCCGACGTCTTCCACGGACCAAGGAGTTCGCCATGCCGGCTCATCCCTTCAGCCGCCGCACCGTGATCAAGGCGACGAGCGCTGTGGCCGTGGCCGTAGCTGCCGACCCTGTCCTCAGCCCCGTCTCCGCCGCGGCGCAGACATCCCCGGTCAGGTCGGACGTCGGAGTGTCGACGGTGCCGTTCGACCTGGGTCAGGTCACGCTCACCAGCAGTCGATGGCTCGACAACCAGAACCGCACCCTGGCCTACCTCCGCTTCGTCGACGTCGACCGCCTGCTGTACAACTTCCGCGCCAACCACCGGCTCTCCACCAACGCCGCAGCCCCGACCGGAGGCTGGGACGACCCGGCGTTCCCCTTCCGCACTCACGTGCAGGGCCACTTCCTCTCGGCGTGGGCCCAGGCCCACGCCGCACTCGGGGACACCACCTGCCGTGACAAGGCCGACCAGATGGTGGCCGAACTCGCCAAGTGCCAGGCCAACAACTCCGCCGCGGGCTTCTCCGCCGGCTATCTCTCGGGCTTCCCCGAGGCCGACTTCGCCGGCCTCGAAGCAGGCAAGCTGAGCAACGGCAACGTCCCCTACTACTGCATCCACAAGACCATGGCCGGTCTGCTCGACGTGTGGCGCCTGATCGGCAACACGCAGGCCCGCGACGTGCTCCTCGCGCTCGCCGACTGGGTCGACCGACGCACCGCTCCGCTCGGCTACAGCACGATGCAGTCGTTGATGGGCACCGAGTTCGGCGGCATGAACGAGGTGCTGGCCGACATCTACCAACAGACCGGCGACGCACGCTGGCTGACCTGCGCCCAGCGGTTCGACCATGCCGCGGTCTTCGACCCGCTCGCCGCGAACCGGGACCAGCTCGACGGCCTGCACGCCAACACGCAGGTGCCCAAGTGGATCGGAGCCGTCCGCGAGTACAAGGCCACCGGCACGACCCGCTACCGCGACATCGCCGCCAACGCCTGGACGTTCACCACCGGTTCGCACACCTATGCCATCGGCGGCAACAGCCAGGCGGAGCACTTCCGGGCCGCGAACGCCATCTCCGGCTACCTCGTCCCCGACACCTGCGAACTCTGCAACTCCTACAACATGCTCAAGCTGACCCGGGAACTGTGGCAGCTGACCCCCGACCGGGCGTCGTACTTCGACTTCTACGAGAAGGCGCTGCTCAACCACGTCATCGGCGCCCAGAACCCGGCCGACCCGCACGGACACATCACCTACTTCACGTCCCTCAACCCGGGCGCCCGGCGCGGCAAGGGGCCGGCTTGGGGCGGCGGCACCTGGAGCACCGACTACGGCACGTTCTGGTGCTGCCAGGGAACGGGCATGGAGTCCAACACCAAGCTGATGGACTCCATCTACTTCCACGACGGCACCACCCTCACGGTGAACCTGTTCCTCCCCTCCGTCCTGGACTGGACCCAGCGAGGCATCACCGTCACCCAGACCACCTCGTACCCGGCCGACGACACCACGACGCTCAAGGTCACCGGCAGCGTCGGCGGGACCTGGTCGATGCGCGTCCGCATCCCCGGATGGACCTCCGGCGCCACCATCAGCGTCAACGGCGTCGCCCAGGCCGTCACGGCCACCCCGGGCACCTACGCCACCCTCACCCGGTCCTGGGCCTCCGGCGACACCGTCACCGTGAAGCTCCCCATGCGGGTGGCCCTCCAGGCCGCCAACGACAATCCCGGTGTCGCCGCGATCACCTACGGCCCCGTCGTCCTGGCCGGCAACTACGGCAGCACCGCGCTGTCCTCCCTCCCGGCCCTGGACCCGTCCTCGATCACCCGGACCAGCAGTACCGCCCTCACCTTCACGGCCACCGCCGACGGAGCGACGGTCGGTCTCGCCCCGTTCCACGACGCCCAGGGCTTCAACTACACCGCCTACTGGCGGACCGACAGCTCCGCCGGCTTCCGTCTCGTCAACGCGGCCAGCGGACTCGTCCTCGGCATCCGGAACATGTCCACCGCGGACGGGGGCCTCGCCCTGCAGTGGCCCGACACGGGCACCGCCGACCACAACTGGGTCCTCACCGTCGACGGCACCGCACTGCGGCTGCGCAACGTCAACAGCGGCAAGGTCCTCGGCGTGCAGGACATGTCCACCGCCGACAACGCCCCGATCCTCCAGTGGGCCGACACCGGCACCGCCGACCACCGGTGGACCGTCGTCGACGCCGGCAACGGCTACCACAAGTTCCAGAACGCCAACAGCGGCAAGCTGCTCGGTATCGAAGGCGGCTCCACCGCCAACGGCGCCGCAGCCGTACAACTGCCCGACAGCGGCGCCGCAGCCGGCCAGTGGCAGTTCGTCCCCGACGGTGCCAGGCGCATCCAGAACGTCGCCAGCGGGCGGGTCCTCGGTGTGCAGGGCATGTCCACCGCCGACGGCGGCCTCGCCATCCAGTGGGACGACAACGGCACCGCCGACCACCTCTGGACGGCCGTCGTCGACACCGGCGGCTACCTGCGCCTGCGCAACGCCAACAGCGGCAAGGTCCTCGCCGTGGAGAACGGCGGCACCGCCAACGGCGCCCGGATCGTCCAGTGGGCGGATGGCGGCGCCGCCGACCACCGGTGGCGCCTGCGCCACGGCGGCGGTGACACCTTCAGGATCCAGTGCGCCAACAGCGGCCGCGTCCTCGGCGTCTCCGGTGGCTCCACCGCCCAGGGCGCCCAGACCGTCCTCTGGGACGACAACGGCACCAGCGACCACCTGTGGCGATTCATCTGACCCGGCGCCGAGCCCGCTGATCACCACAGGCCGATCGCGGAGACATGGAGGAAACCTTCCCTCTCCACCCCGCCGATCTCCGGCGGGCCCCGGCCCTGGGGCCCGCCGAAGCCCCATCCCGCGGGCGACGCTGATCGGATGTCTGCTCACGGCTGGTCCACTGCGAGCACTGGCCCCACCCGAGGTCGGTGTCAGTACACGAGGATGTCCCAGTGGTTGCCCTCGTTGCAGTACAGGTTGCCCGATGCGGCCTTCCACTGCGGGTAGCCGTCGCCCCGGTAGCCGATGTAGGTGAAGCTGTTCTGGATGTAACCGTCGATGCAGGAACTGCGGGAGATGTCGACCTTGTAGCCGTTGTAGTGGCTGTAGGTGCCGGAGGCGTGGCCCACCTCGGTCCCGCCCGTGATGTTGATGGCGCAGCCGCTGGCCCGCTTGAGGGTGATGACGGCGCTCACCGTGCCCGAGTTGATCTGCTCGAACGAGGTACAGGCGGGGTTGGACCTGGTGGTGCAGCCCCCACTGGAGCTCCACGTGATGCCGGCGTTGCTGAACTGACTGGCGGCCGCCGACTGCGACAGCTTGGTACCGCTGGCGCCGGCCGTGGGCGCCGAGACGGCGAGGCCGGCCGCGGTCAGGGCGACGACGGTGGCTGCGGTGCGTGGCTTCATCTGCATCTCCCGGTGAGGATGGTGTGCCTGCGACGACTCCTGCCCTCCTGCCCTCCTGCCGCGCCTCGGCGGGAGGACGGTAAGCCCGGCGCCGGGCCCACGGAACCGGCTCGGACGGCGGGGTCGTACGCAGTGCTGTGACGCGGCAGTGCGCCGGCGCGAGGGCCGACCTATCCGTCCGGCACCCCCGCCCGCGGTTCCCCGGGGAACGAGGGGCGGGCTTCGGGCGCCGGCATCGCACCAGGATGGCCCATCGTTGTCTATGCGAGTAGACGTCGGTCTGTGAATTTCGCGTGACGGGGAGCGGCCTTCAGTTCGTCGAAACGCATCACGGGGCGCACCGCACGATCACCACTGGAGCAGCGCCTTCCGGCCCGCGCCGCCGGGGACGCGGCCCGCGAGGTGCAGGGCGACGCCGCTGAGGGCCCCGGGAGCAAATGTTCCTGACAGCATGCGTCACACCGGCCGAAATCCGTCCCAAGACATATTTTCGGATCGGTTCCGGCCTTCTCAACTCCCGACGCCGAGTGCCAGATTGACTGCCCCAGGAAGCCGGGCGCCCCCGCCGGCCTCCGGACTTCCGCCCTGCGTCGAACGGGGAGACATGACGGCACCCACCGCAACCACCACCACCGCCCACCGCGCCGCGCGGGCGGCCGGCGCCCTCCCGCTGCTCGGACACGTCCCGGCCCTCTTCCGCAATCCGCTGCCGTTCCTGCGCTCGCTCGCCGACCAGGGCGATCTGGTGGAGCTCCGGCTCGGACCGCAGCGCGCGATGATGGTCTGCACCCCCGACCTGTTCCACCACGTCCTCACCGACACCCGGCACTTCGACAAGGGCGGCCCGCTCTTCGACAAACTGCGCTGGTTCCTGGGCGACGGGCTGGGCTCCACACCCCACGACGTGCATCGCCGGCAGCGCCGGCAACTCCAGCCCGCCTTCCGGCCGGACGCCTTCACCCGCTACCTGCCGGTGATGCTGGAGGAGATCCACGCCACCGCGGGCGGCTGGCCGGACGGCCGGGTGATCGAAGTCGAGGAGCACGCCTATCAGTTGATCGCCAGGATCATCACCCGGACGATGTTCTCCGCGGACGGCCCCTCCGCCGCGGTGGCCCGGATCGCCGCCGTCTACCCGGACTTCCACCAGGGCATCGGCCGGCAGATGCGCTCCCCGTCCCGGCTGCTCGACCGGCTGCCGACGCGGGCCAACCGCCGTTTCCGCCAGGCCTGCCGCACCGTGGACGAGGTGGTCGACGGCGCGATCGAGGACCGCCGGCGCGGTAGCGGTCGCGGCAGCGGCAGCGGCAGCGGCAGCGGCGATGACAGCGATCACGACCTGCTCACGCTGATGGTCGAGGAGGGCCTGACCGACCGCGAGATGCGCGACCAGGTCGTCACCATGCTCACCGGCGGCATCGGCACCTCGGCCTCGGCGCTCGGCTGGGCCCTGCACTTCCTCTCCCGGGACGAGGAACTGGCCGACGCCGTCGCCCAGGAGGCACGCGCCGTCCTCCCCGCCCAGACCCTCCCGAACGACACCGACACCGACGCCGACCCCGCCGTCACACCCCCCGGCGTCACGCCCCCCGGCGTCACCCTGGCGGACGTCACGCGCCTGGACCTCGCCCGCCGCGTGGTGGCGGAGACGCTCCGCTTCTACCCGTCCGCCTGGTTCTACAGCCGCACCGTCACCGAGCCCGTCGAGCTGGCCGGCGAACGCCTCCGCCCGGGCACCGCCGTCCTGCTCTCCCCCTACCTCCTCCACCACCGCCCCGACCTCTACCCCGACCCCGAACGCTTCGACGTCGACCGCTGGTCGCCCGCCCGCCAGGCCGAACTCCCGCGCCAGGCCTACGTTCCGTTCGGCACCGGCTCCCGCAAGTGCATCGGTGACGTCTACTCCCTGACCGAACTCACCCTGGCCGTCGCGGTCATCACCTCCCGGTGGCGGCTGGAACCGCTGCCGGGACCACTGCCCGCGCACCTGGTCGAGCCCCGCCCGTGGACGGTGATCCACCCGGCCCCGCTGCGCCTACGGCTGCACAGGCGCCCGTGAAACCGCACCGGAACGAACCGGCCGGAAGGAGACCGACACCCGCATGACGACCCCCCGAACCGTCCCCCTCGACCTGCGACTGCTGCCCGACCCCGACCACGTCCTGTACCGGCTGCCTCCCCGGATGTCCCCGCACCGGGAGGAGTTGGAGCGGCTCATCCTGGAGTGGGCCGACCGCTACGGCCTGGTCGACGGACCGCGCGCCCGCCGACGGCTCGCCGACACCCACCTGGGCGAGCTCATCGCCCGCTGCTACCCGCACCTGCGCGCCGAGCGACTCTCGCCGCTCGCCGGTTGGTTCACCTGGGCCTTCGTCATCGACGACCTGTACGACGGCTGCGCCTCCGCGGAGGCCGCCGACCACACCCGCGCCACCCTGCGGATGCTCGCGGCCCTCTCGCTCCGTTCCGCCGAACCGTCACCGGCCGGGGACGCACCGCCGCTCGTGGACGAACTCGCCGAGGTGTGGCGGCGCCTCGCCGGGCGGCAGAGCATCCAGTGGCAGCTGCGCTTCATCACCCACATGGGGCAGTTCCTGGACGCCTTCCGCTACGAGGCGGTCAACCGCGAACACCGGCACGTCCCCGCCGTCAGCGGCTACACCCAGCTGCGCCGCGCCTCCGGCGGCATCACCCCCTCACTGGACCTGCTGGAGTACGCGGCCGGCCTGGAAGTACCCGCCCTGCTCCACGAGTCCGAGCAGCTGCGCACGATGGTCAACAAGGCCTCCGACGTCGTCGTCTGGGTCAACGACGTCCTCTCCCTGCAGAAGGAACTCGTCGTGGGGGAAGTCACCAACGGCGTGCTCGCGGTGAGCCGGGAACTCCGCTGCGGCATCCAGGATGCCATCGACCACGTGTACCGCAAGGTCGCCCGCGACATCGAGGTCTTCCTGCACGCCGAGGAGTCGCTCACCACCCTCTGCGGCAGCTGGCACGGCCTGCCGGAGGCCGACCGGGCCGCCGTCGGCACCTTCACCGACGGCATGAAGGCCTGGATGCGTGGCAACCTGGAATGGGGGATCAACTCCCGCCGCTACGTGGACATCGACACCCTCCGCCTCACCCGTGACCCGGATCTGCTCGGTGGGCGGACCCCGGCCTGACGCTCACCCGTGAGCCCCCCTCATGACAGCCTCAGCTGCGGAAGGCGGCCGCGTGGTCGGCGGCCCAGGTGGCGAAGGTCCGGGCGGGGCGTCCCAGGAGCTGGGCAACGGTGTCCGTCGTCGGGCCCGGTTCGTCCAGGCATGCGGCCGCGTAGCCGATCAGCCGGTCGGGTACGTCCTCGGGCAGCCCCTGGGCGAGCAGCGCCCGGCGCAGCTCCTGGGGGGAGATCTCCTCGAACGACAGCTCCCTGCCGATGGCCTCGCCGATGAGCCGGGCCTTGTCGCGCTGGGTGAGCGACTCCGGCCCGGTGATCGCGTACGCGCGGCCCGCGTGGGCGGCGTCCAGCAGCGCCCGGACGGCGATCTCGGCGATGTCCCGCTGGTGGATGGGGGAGGTGGCCGCATCGCCGTACACGCCCCGAGCGGTGCCGGTCGCGCGGATCTGCGGCGCCCAGGCCAGGGCGTTGGCGGCGAAGTCGGCGCACCGCAGGAACGTCCACGGCAACCCGGAGGCTCTGACTGCGGCCTCGACCTGCTCGAACTCCTCGGCGAAGCGCCGGTACCCGCCGCCGTACTCGACGGTGACCGCCGACAACACCACCACGCGCCGCACGCCGCGCTCGGCCGCGAGCGCCAGCAGCTCGGCGCTCGCGCCGCCGACGGCACGCGGACTGAGCAGGAGAGCCTCCACACCGTCCAGCGCCGACGCCAGCGACCGCGGCGTGGACGGATCCCCGACGATCGGCCGGACACCGTCGGCGAACCCGCCGGCGGCCGGATCACGGGTGACTGCCGCCGCCTCGGCTCCCTCCGCCACCAGCAGTCTCAGTACGTCGCGACCGACGGTTCCGGTCGCACCGGTGACCATGATCATGTGCTTTCTCCTGTCCGGACTGGTGTTGCCAGATGCTTCTGCAGGAACGCGATCTGCGCCTCGACGGCCTGTTCGTGTGCTTCCAGGAACGGGGCGTAGTGGCGGCCGGGCAGCCGGACCACCTCGGACGCCGGCGCGTTCCGGGCCGCCCGGACGGCGGGGCCGGGGAGCACGCTCCGGTCCTGGTCGCAGACGACCACCAGCAGCGGGCACCGTATCCGGGAGGCGTGGCGGCCGGGCCGGTACCCGCCGACCTGGAGGGCGATCCGTGCGGCGACCGTCTGGTCCCAGTTCGTATGGCGACGCTCGGGGTCGAGGGCCCGGTCGCCGTCCATCGCGTCGGGTGTGGTGAGCGAGGCGACGGCGCCGCGCGGTCCGGCGGCGGGGACCAGCAGCGGCGCCCGCCCGAGCAGGCCCCCGAGCGCGTCCGCGACACCGCGCCCGAAGAGCCGCAGCAGCGCGAGGGGCGTCATGGAGCGCAGCGCGTGGGGAGCGACCGCGAGGCCGTCGACCAGCGGGGTCTGGGCGATCGCGCCGGCCAGTCGCGGGTGGTCGGCCGCGACGCGGAAGATGTGGCCGCCCGCGAGCGAGAAGCCCCAGAGCGAGATCCGGTCCGGGTCGACGTCGGGCAGCGCGGCGGCGTACTCGATCGCGGCGTGCCAGTCGGCGATCTGCTCGTCGAGGCGGACGATCTGACGCGGCGTGCCCCCGCTCTCTCCGAACCGTCGGTGGTCGAAGGCGAGGACCGCGAAGCCGGCCTCGTTGAACCGGGCGGCGAACAGGTCCGAGGCCGGTTCCTTCGTCACCGCGGTTCCGCCGGCCATGATCACGCAGCCGCCGTTGGACCCCGGGTAGTGCCAGGCGGCGCACGCGGTGTCGCCGCTGGCGAAGCGTACTTTCTCCCGTTGCCTGGGCTCCTGTTGCTTGGGCTCCCGTTGCTTGGAGTCCTGTTCCTTGGACACGGGCATGTGGACCTCCGTGGTGGATCCGTCGTTCTCGGAGCGGATGACCTCCATGGTTGGGGCGTCGTCCCCGGAACGGGCGCCGCGAGGCCACGGGATGAGCGAAACTTTCCTTCATGGCGCGCGAATCGACGAATTCCGTACTGAGCCTCCCGGATCAGCGGCTGGTGGCCGCGCTGCAGTGGGACGGCCGCCTCACCGCGGAGCGGGCGGCCAAGGTGCTGGGGCTCAGCCCCGCCACCGTCCGCCGCCGACTGCACGCGCTCGGCGCCGACGGCACCGTGCGCGTGGTGATCTCACCGGTGGCCCGACCGCGCAACGGGGGCTCGGCCGGGGCCCTGTTCCTGCGCATCCGGGTCCTGCGGGGAAAGCTCGACACGATCGTGGCCGCGCTCGCGGCGCGCGAGGACATCCCCTTCATCGACGTCACCACGTCGGGTGACGAGATCTTCGCGGTCGCCCGCACCGAGCCGGGCTCACGCGACCAGTTGGTCTTCCGCCGACTGCCCTCCACCCAGGCGGTGACGTCCCTGGAGAGCGCCACGATCCTGCACGTCTTCCGGCTCACCTCCGAGTGGCGCCACCAGGTGCTGACGGTGTCCGAACGCGAGGCTCTCAGCCCGGGCGAGCCGGTCCCCGGGGCGGCCGGTACCGGATCCCCGGGCCCGTACGGCGTCGACACCGATGCCCTGGAACAGGAGCTCATCGACGCCCTCATCCTCGACGCGCGCCTGCCCGCGGTGGCCGTGGCCGAGCGCACCGGCCACCCGGAGAGCACGGTGCGGCGACGCCTCGCCCAGATGGCCGCCCAGGGCCGACTGATCACCCAGGTGCTGGTCGACCCCCGCCGCCTCGGGCTGCCCATCGAAGCCAAGTTCCTGCTGCGGGTGGCGCCGGACCATCTGGCCGCCGCCGGCCGGGCGCTGGCCGACCACCCCGCGGTGCACGGCGCCTTCGCCACCTCGGGACCTTCGAACCTCCACGCGGCCGCGTACTTCCCGGACCTGACGACCCTCTACGGCTTCCTCTCCAGCGACCTGGTCGGCCTGGGCATCACCCATGTCGAGACGGCCATCGTCAGCCACGCCGCCAAACGCACTCCCATGCCGCTCCGACCGGCCTTGTCGAGGTGAGGGCAGAACGAGCGGTCGACGTGGGACGCCGGCTGCCGCTTCGACCCCGAGAAGCCCGAACACCGCTGGGTTACTCAGGTTGAACTCGCGATGTCGGTGGTCACGGTGGGGCAAGGGCCAGCCCGGTCCCAGTCAGGCAGCCGTCAATGAGGTGCGGGCGGAACTGGACCTTCCGTAACCCTCGTCTGACCGTCCGCACCAGGTGCTCCGGGTCGGCGAACGCGACGTTGGCCAGGAACCCCCGCCGCAGCAGCGACCAGATCCCCTCGACCGGGTTGAGATCGGGGGCATACGCCGGCAGTTGGTAGACGGTCAGCCAGTCCTGGTTCGCCTGGATGAACGCCTGCATCGGCGGCATCAGGTGGGTGTTCAGGATGCCCCTATGGTTCGTCAAACTGCCGAAGGAGTGACCGGACTCGCAGAAGGCCGGATGTGCCGGTAGAGCTCTCGGGCGACGTAGCGCTTCAGACAGCGGATGATCTCACGCCTGGACATGCCCTCGGCGGTGCGCCGTTGCAGGTAGGCCTGGGTGCGTTCATCCCAGCGCGGGCGGGACTGGACGATGCGGTAGAGGGCGGCGTTGGCCTGCCGGTGACCGCCGCGGTTCAGCCGTCGCCGCTGGGTCTTCCCGGAGGATTGCTCGACTGGGCTGACCCCGCACAATGCGGCGAACGACGCCTCGTCCGTGAGCCGGTCCGGGTTGTCACCCGCGGCGGAGAGGAGGACCGCGGCACTGTCGGGGCCGACGCCGACGAGCTTCAGGAGCTGGGGCCGGCTGGACCGGACAGCTGCGGTCATTCGCCGGGTCAACTCCTTGATCTCCTGACCAAGGTTCTGGATCCGGCGGGCGAGCAGGCGCATCGTGAAGACGGCCTCACCTCGATCCTCGCCCAGTGCCACGCAGGTGGCGACCAGCGCCGGATTGGTCACCGACAGATCCTAAACAGGGCACTGCGGCCAGTTGTCCCACGGGTCAGGCTTCCGGTCCCAGCGGCACGTCGCAAGTCTCACAGTTGTCCCAGATCAGGACGATCGGGCCGCCGAGCTGGTTGTGCGCGGCGACGATCAGGTCTCGGTAGTCGGTCCAAGCGAAGCTCTTGCGGCCTTTGGCCCGGCCCTGACTGTCGTCCGGCCCGGGCCGATAGATCAGCCGGGATCATTCACCAGGCTTGTAGCAGGCCAGGGCGGCGATCGAGACCCGCCGGCGGGAGCGGCCGCGCACCCGGACGACAGGGGTGCAGCCACGGCGTCCCCAGGTTCGGGCGCGCGCCGGTGTCGTCGACAGGTTCAGTCAAGATTTTCGTGATGCGGTGACGGAGCGTCATGCGAGTAGGACGCGCTTGCGCAGGAGCGGGAGAGTGGCTCGTCCATACATTTGC
>NZ_JBVISA010000022.1:0-170148 GCF_055575755.1 Kitasatospora sp. NPDC034035 | reverse complement strand
GACAACGGCCTGCACAACCCCAACGGGGTCGTACAGGCCGACGTCACGCAGGCCCTCACCGATTAACCAACAGCATCCGCTGAGCGGTCGGGGCCCTCGTCTGCCCTGGCGGGCGAAGGCGGAGGATACGAGATTCGAACTCGTGAGGGATTGCTCCCAATGCGCTTTCCAAATGTTCGTCCGGCCGTCCGGGGATGGCCGTAGGCGTCCTGACCAGGGGCGGGGCGTCCCGTCGGTTGGGCTCTGAACGGTGCTGGACGGGGGTGACTGCAACCGAAACTGCAACCAGGGCGGGGCTGTGCTCCGTCTGGCTCGGGGACCGTTCCGGCGGGCGACTCGTGAGGGGAGACGTGACCGGGGGCGCGATGCACTGCTGTCGGGCGTAATGGAAGGACCTGCCCCGGCGAACTGCACCGTGGTGCCAGGGTTGATCAAGGCGGTGCCGAGTGCCCAGGACGGGAGTCAGACGGCGGTGAGCAAAGGATGAGCGGTGAGCGGCCGTCCGGCGCAGCGGGACCGGACCGGTCCGAGGGGTATGGCGAACGGCTGCTGGGGGCGTTGCTCGATCAGGCACACGAGCTGCCGCCCCGGTTGATCGTTCCGTTGGTCGCCGACGCGGTACGCGGGTTCGGCGGCCGTGATCCGGCGCTCTTGCTGCAGGACTACGGCCAGCTCGTGCTGGTGCCGCTGTCGGGGAGGGGGCTGGCCACGGGAGAACCGGTGCCGATCGATGGCTCCCCCGCGGGTGCGGCCTTTCTGCGCGGTGTTCCCGTCGAGGTGTCGCAGGCTGACGGGACGCGGTTGTACCTGCCGTTGCTGGACGGTGGCGACGAGGTGGGGGTGCTGGCCCTCACGCTGGACGCCGTCGACGGGGACGATCGGCGGCTCCTGGGGCGCTTCGCCGGCCTGGTCGCGGATCTGCTGGTCACCAAGAGCGGCTACACCGACCGGATCTTCCAGGCCCGGCGCCTGGAACCGATGAGCGTGGCGGCGGAGATCCAGTGGTCTCTGCTGCCACCGCTGTCGATGACTGTCCCCCGGGTAGCCGTGGCGGGCATCCTCGAACCCGCTTACCAGGTGGCCGGTGACAGTTTCGACTACGCGCTCAACGACGACCTCCTGCACGTGGCCACGATCGACGCCATGGGCCACGGGCTGGACGCCGCCACCATGGCGACCGTCGCCATCGGCGCGTACCGGCATGCCCGGCGCGCCGACATCGGGCTGGCCGAGATCTACGCGTTCATGGACCGGGCTGTCGCCGAGCAGTTCGGGCCGGACCACTTCGTCACCGCACAGATGATGCGGCTGAACATCGCCACCGGTCACCTGCAGTGGGTCAACGCGGGGCATCCCGCGCCGCTGCTGATCCGCGACCACGTGGTGGTCGAGCGGTTGGAGAGCGCGACCACCCTGCCGGTGGGGTTCGGCGGCGAGGAGCCGGTGATCAGCGAGCGGGTACTGCGGCACGGTGACCGGGTCCTGTGCTTCACCGACGGCCTGGTCGAGGAGCGCGAGGCCGGCGGGGAGCAGTTCGGGGAGGAACAGCTCATCGACTGGGTCAACCTCGTCGAGCGTTCGCAGGAGGGGGTGCGGGCCGTGGTGCGGGCGCTCTCCCACGTCCTGAAGGAGAAGCGGGGCGGGCGCACGAGCGACGACGCCACCCTGTTCCTGATCGAGTGGCGCTGAGAACCGGCACCCCGTCAGGGCTCTCGTGACCGACCGGATCTGCCCGGCGCGGGCAGAGTACCGTGGGAGTACCGGGGCAGCCCGAGCCGCCGCTCCCAAAGGACCGGCTCTCCCTCCGCGGGCCCGGCCTGTGCCCGCAGATAGGTGGCGAGGCCATGTCGGACGAAGCGGGTGCTCCGCCTTCGGGGCTGCTTCCCGACCGGTTTCGGCAGTCCGCGAAGCCGGGGACCGTCTTGTTGCGCCTGGAGACCACAGAGTCGCGCGCGGGCTCGCTCGACGGCGCTTGGTGGCCGCGTTCGCGGAACGTCGGAGCCGAGCTGCCCGGCCTGGTCAGAGCGTTGACCGAACACCTCGGCCCCGTGGTGAGCGTCGGGCTGGACGCGGATGCCTGGGACGACGTGCCGGCCCGGCTGGTCGTCGACGGCCGATCGGTGCACATCGACCAGTACCCGGTCGGTGACGACACGGTGATCATCACCCGGGGCGACCGCGACCACTTCAGCCTGCTCGTCGTTCCCCCGCAGGCGGCCCTGGAAGCGGCCCTGGCCTCGATGGCACGCGCCGTTCAGGCCGACGACACCGACTCGGCGCGGCAGATCCTCATCGCCACCGGCATCGGATCCGGACCGCCGAGCGAAGCGTCCTGAGGAACGGCCGCATGGGCCGGACTCCTCGGGCAGGCAGGAAGGGCGGGACAGCGAGATGTCCGTCTACGTGAAACTCTCGGCCGACGCCCGGGTGCCGGCGGAGCCCTCGCAGGGGCCGCTGGACCTCCAGTACGAGGACGGCTCGGACGACGGCGTCACCTTCGAGTACGACCTGCATCCAAGCGGTGCTCTGCGTGTTCTGCGGGTCTTCGAGGACACCCCGCACCGGATCGAGGCGTGCTTCACGCCCGGAGCGTGGCTCCAGGTCGCGGGCACCTACCGGCGAAGTGGCTCCGAATACTGACGGCGATCCGCCCCGTGCGAACCGCGGGAACGCTACTCAGCCAGCGGCGCCACCTGGTTGTTCAGCGCGGGGCGCGGACCGGTGGCTGCTCAGCGGGGCGCGGACCGGCCTCCGCGCCGGATACGGACGGCGGAGAGGGCCAGCGCGACGATCAGTACGGCGATACCGATGAACAGCAGGTAGAGCAGGCCCTTGGCGACGACACCGACCAGCCCGAGCGCGATCGCCACGATGATCAGGAAGAGCACGAGTGCCACTTCGGCCTCCTTCAAGGTCTGTCCGGGGTGACCGGCGAGCCGACGGTGGGCGGGGGCCCGCACCTCACGTATGGGCGAGCGTGTCGTGGCCAAACCTGACGGCCGATTCCTCGGCGGGTGTTCGATGACGAGTTGGCGATCGGGAACGCTTTCATCCTCGGTGCCCGGTGCCCGGTGCCCAGTGGCTCTCGAACGACAGACGACCTGCTCGGAACTGCTGGTGCGACCGGCAGGCCGAGCCACAGCGCGGGCGGAGTCCACCGGTCGCGGGTGATCCACCCCGCCCATACCGTGGTGGGGGCGGGATCGTCGGCACGGGAGGCCAGGATGCGGCAGTACCGATGGATTCTGGAGACCCAGGCCGACGACGGCCACTGGTCCCGGCAGGGCGGTACTCCGATCCAGAATCCGCTGGAATACGACGGGCCGCCCCAGCGGGCGGCCAACCACCTGCGTGACGTGTTCGTACGCACCCTCTCCCGGCCCTCTCCCGGCCCCCGCGCGGTCAGGATCCGCCTCTGGGAAGGGGCCGATGCCGTCGGCGAACCCCAGGCCGAGACCGAGTGGTCACGCGAGTGACGCAGGCCCCGCCCCGGCCCGGGCGGCTCCCGTCCGCCGCCTACGCGGATGTCGGCCAGGAGGCGGCCCGGCTTCGGGCGAGACCGGCTCGCCGCTCGGCCTCGCCAAGCCCGGTGAAGGGTGTGACGGCCGACGGCAGGAAGTCGGAACGGGTGTCCGGCGCGGTCGCACCGGCGCTCGGCTCCGCGGCGAGCAACTCGCTCGCGGTCCTGGTGTTCGCGGGATCGGCGGCCTCGGCCATCAGCCGGGCGGCCTCGACGGCATCCGTCCGGGGCGGGACGACCAGCAGGTTCAGCCGGCGGGGGGCGTAGGAACAGACCATGATCATGTGCGGGTCCTGTTCGATGGTGAACCAGCCCGCGTGGACGGTGTGACCCGCGACCGGTATCCGCCGGGGGATGACGGGCCACTGCGCGGGGTTCACGGTGATCCGGGTGATCCGGCCCCACCGCTCGTCGATCTCGGCGGCCAGGGCGGGGAGTTCGAGAAGAAGATCGCGCGAGCGCGGCCACCAGGCTCCGTCCAGACGGCCGCGCCGCACGCCACTGGGCGTGAGGGAGAGCCGTGCGGTGGAATCCGTGGTGGTGGGCATCGTCGCACGATCGAGGGTCGTGGTCATGATCAAAGACCTGTCCCCGGGCCCGGCCGAGAGGTCTGGTCCGGCATTGTCGTTCGCCGCAGACGACGCCAATATCCGGTACCGGCATGCGAAGTGCCTTCGGTGATCTCCAGGCTACTCCCTGTTCGACCGAGCCCGGCATGGTCGCGGTGGTCGATCTGGTGCCCGGCACCTTCGGGCGGACGCCCCGCAGCGGGGAGGCTGTCGATCCGACGCATCCGTGGCCCAGGACCTCGCGTCGGCCCTCGGTGTTGACGCCGACGGCGACGAGGCAGTGGACATTGACGACCCGGCCGCGCTCACGGATCTTCTGGCCTTGGCGACGGTCCGGTGCGGGCCGGTACTGTCGCGTTCTCCTGCCGACCTTCCACAGGCCCGGTGGGCTGCCGCCACCGCAACCACGGCACGAAGGCCCGACCGCTGAGCGGTCGGGGCCTTCGTGCAGGCGGAGGATACGAGATTCGAACTCGTGAGGGATTGCTCCCAACACGCTTTCCAACTGTTCGCCCGGCCGTCCGGGGGTGGTCGGGAGCGTCCTGGCCTGCGGCGGAGCTGCTCGCTTGCCAAGCTTCGGACGGCGTTGGACGGGGGTGAATGCAACCAGAACTGCAACCAGGGTTTCGTCGGCGGAGGGGCGGGCCCCTGGCTACGAGCTGTGGGTGGGATCGATGGCAGCAGCTGAGATGGCCTGGATGCCGATGGTCTTGAGGAGGGCGAACTGCTCCGCGGTTGCGGTACCCGGCGCGGAGCAGACGGCGATGCGCAGGTCGCTGCCAGGGATGGTGAGGGTGTCGCAGTCCACGGTGACCGGCCCGAGGGCGGGGTGGTGGATGGTCTTGCTGTCGGTTGTGTGGAAGCCCACGGTGTGGGAGCGCCAGAGTTCGTCGAAGCGAGCGTCCTCGCGCCGCAGGTCGGCGATCAGTGATCGCAGTGGCCTGTCCCGTGGGTAGCGGGCGGTGGAGGTGCGTAGGTCGGAGACGAGCGCGGTTTCGAAGCTGGCCTGCTGCTCGGGGGTGTGGGTGACGCGGCCGGCCAGGTGTGTGAAGTGCCTCCACGCGATGTTGCGTTCTCTTCCGCGCCAGGAGGACGGGTCGCCGACCAGAGCGGCCCAGAGGGGGTTCCAGGAGATGAGGTTCCAGGCCGCGTCGTGGACGCTGAGCGGGGTGTCCTGCAGTTGGTCGAGCAGCCGTTGGACGCTCGGCGGCACGTGCTGGGAAACCTGTCCGGCGCTGGGCGGGGCCTGTCCGCCGAGGACGAACAGGTGATCCCGCTCGGTCTCCGACAGCCGCAGGGCGCGGGAAAGCGCGGACAGGACCTGGGGGGAGGGTGAATTGGCGCGGCCTCGCTCCAGCCGGACGACGTAGTCGACGGAGAGTCCGGCGAGCAGGGCTAGTTCCTCGCGGCGTAGTCCGGGTGCCCGCCTGACACCACCAGCCGGGAGTCCCGCGTCCTGGGGGCTGGTCCGGTCGCGCCATTGGCGCAGAGCTGTGCCGAGTGCTGTGTCGTCGTGAGCCACATCCCCATTGTCGGCTTCGTCGGCTGCCCCAGCCTGGTACTGCCAGGCCCCCCGCTGCCCGGGGCTCTCCCTCGATCCGCGCTGGTCATCGAGGGTGGAGTCCATGACCACCACAGTGATAACCGGAGCGAACAAGGGGCTCGGATTCGAGACGGCCCGCCGTCTCATCGAGCTGGGACACACCGTCTATGCGGGATCCCGCGACGCCCGCCGAGGTGAGGAGGCTGCAAGAGCGCTGGGCGCCCGCCCGCTGCTCATCGACGTCACCGACGACCGGTCCGTCGCAGCAGCCGCGGAAGCGGTGCGCAAGGAAGCCGGAGCCGTCGATGTGCTGGTCAACAACGCTGGCATCGCCGGTCCTGCCCTGCCGACCGAGGAGCTGACCGCCGCCGACCTGCAGCAGGTGTATGACACCAACGTGTTCGGAGCGGTGCGCACCGTGCGCGCCTTTCTGCCCCTGCTCCAGGCCGCGAACAGCCCGGCCATTGTCAACGTCAGCAGCGGCCTGGGGTCGCTCGCGGTCAATGCTGATCCTGCCGCGCATGCGTCCATCGTGCCGGCGTGGATCCCGCTCCTCGCCTACAACTCGTCCAAAGCAGCCCTGAACATGCTGACCGTCCTGTATGCGCAGCAGTACCCAGGCATCCAGGTCAACGCCGTCGATCCCGGATTCACCGCGACCGACCTGAACGGGCACCAGGGCACGCAGAGCGTGGAAGAGGGAGCTGCGGTGATCGTCGCCACGGCCACCGCCGGCCCGCACGGCCCCACCGGCACCTTCCTCGGTGCCCACGCCCCGACCCCCTGGTGACAGCGCGCACGTCGCTCGACCACCGCACCCTCGACCAACCGGCCACTCACTACCAACTACGTTCGGCCGACCGGGCCGCCGAACCCACGGAGAACATCATGACGATTGACCACGAGACCGCTCTGAACACCGCGAAGGGCTTCTTCGCCGCCTTCGAGGGCCGCGACCCGGCGGGCGTGCGAGTCCTGCTCGCGCCCCACGCCAACATCACCATCCCGCTGTCGATCGAGGGTACGCCCGGCCCCTGGTACGTCTTCGACGGTCGGGAGCACGTGATGGGCTACATCGAATCCGTCGCGGCCAAGTTCGACCACATCGCCTTCCTCGACAAGGTCTACACGGTGAGCGAGGACGCCAAGTCGGTCTTCCTACAGGCCAACGGCGACATCCTGTCCACTGCGGAGAAGCTGGTCTACCGCAACGTGTACATCTTCCGGGTCGAGATCGAGGACGCCAAGGTCGTCAAGGTGTGGGAGTACGCCAACCCCGTGGCCTACGCCAACCTCGGCATCCAGAACTCGGAAGCCGAAGCAGCCGCCCAGGCGAGCTGACGACGGTGCTGTGCCCGGAGCCTGGAACTCCGCGCACAGCAACCGCAGCTTGCCGGCGGTCGTCGGTGTCAGGGTCTCCGATCTCCTCGCCAGCAAGCGGGGAGATCCGGAAGCTGGAACGCACAGCGCCCGAGCATGCTGGTTGTGGCCGCAGGATGCCCCTGACAGCCGCCCGGGGGCGGCTCGTAGTCGGCTCCCACGTCGGGGGCCGGACATCGCCGGCCCCGTTGAGACCCCGCAGGTCCAACCGGGACCATGGAACGACGAGGGCCCCGACCGCTGAGCGGTCGGGGCCCTCGTCTGCCCTGGCGGGCGGAGGCGGAGGATACGAGATTCGAACTCGTGAGGGATTGCTCCCAACACGCTTTCCAAGCGTGCGCCCTAGGCCTCTAGGCGAATCCTCCGTGGGAGAGCTTAGTACATGTTTCGGGGTGGTCGCGACCACCTATCCCGCAGGCCGGGGGTGGGGGTGGCCTGTGGATCGTCGGGGCCGGGATCCGGTAGTGTGGGGGTCAGCCCCTCGTGTGGCGTTATCTCTCTGAACCCCCCCAGGGCCGGAAGGCAGCAAGGGTAGGAGGGCTCTGGCGGGTGCACGAGGGGTCTTTGCGTTCCCGGGGAGCCGGGGTTGCGGGGGCCGGGCAGTGAGGGGCGACGCGTTTGTCGGTCCGTCCCGATATCGTCGGGGGTGTGTCCCTAGCCCTGTACCGCCGCTACCGCCCCGAGACCTTCGCGGAGGTCATCGGGCAGGAGCACGTGACCGCTCCGCTCCAGCAGGCCCTGCGTAACAACCGGGTCAATCACGCGTACCTGTTCAGCGGGCCGCGCGGCTGTGGAAAGACGACGAGTGCGCGCATCCTGGCCCGCTGTCTGAACTGTGAGCAGGGGCCGACGCCCACGCCCTGCGGGGAGTGCCAGTCCTGCCGGGACCTCGCGACCGGCGGGCCCGGCTCGATCGACGTGATCGAGATCGACGCCGCCTCGCACGGTGGTGTGGACGACGCGCGCGAGCTGCGCGAGCGGGCGTTCTTCGCACCGGTGCACAGCCGGTACAAGATCTTCATCCTCGACGAGGCGCACATGGTGACCTCGGCCGGCTTCAACGCGCTGCTCAAGGTGGTCGAGGAGCCGCCGGAGCACCTCAAGTTCATCTTCGCGACCACCGAGCCGGAGAAGGTGATCGGGACGATCCGGTCCCGGACGCACCACTACCCGTTCCGGCTGGTCCCGCCCGGCACCCTGCGCGACTACCTGACGGACGTCTGCGGCCGCGAGGGCATCCAGGTCGAGGACACGGTGTTCCCGCTGGTGGTCCGGGCCGGGGCGGGCTCGGTGCGTGACTCGATGTCCGTCATGGACCAGCTGCTGGCCGGCGCCGCCGAGGGCGGCGTCACGTACCAGATGGCGACCTCGCTGCTCGGGTACACCGACTCCGCGCTGTTGGACGAGGTGGTGGACGCCTTCGCCGCGCACGACGGGGCGACGGTGTTCCAGGTGATCGACCGGGTGGTCGAGGGCGGGCACGACCCGCGCCGCTTCGTCACCGACCTGCTGGAGCGGCTGCGCGACCTGGTGATCCTGGCCACGGTGCCGGACGCCGGGGAGAAGGGGCTGATCGACGCCCCGGCGGACCGGGTCGCGGTGATGCAGGCGCAGGCCGACGCGTTCGGCTCGGCCGAGCTGAGCCGGGCCGCGGACATCGTCAACACCGGACTGACCGAGATGCGCGGCAACGCGGCGCCCCGGCTGCAGCTGGAGCTGATCTGCGCCCGGGTGATGCTGCCCGGCGCGTACAGCGACGAGCTGTCGCTGCAGGCGCGGCTGGACAAGCTGGAGCGGCGAGCGGCGGCGGGTGGGTTCGCCGCGCCGATGGCGGTGCCGGGAGCGGTGCCGGGAGCGGCTCCGCTGGGCGTACCGGCGGCTGCGCCGGTGGCCGAGCCCGCTGTCGAGCCCGCTGCCGTGCCCGCTGCCGTCCCCGCGATGGAGGTGCCGGCCGCGCCCGTGGCGCCGCCCGCGCCCGTGCAGGCTCCGCCGCCTCCGGCCGCGCCCGCCGGGCCCGCGCCGGGTGCCTGGCCGATCCCGCGCAGCTTCCCGCCCGCCGGTGGCGGCGCCCCCGCCCCGGCCGCTGCGGCGCCTGCCGCGCCGCAGCCGCAGGCCGCTCCGTCCCCCGCGGCCGCCCCGGTGCCCGCGCCTGCTCCGGCTCCCGCCGCGGCCCCCGCGGCGGCCGTTCCCGGCGGGCAGCCGTCGGCGGCCGCGCAGCAGGGTGCCGCGCAGGTCCGGCAGCTGTGGCCGCAGATCCTGGAGGCGGTGAAGAACCGCCGCCGCTTCACCTGGATCCTGCTCAGCCAGAACGGCCAGGTGGCCGGGTTCGACGGCAGTGTGCTCCAGGTGTCGTTCATCAATGCCGGCGCCCGGGACAGCTTCGTCGGCAGCAACAGCGACGACGTGCTGCGTGCCGCGCTGACCGACGCGCTGGGCGTGGACTGGCGGATCGAGTGCATCGTCGACCCGTCCGGCGGTGTCGGCGCCGCCCCGAGCGGTGCTCCCGGTGGCGCTCAGGGCGGTGGCGCCCAGGGTGGTGGGGGCTGGGGAGCCCCGGCCCGTCCGGCCGCCCCGCCGGCCATGGCGCCCGCGTCCGCTCCGGCGCCCGCGCCCGTGGTGGCACCTCCGCCGCTGCAGGCCCCGCCCGTGCAGTCCGCGCCGGTGCAGGCCCCGCCGCCCGCTCCGGCGCCGCAGGCCCGTCCGGTGCAGTCGGTGGCGCCGGAGGACGACATCCCGGAGGAGGACGACCCGGACCTCAAGGAGGACGCGTTCTCCGGTCAGGAGCTGATCATCCGCGAGCTGGGTGCGACGGTGCTGGAGGAGATCCACCACCGGGGGAGCTGAGCCGCCTGGGCATCCGAGCCACCCGGGCACCCGGGCAGCCGGGGCAGCTGAGTTACCGGGGCCCCTGAGCAGGACGCAGCACGTAGGCTCGGCGGTGACGAACGACTCACCGCAGACAGCCGTGACAGCAAGGAGAGAGCCGTGTTCCCCGGTGGTGGCCAGCCCAACATGCAGCAGCTGATGAAGCAGGCGCAGAAGATGCAGCAGGATCTCGCGAAGGCCCAGCAGGAGCTGGCCGAGGCGAAGGTGACCGGTACGGCGGGCGGCGGCCTGGTCGAGGCGACGGTGACCGGCGCCGGTGAGCTGGTGGCGCTGACGATCGCTCCGGCCGCGGTCGACCCGGAGGACACCGAGACCCTGGGTGACCTGATCCTGGCGGCGGTCCGCGACGCGAACCAGACCGCGCAGAAGATGCAGGCCGAGCGGATGGGCCCGCTGACCCAGGGCCTGGGCGGCGGCATCCCCGGCCTGCCGTTCTGACCCGGCTGATCTGAGCCTGCCGTCCTGAGCCCGCCGTTCCGAGCCGAGTAGGCCGAACGGGTCTGAAGTTCAGACGACAGACCTATGTGATTTATGTGGGAGTCGGGCGTCGGGCGCTGTGTCCGACGCCCGATTCGTTGGATGATGGCACCGGAGCACCACCGACCATCCGAAGGAAGGCGCGACGTTGTACGAGGGCGTGGTTCAGGACCTGATCGACGAACTGGGCAGGCTGCCCGGCGTCGGGCCCAAGAGCGCCCAGCGGATCGCCTTCCACGTGCTGCAAGCCGACCCGATCGACGTGCGTCGGCTCGCGCACACACTGCTGGAGGTCAAGGACAAGGTTCGCTTCTGCGTGGTCTGCGGCAACGTCGCGGAGGCCGAGCAGTGCCGGGTCTGCCTGGACCCCCGCCGCGACCTCGCCGTCATCTGTGTGGTCGAGGAGTCCAAGGACGTCGTCGCCATCGAGCGCACCCGTGAGTTCCGCGGCCGCTACCACGTGCTGGGCGGCGCGATCAGCCCCATCGAGGGCGTCGGCCCGGACGACCTGCGCATCCGCGAGCTGCTGTCGCGCCTCGCGGACGGCACGGTCACCGAGCTGATCCTGGCCACCGACCCCAACCTGGAGGGGGAGGCGACCGCCACCTACCTGGCCCGGCTCTGCAAGCCGATGGGCCTGAAGGTGACCCGTCTGGCGAGCGGCCTGCCCGTCGGCGGGGATCTGGAGTACGCGGACGAGGTCACCCTCGGCCGCGCCTTCGAAGGGAGACGACTGCTCGATGTCTGACCGGACGATCAACCAGCAGCACACCCACGCGCACGGCTCGGAGCCGGACGACTTCGCCGTGCAGATCGCCGACTCGGTGGAGAGCTTCGTGCTCGCCGTCACCGAGGTCGCCAAGGGCGACGAGCCGGGCAGCGCGGTGTCCCTGCTGCTCCTGGAGGTCTCGCAGCTGCTGCTGGCCGGTGGCCGGCTGGGTGCCATCGAGGACGTCGTCCCGGAGGACCGCTTCGAGCCCGACACCGGTCCGGAGCCGGACGGCGAGCAGCTGCGCGAGCGGCTGGCCGAGCTGCTCGCGCCGATCGACGTCTACCACGAGGTCTTCGACCCGTACGGCCCGGCGGAGAAGCCCAACGCCTTCCGGATCTCGGACGACCTGGCCGGCGTGGTCAGCGAGCTCCAGCACGGCCTGACGCACTACCGCGAGGGCCGGGTCAGCGAGGCGCTGTGGTGGTGGCAGTTCTCCTACCTCTCCAACTGGGGTACGACCTGCACCGCGGTGCTGCGGGCCCTGCAGTCGCTGATCGCGCACGTCCGGCTGGACAGCCCGATCGGCGCGGCGCCGGACGGGGCGGACACCGACGACGACGGGCTCACCGACGAGCAGCTGGAGCAGCAGGCGGGCGACCTGATGGCAGCCGAGCTGGGGATGTAGCGGTAAGGCCAGGGCCGCAGGGGTGAGCGGTGAGCGGCAAGCAGCAACGGCAACCGGCAACCGGTGAAGCGGTAACCGGCAACCGGCAACCGGTGAAGCGGTAACCGGTGAAGCGGGGATCGCGGTCGCGGCGCCGAGGGTGACGGATGTCGACTGTGACGGATGCCTCAGCGATCCGCCCGGAGAGGAAATCCGGCCGGGTCGCCGTCCGTGGACCCGCCGATTCTTCGGGGTCGTACCGAATCGCCCGCAGACCTGCCGGTGGAGCCACCCGTTTCGCCGATCACCTGCTGAAACAGGCGTCTCATCATATGGAAAGCGCCGGTCGGGGCACCCCTGCTCGGTAGACTGGCGCGGACCGCACACCCCCCTCCCCCCGGGGGGTACGGGGGCCTGGTGTCCCCGGAAAACGACACAAGTCGAGGAGCGCACGTGGGCCTTGTCGTGCAGAAGTACGGCGGCTCATCCGTTGCGGATGCCGAGGGCATCAAGCGCGTAGCCCGCCGAATCGTTGACGCCAAGAAGGCCGGCCATGAGGTCGTCGTCGTGGTGTCCGCGATGGGCGACACGACGGACGAGCTCATCGAACTCGCCGAGCAGGTGTCACCGCTGCCTGCCGGCCGTGAGTTCGACATGCTGCTGACCGCTGGAGAGCGCATCTCCATGGCGCTGCTGGCCATGGCGATCAAATCCCTGGGTCACGAGGCCCAGTCCTTCACGGGCAGCCAGGCCGGTGTCATCACCGACTCCGTCCACAACCGGGCGCGCATCATCGACGTGACGCCGGGTCGCATCCGCACCGCCCTGGACGAGGGCAACATCGCGATCGTGGCCGGCTTCCAGGGGGTGTCCCAGACCGGCAAGGACATCACCACGCTGGGCCGGGGCGGCTCGGACACCACCGCCGTCGCCCTCGCCGCCGCCCTCAAGGCCGAGGTCTGCGAGATCTACACCGACGTGGACGGCGTGTTCACCGCCGACCCGCGCGTGGTGAAGAAGGCCCGCAAGATCGACTGGATCGCCTACGAGGACATGCTCGAGCTGGCGTCCTCCGGCTCCAAGGTGCTGCTCGACCGCTGTGTGGAGTACGCCCGGCGCTACAACATCCCGATTCACGTACGCTCGTCCTTCTCGGGTCTCCCCGGGACGATCGTCAGCAACGACAACCCGAACAAGCCCGAAGGGGGCGAGATGGAGCAGGCCATCATCTCCGGAGTCGCCCACGACACCTCCGAGGCCAAGGTCACGGTCGTCGGCGTGCCCGACAAGCCGGGCGAGGCGGCCCGTATCTTCCGTGCCATCGCCGACGCCGAGGTCAACATCGACATGGTGGTGCAGAACGTCTCCGCCGCGTCGACCGGCCTGACCGACATCTCCTTCACCCTGCCCAAGACCGAGGGCCAGAAGGCCATCGACGCGCTCGGCCGGGTCAAGGAAGGCATCGGCTACGAGTCGCTGCGCTATGACGACGCGATCGGCAAGATCTCGCTCGTCGGCGCAGGAATGCGCTCCAACCCGGGCGTCACCGCGACCTTCTTCGAGGCGCTGTCCGCCGCGGGCGTCAACATCGAGCTGATCTCCACCTCGGAGATCCGCATCTCGGTCGTCACCCGTGCCGAGGACGTGCCGGAGGCCGTCCGCGCCGTGCACAGCGCCTTCGGCCTGGACAGCGAGACGGACGAGGCCGTCGTCTACGGAGGCACCGGGCGATGACCCGGGAGCGCAGCGGAGGCACCGGGCGATGACCCGGCGGCCGAACCTCGCCGTCGTCGGCGCCACCGGCGCGGTCGGCGAGGTGCTGCTCGGCCTGCTCTCACTCCGTCAGGACGTGTGGGGCGAGGTCCGACTCGTCGCCTCCCCGCGCTCGGCCGGCCGCAAGCCGGTCGTGCGCGGCGAGGCCGTCGAAGTCGTCCCGCTGACCGAGGAGGCCTTCGCCGGGATCGACATCGCCGTGTTCGCCGTCCCCGACGAGGTCTCCGCCCAGTGGGCGCCGATCGCGGCCGCCAAGGGCGTCGTGGTGGTCGACGACTCCGCCGCCTTCCGCACCACCGGGGACGTGCCGCTGGTCGTCCCCGAGATCAACGCGGCCGCGCTGCGGATCCGCCCGCGCGGCATCGTCGCCAGCCCGGCCAGCACCACCCTCGCGATGATCGCGGCGGTCGGTGCGCTGCACGCCGAATACGGGCTGACCCAACTCGTCGTCGCCTCCTACCAGGCCGCCGGCGGCGAGGGCCGCGACGGCGAGGCGGCCCTGCGCGAGCAGACCGCGCTCGTGGCGGGCACCGAGGTCGGCCGGCAGACCGGCGACCTGCGCGCGGTCATCGCCGACCACGGGCCGTTCGCCGCCCCCCTCGCGTACAACGCCGTGCCCTGGACCGGCGGACTGCGCGAGGGCGGCTGGGCCGCCGAGGAGCTGGGCATCCGGGACGAGTCCCGCAAGATCCTCGGCCTGCCCGCCCTGAAGGTCTCCGCGACCTGCGTCCACATCCCGGTCGTCCGCACCCACGCGCTGGCCGTACACGCCCGGTTCGAACGGGAAGTCACCCAGGAACACGCGCAGGACATCCTGCGCGACGCACCCGGCGTGGTCCTCTACGACGACCCGGCGGCCGGCGAGTTCCCGACGCCGAACGACGTGGTCGGAACCGACCCGGTCTGGGTCGGGCGAGTACGCCGGGCCCTGGACGAGCCGGAGGCACTGGACCTGTTCCTGTGCGGGGACAACCTGCGCAAGGGAGCGGCGCTCAACCTGCTCCAGATCGCCGAACTGGTGGCCGGCGAGCTGACGGTGGACCAAGGCTGAGCCGGCGGTGGACCGGGTCCGTGAGGCCTGACATTCGTTCCGATGTGCCCGATTGTGTCCACACCTGTGTCCATACCTGTGTCCGCTCCTCGACACAATCTGTCCGGAATCCCGAGGGAATCCCCTGGAGGCCGCTTCCGCCCATGCGGAAGAATGGGCCCCCGGCTGGGCAACCATGACAGGGGATCGAGTGTCCAACGGGCGTGGCGAACGTGATGGTGGGGGCAAGGGCGGGCATTCCGGCGAGAGCCGCGGTGTCGTTCCCCTCGCGCGCCCCGTGGCCTGCGAGTAGGCCGGAAGACGACCTGATGACGGCGGCCGCACGGGGTGCGGCGGACTCCGGCGCCGGTACCGACGCGGGTACCAGCGAGGACCTGCTCACCGAGACCTACCAGGCGCACTACCGCTCGCTGCTGCGGCTCGCCGCGCTGCTCCTCGACGACCTCTCGACCTGCGAGGACGTCGTCCAGGAGGCGTTCATCCGGGTGCACGCCGCCCGGCGCCGGGTCCGCGAGCCCGAGAAGACCCTGGCCTACCTGCGACAGACGGTCGTCAACCTGTCCCGCTCCACGCTGCGGCGCCGGATCCTCGGCCTGAGACTGCTGCAGAAGCCCATGCCTGACATGGCCAGTGCAGAAGAAGGTGCCTACGATGCCCTGGAGCGCGACCAGTTGAAGGCCGCGCTGCGTGGTCTGCAACGCCGTCAGCGGGAGGTTCTGGTGCTGCGTTACTTCGTGGACATGACGGAGGCGCAGGTCGCCGACACCCTGGGCATCTCGCTCGGCTCGGTGAAGGCCTACGGATCGCGCGGAATCGCCGCCCTGCGCACGCAGATGGAGGCCGGTCATGGCTGAGGCGGGGGCTGCGGCTGGGGCTGGGGCGGACGGCACCGGGCGGCGGGCGGTGGACGGCGTCGACGGGGTGGACGGGGTGGCCGCCGAACCCTCGGGGTCGCCGGTGCCCCCGGGGTCCTCGGGTGTCTCGGGTGTTGCGGGTGTTTCGGAGCTCTCCGGGGTGTCCGGGCTGTCGTCCGACGAACGAGCCGTACGGGAACTCCTGCACCACGCCGTCGCCGGGATCCAGCCCTCCGCCGGCGGACTACCCCGGATCCGGCGAGCCGTACCCCGCCGGCGAGCCGCCCGGCGCGGAGCCTGGACCGGAGCCGCCGCCCTCGCCTTCGCCGTCGCGATCGCCCTCCCGGTCCTGCACGAAGGAGAACACCTCGGGCTCTCCGGCGGCCCCGGCACCGCCGACGCCAACAGCCCCGCCGCCACCGCCCCCAGCGGCACCGCCATCGGCACCAGCGGCACCGGCGGCGCCCCGCCCCCAGGCCCGAGCGGCACCGGAGCCACCCCGCCGGCCGCCGGCACGCCCGCCACCTCCCACACCCCCGGCACCGGGGCCACGCACATCGACGGCACCGTCTCACCCACCGGAACCGCCGGGACGGGCGACAGCGACATCATCCCGCTCTGCACCCGCACCGACCTCGGCGACGGCGCCGCACAGGTCGGCTCGGCCGACGCGACGGGACGGATCTACGGCTCGTTCACCGTCTACAACGTCTCCGGGCACAGCTGCCGCCTTGGCGGGCCCGGCGCGGTCGCCGTCACCGGCGTCAGCGGCGGCGACCGCAACCGCATCCGCACCGCCGACCACTCCCCGGGCGACCCGGCCGGCGGCCTGACCGCCATGGACACGGAACCGCCGGTACTCGCCCCGCAGACCGGATACCGGGTGCCGTTCGCCTGGATCCCCGACCAGACCTGCACCACCGGCCCCGGCGTCGCCACCAGCGCCCCGACCGGCGCCAACCAGGCATCCCTGACCTCCCAGGCCCCTGCGGCAGCCTCGGGCGTCCCGGCCGTCGGCGCCACCAGCGCCCCCAGCGCCAACCCCCGGGCCACCACATCCCCCTCGGCGGGCCCCACCACGGCCCCCAGCCCCACCGCCACCCCGACCACCGACCCCACCACCCCGGCCCCCACCGCCACCATCGCCCACACCCCGGCCCCGGGCAGCCCCACCGCCGCCACCGCGACCCTGCCCCTGGCCTGCAGCGGGACGCTGTACCGGGGCGGAGTGCAGTCGGTGGGCGGTTCGGCGCCGCAGCCGACGGGTTCGCCCTCGGTCGGGTGAGGACGTCGGCGGGGTGAGCCCGTCGGCGGGGTGATGAGACCGGCGGGGTGAGGAGGGCCAGGACCGGGCCCTGGGGGCGGGGTGGGTGTGAGGAGTGGTTACCGTGGGGGGTGTGTACCGGTTCCTCCTGACTCCGCGATGGCTGGGCGGCACCGCTTTGGCCGTGGCGGCCGTGGCGGTGTGCGTGTGGCTGGGCTCCTGGCAGCTCGGCCGGTTCGAGGACCGGGTGTCCACGCACAACGAGACCAAGCAGGCGATCACCGCTTCGAGTGACGCCAGGCCGATCGACGCGCTGCTCAACCAGGCGACCCCGCAGGTGACCACGGAGACCGTCGGCAAGCCCGTCACGGTGACCGGCGGCTACGACACCGAGCACCAGCTCCTCGTCCCCAACCGGGTGGTGGACGGCAAACAGGGCTACTACGTACTCACCCCGCTGCGCACCGCCGACGGGCACGCCGTGGCCGTGGTGCGCGGGTGGGCGCCCGGGGCGCCGGCTGCGGGGACCGCGGGATCGGCCGCCGCGCTGCCGCCGGGCGGGTCGGTGACGGTGACCGGGCGGCTGCAGGCCAACGAGGCCGTCGGCAGCAACGGTGCGGTGGCCGGCGGTCTGCCGGCCGGGCAGCTCGGCATGATCAACCGGGCCGCGCTGCTGAACGTGCTCGAGTACGACGGCTGGTACGACGGCTGGGTGGCCGCCGACGAGGCGCCCGCCGGCCTGACCTCCGTACCGACCGTGCAGCCGGAGGGCGGGGACGGGCTCACCCTGCGCGCGTTCCAGAACCTCGGCTACACGCTGGAGTGGTTCGTCTTCGCGGGCTTCGTCGTCTTCATGTGGTTCCGCCTGGTGCGCCGCGAGGCAGAGGCGGAGCAGGACCGGGCCCTGGGACTGGACCCGGTCCTGGACTGACCGAGGGACCGACCGCCTGGCCGGTCCTCGGCCTCAGCGCTTGGTCGGCGCTTGGCTGGCCTCAGCGCTTGGTCGGCCTCAGCGCTTGGTCGGTGCCGGCGGTACCGCCGGCGGCTTGACCGGCGGCAGCGTCGGGGCCAGCGTCGGGGTCGGTGCCGGGATCAGCGGCTGGGCCGGTGTGGTCGAGCCGACGGGCACCGGCGTCGGGTTGCCGAAGCAGTGGTTGTGGACGCTGCCGGTGGTGTCGTTCGAGTCGTAGTGGTCGATGTGGTGGTGCACGGTGCGCCCGGTCTTCGAGCCCTTGGAGCCGCTCGACCCCTTCGAGCCCGACGAGCCCGACGAGCCCTTGGAGCCGCTCGACCCCTTCGAGCCCTTGGCGAGCTGGACCGTGCCGTCCCCGTCGGCCGGCTCGTACGCGGCGTAGGCCGCCGGCACGACCGGGGCCCCCGCCCCGACCGCGCTCGCCCGGGTCGCCGTGGCGAGCGGCGTGACGGGGACGGCCGGGACAGCGGGTGCGGCGGGTGCGGTGGTGGGCACGGCCGGCACGGCCGGGGGCGGGCAGGAGGCGTTGTCGCTGTGCGATCCGGAGCAGCCGGTGAGCACCAGGGCCCCGGCCGCCACCGCCCCCGCGAGTATCAGCGCCCGTCTCACACCGACTCCCCGTCGCCGTCGCACTTGGCCGCGCCCAGGTGCCGCCGGACGAAGTCGATCTCCAGCCGCAGCTGCTTGATCCGCTCCTCCACGACCAGCGACCCGTGCCCGACGTCGTACCGGTACACCTCGTGCGTCCTGCCGAGCTGCTCCAGCCGCTCGACGTAGTTCTCGATCTGCCGGATCGGGCAGCGCGGGTCGTTGACCCCGGCGCTGATGTACACCGGGACCCGCACCTGTTCGACGTAGGTCAGCGGTGAGGAGGCGGTGAAGCGGTCCGGCACCTCCTCCGGGGTGCCGCCGAAGAGCGTGCGGTCCAGCGACTTGAGCGCCTCCATCTCGTCGGCGTACGCGGCGTGGTAGTCCGCGACCGGCACGGCGGCGACGCCGAGGGCCCAGGCGTCGGGCTGGACACCGAGGCCGAGCAGGGTCAGGTAGCCGCCCCAGCTGCCGCCGGTGAGCACCAGCCTGCGCGGGTCGGCGAGGCCGCTGTCGACCGCCCACTCCCGGACCGCCGCGATGTCCTCCAGCTCGATCAGGCCGACCCGCTCGTGCAGGGCGTCGGTCCAGGCCTGGCCGTAGCCGGTCGAGCCGCGGTAGTTGACCCGGACCACCGCGAAACCGTGGTCCAGCCAGGCGGCCGGGCCGGCGGCGAAGGAGTCGCTGTCGTGGTGGGTCGGGCCGCCGTGGATCTCGAACACGGTCGGCAGGGGGCCGTCCTCGGGGGTCGTCCCGGCCGGCCGCTGCACGAGGGCGTGCACCCGCCCGCCGGGCCCGTCCACCCAGACGTCCTCGACCGGGACCGAGCCCGGCGGCACCGTACCGGGCGCCCGCAGCACGACCGTCCCGGCGGTGGAACGGACGGCGGAGGGCTCGGCGGCGGAGGACCACAGGTACTCGACGGTGCCGTCCGGACGGGCCGTGGCACCGCCGACGGTGCCGCGCGGGGTGTCGAGACGGGTGAGCCGGCCGTCGGCGAGCGCGTACGAGAACAGCTCGCTGCGCGCCTCGTACTCGTGCTCCACCAGCAGCTCCTCGGCGCCGGGGCGCCACTGCGCGGAGACGTCGCCGGGCAGTTCGCGGCCCTGCTCGTCGCGCAGCGGCAGCGCGGTCTCGGCGCCGGTGGCGACGTCCCAGATCATCGGCTCCCAGCGGCCGGTGCGCTGGTGGGCGACCAGCAGGCGGGTGTCGCCCTCGACCGGGGCGAAGCCGAGGCAGGCGACGCCGCGCGGCTCGTCCCGGCCGGTGACCTCGTCCAGTTCGGCGACGGTCTCGATGGTGGTCTCGACGGCGGGGGTGCCGGTGCCGGTGAGGCGGACGACCCGGATCGCGGAGTGCATCGCGTCGCCGTGCTCGGTGTGGTCGATGGCGAGCAGGGTGCCGTCGTGGCTGAGGTCGCCGACGCCGCCGTACTCCGCGTGCCGGTAGATCTCGACCGGCTCGGCGTCGCCGGGGCGGCGCAGGTGCAGGGTGGTGCCGTCCTCGTCGGTGGAGCGGCCGACGACCACGGTGCCGTCGCGGCCGAGGGCCAGGCCGGCCGAGTAGGAGGGGGCGAGGCCGGGCACGGCCTCCTCGTCCGGGCCGCCCGCGAACGGCTGGCGGCGCCAGACGCCGAACTCGTCGCCGTCCTGGTCGTCGAACCACCAGACCCAGGCGCCGTCCGGGGACAGCTCGGCGTCGGTGGTGCCGTTCGGGCGGTCGGTGACCTGGCGGTGGGCACCGGTGGCGCGGTCCCAGGCGTAGACCTCGTAGGTGCCGGTCGCGTTGGACACGTACAGCGCCCGGTCCGGGGCGTCCTCGGCCCAGTCGGGCAGCGACACCCGGGCCGCCCTGAACCGCTGCTCCCACGCCGGTACGGCGCTCTTCTCCTCGCTCATCCGACCATCCAACCCGATCGGGGGGAGGGAATGGAACGGGCGGGTGGGCCTGAGGCCACCCGCCCGGTGGTTCGGGGGTGTTCACGAAGGGGGGTCGCGCCGGTTCGTGCCCGCTCGGCGCTGGTGCGGCGGGGCGGCCTCTGCGTCGGCGGGCCGGGCCTTGCGCGGGCCGGTCAGCTCGTGGGCGGGCCTTGCGTAGGCCGGTCAGCTCTCGCGCGGCAGCAGGCGGACCAGGCCCACGAGCACCAGCTCCAGCACCGCCAGCGCCAGGACGCTGTGGCCGAAGGCGGCGGTCGCGTCCCCGGCGCCGTAGTAGACGAGGCCGATCAGCGCGATCCCGACCGCCCCGCCGACCTGCTGCACGGTGGCCACCACCCCGGCGGCGGAGCCGGCCAGCCGCGGCTCGACGCCCTCCAGGACGACGGCGGTGACCGGGGCGATCACCAGGCCCATGCCGAGCCCGTCCACGAACAGGCCGGGTGCCAGCCACCAGACGCTGCCGTCCGCGAAGTCGTACACGGCGAGGGCGAGCAGGCCCAGCCCGGCGGCCATCAGCAGCCCGCCGACGGAGATCGTGCGGGGGCCGCCGAGACGGGCGGTGAACCGGTGGGTGGTCGTGGAGGTGATCAGCTAGCCGAGGCCGATCGCGGTGAAGACCAGCCCGGCACCGAGCGCGTCCAGGCCGCGGCCGAACTGCAGGTGCAGGGCGAGCACCAGGAAGAAGGAGCCCTGGCCGAGCCAGAAGGCGAGTTGGGCGAGCACACCGGCGCTGAAGGTGCGGCTGCGGAAGAGACGGGTGTCGACCAGCGGGGTGGCGGTGGCAGTGGTGTCACTCGCCGTGGCGGTGGCAGTGGCGGTCGCGGCGGTGTCGCGCGAGGTGGTGTCGCTCGGGGTGGTGCGGTGCTGGTGCACGGCGAAGGCGGCGAGCAGGGCGAGCGAGGCGACCAGGCAGAGCACCGTCCACAGCGGCCAGCCCAGCTGGGGGCCCTGGATCAGCGGCAGCACCAGGGCGGTCAGCGCCGTGGTGACCAGCAGCACACCGACCGGGTCCAGGCCGGGCCGCTGCGGGGCGCGGGACTCCGGCAGGCAGCGCCGGACCATCACCAGGGCGACCAGGCCGATCGGCAGGTTGATCAGGAAGCAGCTGCGCCAGCCGAGACCGAAGAGGTCCGCCCGGATCAGCAATCCGCCGATCAGCTGGCCGAACACCGCGCCGACACCCATGGTCAGCCCGTACCGGGCGAAGGCCCGAGCCTGCGCCGCGCCGCTGAACGCGGTCCGCAGGATCGCCAGCACCTGCGGGCCCATCAGTGCCGCCGCCAGGCCCTGCACCACCCGGGCGCCGACCAGTGTGGCGGCCGTGGGGGCGAGGCCGCAGCCTGCCGAGGCGAGGACGAACAGGGCCAGACCGAGGCCGAACACCCGGCGGCGGCCGAAGCGGTCGCCGAGACGGCCGGCGGTGACCAGGCCGGCCGCGAGGGCCAGGCTGAAGCCCGCCATCACCCACTGGACGGCGGCCGGGCCGGCGCCGAGGTCGGCCTGGAGGGAGGGGAGGGCGACGTTGACGACGAAGATGTCGAGGGCGGTCATGAAGGTGGCCGTCAGGACGACCGGCAGCAGGCCCTTGGGGGCCGGTGCCGCCATCGTTGTGGCAGGCGGCGCCGGGGCGGGCCGCCGGGTGTGCAGGGCGGTGCTCATCTCGGGGTCTCCTCAAGGGGGTTGGCGGTTCGGTGGGTCGGCCGTACGGGGGTCCGGTGGTTCGGCGGTCCAGGGATCCGGCGGTTCGGCGGTTCGGCGCGGCGAAGGAAGGGGCGGGCCAGGGGAAGCGGCCCGCCCCTCCTGCGGGAAGGTGACGGCTGCGGCCCGGTGGCCTCAGGCGCCCGGCACGCGGTCGAGGAATCCGTACACCGCGCCGATCCGGCCGTCCGGGGTGGCCGCCAGCACGTCGAAGCCGATCACCACCGGCTCCGCGCCGGCCGGGCCGAGGTTCCAGATGAAGCGGGCGATGTCGTGGTGCGCGTCCACCGGGCCGAGGGTGAACTCCAGCCCCGGGAACTGGGCCTGGGCCGCGCCGATCAGCGCGTCGATCGCGTCCCGGCCGGCGACCGCGGCCAGCGGGTCGGTGTAGCGGCCGTCCTCGGCCCACACCTCGTCGACCAGCTTGCGGCGGGCCGCCGGGTCGGTCTCGTTCCACACCGCGAGGTAGCGCTCGGCGAGCTGCTGGAGGGCGGCGGTGGTGATGTCGGTCATCGTCATCTCCCGTGTTCCGGTGGGCGGTTGGCCGGGTCGTTCCCGGTGCTCACAAAGGTAGGGACGGGCGGGCGACGGCGAATCCGTCACGTATAGGTAGGGGGGTACGTAGGTTCGTGCGGGGGGTACCGATGGCCCCGCCCGTCGGGCTTCTGCGCTGGGGCGGCGCAGGCCGGATGGATAGGGTCGGGGGCATGTTGTACGGGAGGGAAAGCGAACAGGCCGCCGTGGACGGACTGTTGGACGCGGCCCGGGCCGGCCGCAGCGGCGTCCTGCTGCTCCGCGGCGAGGCCGGCATCGGCAAGACCGCGCTGTTGGACGACGCCGTCGCGCGGGCTGGGGCGGCGTTCCGGGTGATCCGGGCGGCGGGCGTCGAGTACGAGGCCGAGCTGCCGTACGCCGGGCTGAGCCTGCTGCTCGCACCCGGCCTCGACCGGCTGGACGCCCTGCCCGGGCCGCAGCGGCGGGCCCTGGAGGCGGCGTTCGGGCTCGCCGACGACGGGGATTCCCCCGATCGGCCGACTGACAGGCCGACCGACCGGCTGCTGGTCGGGCTCGCCACGCTCGCTCTGCTCGCCGAACTCGCCGCCGAACAGCCGCTGTTGTGCGTCCTGGACGACGCGCAGTGGCTGGACCGGGCCTCGCTGGACGCGCTGCTGCTGGCCGCCCGGCGGTTCCAGGCCGAGGGAGTGGCCCTGCTGCTCGCCTCCCGCACCGCCGGCGGCACCGGAACCAGCGCCGGCGCCGGCAGCCTCACCGGCACCGGCAGCCTCACCGGCGCCGGCAGCCTCACCGGCACCGGTGTTTCAACGGAACACCGACTCGGCCTCCCCGAGCTGGAAGTGACCGCCCTGGCCGAGACCGACGCCACCCGGCTACTGACCCGACGGGCCGGCCCCGACCTGCCCGCCGGCGTCCGCGACCGGCTGCTCGCCGAAGCCGCCGGCAACCCGCTCGCCCTCACCGAACTCCCCGTCGCCGCCGGGCCGCAGGCGCACGCACCGGGCGGCCTGCCGCTCACCAGCAGGCTCCTGATCGCCTTCCACGGCCAGGCCACCGGCCTGCCCGCGGCCACCCAGACGCTGCTCCTGGCCGCCGCCACCGAGGAACGCGGCGAACTCGACGTCGTCCTGGCCGCCGCAGCCGCGCTCGGCGTCACCGCCGAACACCTCACCCCCGCCGAGGAATCCGGCCTGGTGACGGTCACCGCCGACCGCCGGATCGCCTTCCGGCACCCGCTGCTGCGCTCAGCCATCCTCCAACGTGCGCCACACCACCAGAAGTTGACGATCCACCGGGCCATTGCCGACGTGTTGCCGGACGGCGACCGCCGCACCTGGCACCTCGCCCTGGCCGCCACCGCCCCCGACGCCGACCTCGCCGACGCCCTGGAACGCGCCGCCGTCCGCGCCGAACGCCGCGGCGCCCACGGCGGAGCCGCCGCGTACGAGCGCGCCGCCCGGCTCACCCCGGACCGCGACGCCGCCACCCGCCGACTCGTCCTGGCCGCCGAAGCAGCCACCGAAGAAGGCGAGTCGGTCCGGGCCGAGGTGCTCGCCGACGAGGCCGCCGCCCGGACCGACAGCGTCCTGGCGCACGCCCTGCTCGACCAGGTCCGGGCCACCGCGCACTTCTGGCGCGGCTCGTACCCGACCGCCTACCGGCTGCTCCTCGACGCCGCCGGCACCCGCATCGACCCGTCGTACGCCGCCCGGATGCTCCTCCAGGCCTTCCACACCGCCTGGTACGCGGGCGAGGAACCGGTGATCGCCGTCCTCGACCGGCTCGCCGCCCTCCCCCTGGCCGACGGCGACCCCCTCGCCCCGCTCGCCCGCCACCTGCCCGCCGCCGTCCTCCCCGCCCTCGGCCGGCCCGCCACACCGCCGCCGCCCGTCCGGGAAGCCGCCGAAGCCGCCCGCCGGGCCGGCGCCGAAAGCCCCGTCGACCTCGTCCAGCTGTGCGGCGCCACCCTGATCCTCGGCCGCGACGAGGAGACCGCCGAACTCGGCGGCGAACTCATCGCCGAAGCCCGCGCCAAGGGCACCATCGGCGTGATGCCCACCCTGCAGTTCTTCCTCGCCGAAGCCGAACTCTTCCACGGCCGCCACCGCGACGCCGAACTCACCGCCACCGAGGCCCTCGGCCTCGCCCGCGACACCGGCCAACACCAGTGGGTCAGCCAACTCACCGCGCTGCTCGCCTACCTGGCCGCACTCGACGGCCGCACCGACCACTGCACCGAACTCGCCGCCACCGCCCTCGCCACCACCGGCCCGCAGACCGCCGCCCCCGCGGCCGGCCTCCCCTGGGCCCAGTGGGCGCTCGCCCTCCTCGACCTCGGCCAAGGCCGCGCCGGCGACGCCGCCGACCGCCTGCACACCCTCACCACCGGCCCCCACCGGCACCACGTCAGCGCCACCCGGGCCGTCCCCGACCTGGTCGAAGCCGCCGTCCGCCTCGGCACCCCCGAACGCGCCGCCGCACCGTACGAGCGCTTCGCCCGCTGGGCCACCACCGCCGACCGCCCGTGGGCCCACGCCCTGCGGCTACGCTGCCAAGCCCTCCTCGGCCCCGACGAACTCGCCGAATCCGCCTACCGCGCCGCCCTCGACCTCCACGAACCCGGCCACCGCCCGTTCGAACAGGCCCGCACCGCCCTCCTCTACGGCGAGTGGCTGCGCCGCACCCGCCGCCGCACCGACGCCCGCCCCCACCTGCGCACCGCCCTGGAAACCTTCGACCGCCTCGCCGCCCACCCCTGGGCCGCCCGAGCCCGCACCGAACTCTCCGCCACCGGCACCCCCGCCCCCACCCCCTCAGGCACCCCGCAGTCCCCCCTCACCCCCCAGGAACTCCAGATCGCCCGCCTCGCCGCCCAAGGCCTCACCAACCGCGACATCGCCGCCCAGCTCTTCCTCAGCCCCCGCACCGTCGCCCACCACCTCTACAAGGCCTACCCGAAGCTCAACATCACCTCCCGCACCGAACTCCCCACAGCCCTCTGAGGCCGGCCTCGGCCGTGGCCGAGGGCTCGGCGTGCATGGTGGGCCCGGTCTCACGGCCGTCACGAGGTGGGACCTGCAGTGCCGGCTGGTGCGCGCACCGCCGGACGGAAGGCGGGGTGATGCGGGGTGGCCGCTCGCCGCGCGGTGGAGCAGGCGCGGAATCCGGGAGGCGGCATCGGGCGCCGACCTGGAGGCCTGACGGCTCGCCCGTCGGGAAGACGGCGTACACAACGTCAGAGGGCCCATCGGATTTCTCCGATGGGCCCTCTGCACTGGGTCGGGGTGGCGGGATTTGAACCCACGGCCTCTTCGTCCCGAACGAAGCGCGCTACCAAGCTGCGCCACACCCCGGTCCTGCGGTTTGTTGCTCTGTCTCCGTCGCAACGAGTAGAACTCTACCGGACGCTCGCCGAGACACGAAATCCGGTTTCGGGCGGGCGTCCGGTGGGGGTCAGCGGGGGGTCGGGGTGAGGGTGAGGAGGGTGGCTTCGGGGGGGCAGGCGAAGCGGACGGGGGTGTAGCGGTTGGTGCCGCAGCCGGCGGAGACGTGGAGGTGGGAGCGGTGGCCGCCGGCGGTGTGGGTGGAGAGGCCCTTCACGCGGCGGGTGTCGATGTCGCAGTTGGTGACGAGGGCGCCGTAGAAGGGGATGCAGAGCTGGCCGCCGTGGGTGTGGCCGGCCAGGATCAGCGGGTAGCGGTCGGCGGTGAAGGCGTCGAGGACGCGCAGGTAGGGCGCGTGGACGACGGCGAGGGAGAGGTCGGCGTCGGCGGAGGGGCCGCCGGTCACCTCGCTGTAGCGGTCGCGGCGGATGTGCGGGTCGTCGAGGCCGGTGAACTCGATGTCGAGGCCGTTCACGGGGAGGCGGCCGCGGGTGTTGGTGAGGTTGAGCCAGCCGGCCGCGTCGAAGCCGTCGCGGAGCTTCTCCCACGGGTTGTGGACGGCGCCGCTGATACCGCGGCTGGCGGTGCCGTCCGGGTTGTTCATGCCGTGGACGCCGCTGCGCATGGCCTGGAGGTAGCGCGCCGGGTTCTTGCGGGCCGGGCCGTAGTAGTCGTTGGAGCCGAAGACGTAGACGCCGGGGAACTCCATGAGCGGCCCGAGCGCGTCGAGGGCGGCGGGGACGCCGAGCGGGTCGGAGAGGTTGTCGCCGGTGTTGACCACGAGGTCGGGGCGCAGGCCGGCCAGGCTCTGCAGCCAGCGCTGCTTCTTGCCCTGGCCGCTCACCATGTGGATGTCGGACACCTGAAGGATCCGGATGGGCCGGGCACCGCGGGGGAGGACGGGGACCTCGACCCGGCGGAGGCGGAAGGCCCGGACCTCGTAGCCGGCGGAGTAGGCGAGGCAGGCGGCGCCGGCGGCGGCGAAGCCGAGGGGGACGGAGTACAGCGGTCGCATCAGCCCATGCTCTCAGACGGTCGATCAGCTGGTGAACGCCCGGCGGCGGGGGAGGGGAAGGAGGAGGAGGCGGCGGCCGGGGCGGGGAACGGCGGGGGCGGTGCCCCGGTATCGCGGCGGGCGCGCAGGGCGCGGACCTTGTGGCGGTTGCCGCAGCGTTCCATCGAGCACCAGCGGCGCCGGCCGGGCCGTGAGGTGTCGACGAAGATCAGTCGGCAGTTGTGCGCGCCGCACTCGCGGATCCGGCCCGCGTGCGGGCCGGTGAGCAGGGTGATGGCGTCCCGGGCGAGGGTGGAGACCAGCTGGGCGCCGTCGGCGGGCAGTGGGGCGGCGGCGGTGCCGTCGTGGGCTATCCGGGGGACCAGCGGGGGGTGCTCGGCGGCCCGGTTGAGCGCGGCGTAGTCCTCGGCCGGGCCCGGCTCGCCGTGGGCGCGGGCGGCGGTGAGGCGCCAGAGCGCGTCGCGCAGGGTGCGGGCGGCGGCGAGCTCGGGGGCGGTGATCCGGACGGCGTCGGCGGGCAGCCGCAGGCGGGACTGGGGGAGCCAGGCGGCGAGGTCGGCCGGCTGGTGCAGGACCTCGTAGCGGGCGTACGGGCCGGGGCCGCCGGTGGTGAGGAGTTCGAGGCAGAGCGCGCCGGGGTCGAAGGGGAAGCGGCTGCCTGTGGGGGTGGTGAGGACCAGCCCGGGTGGGGTGGGGTTCCGGTCGTTCCCGTCGGTCATGGGGCCAGGATAGGTGTAACCGGGTTGAGGGGTTACGGCCCGGAAGGGGTCTTGAAGGAGCGCTGGAGCTTGAAGGAGCCCTGGAGGGGGCGAACGGCGGGTGCCCGCCGCGCACAAGGCGGCGGGCACCGGGGGAGTCGACGGTCAGGACGCCGGGTCGACGCCGACCTTCACGACCGCGTTGGCCTTGTCCACGAAGACGACGGCCGGCTTGAGGTCGGCGGCCTCGTCGTTCTCGACCGAGGCGTAGGCGATGATGATCACGGTGTCGCCCGGGTGGACCAGGCGGGCCGCGGCACCGTTGATGCAGACCACGCCCGAGCCGCGCTCGCCCTCGATGACGTAGGTCTCCAGGCGGGCGCCGTTGTCGACGTCGACGACGTGGACCAGCTCGCCGGGCAGCAGGTCGGCGTTCTCCATCAGGACCGGGTCCAGGGTCAGCGAGCCGACGTAGTGCAGCTCGGCCTGGGTGACGGTGGCGCGGTGGATCTTCGACTTCAGCATGGTGCGTCGCACGTTCTCGACCTCACAGGTGTGGATTTCGACAGGGCACTACGGAAGTACGGCGGTACGGCGCTTCGGAAGCGGAACGGAAACGAGGAAGCGGTTCAGCGGGCGAAGGCGAGCGACACGTTGTGCCCGCCGAAGCCCGAGGCGTTGCAGAGGACGGCGGCGGGGCCGGCGGGCAGTTCGCGCGGGGTGTCGCGGACCACGTCCAGTCCGAGGCCCTCCTCCGGGTTCTCCAGGTTGACGGTGGGCGGGACGACGCCGTCGGACAGGGACAGGACGGCCGCGACCGCCGCGAGCCCGCCGGCGGCGCCCAGCAGGTGGCCGGTCATCGACTTGATCGCCGAAACCGGGACGGCGCCCGGCCCGAACACCGTGCGCAGCGCCGCGGCCTCGGCCGCGTCGCCGGCCGGGGTGGAGGTGGCGTGCGCCTGGACGTGCCGGACCTCGGCCGGGTCGAGCCGGGCGTCGGCCAGGGCCCGGCGCAGTGCGGCGGCCAGGCCGCGGCCGTCCGGGCGCGGGCCGGTGGGGTGGTGGGCCTCGGAGGCCAGACCGGCGCCCGCGAGGACGCAGTACCGGTGTGCCCCGCGGGCCCGGGCGTGGCGCTCGCTCTCCAGCACCAGGACCCCCGCGCCCTCACCGAGGACGAAGCCGTCCCGGTCCCGGTCGAACGGCCGGGAGGCGCGGTGCGGCTCGGCGTGGCGGCCGGAGAGTGCGCGCATGGCGGCGAACGCGGCGGCGACCAGCGGGTGGACGCCCGTGTCCGCGCCGCCCGCCACGACGACGTCGGCGCGGCCGAGCCGGATCAGGTCCAGCGCGGTGGCGATGGCGTCGGCGCCGGCCGCGCAGGCGGTGGCCGGGGCCGACGCCTGCGCCTGGGCGTTGACGTCGAGGGCGGCCAGTGCGGCGGTGTGGTTGCCCATCAGCATCGCCACGGCGTGCGGCGACACCCGGCGTGCCCCGCGGGTGCGCAGTTCCTCGTGGTTGTTCACGACGGTGTGCACGCCACCGATGCCGGTGCCGAGCACCACGGCGACCCGTTCCGGGTCCGGGGTGTCGGGGGTGCCGGCCGGTCCGGTGTAGCCCGCGTTCGCCCAGGCTTCGCGGACGGCGGCGAGGCCGAAGGCGCCGACCCGGTCCACCCGGCGGGCGAGCACCCGGTCCAGCAGCTCCCCGGGTCCGGCCGCGGCCCGCGCCGCGATCCGGACCGGGAGCTCGGCCGCCCAGGGTTCGTCCAGGGCCGCAACGGCTCCGCGCCCGGCGAGCAGCGCCGACCAAGTGTCCTTGACCGTCGCTCCGAGGGGGGTGACCGCGCCGAGTCCGGTCACCACCACGGCTTCACCGCTGCGGTCGTCCGTCATGCCGGCTCGGACTCCATGGCGGCGACCAGGCTCTGCGGCCGGATGTCGGTCCAGTTGTGCTCGATGTAGTCCAGGGACTCCTGGCGCCCGGCCTTGTCGTGCGCCACCGTCCAGCCCGCCGGGACCTCGGCGAACGACGGCCAGAGGGAGTGCTGTCCCTCCTCGTTGCGCAGCACCAGGAACGTGCCGTCCGGGTTGTCGAACGGGTTCTGCATGACTCGTGCCTTTCGTCGCGGGGTGCTCGGTGGGTCTTGTCGGGTTCTGGGGGGCGCGATCAGCGGGCGTCGGGGTCAGTGAAGCCGGGGGAGGTGGGGGATGCGGAGGAGGCGGTCGGGACGCACAGTGCGGCCAGCCGGCGCGGGGTGCGCTGCTGGAAGATCGTGCGGATGTCGACCGGGCGGCCGAACGTGGCCTCGATCCGGCCGGACAGGCGCAGCGCCGCGAGTGAGTCGCCGCCGCGGGCGAAGAAGTCGTCGTCCACGTCCAGGGGTTCGGTGCCGAGGGGTTCCGGCGCCGTGGACGAGCCGGACGAGCCGGACGTGCCGGACGTGCCGGACGTGCCGGAGGCAGCGCCGATGGCCTCGGCCGCCAGCACTGCCAGGGTGTCCCGGGCGGCTCGCAGGGCGTCGGAGTCCGGCAGCAGCTCGCCGACCTTCGCCGCGGGCCGCTGCGCGATCGCGTGGAGCAGTGCGACCAGCAGTTCGCCGGCCCGCTCGGCGAGCGCGGTCGGGACCAGCTCGGGCCGGTGGCTGAGCGCGAGGTGCAGCCGCTGCTCCGGGGTGACGGTCAGCCGGACCGGGTAGTGGTACGGGTCCTGGCCGTACGTGTCGGTGATCCGGAGGCCGCCGGAGGAACGCCCTGACGGGCCCTCCGAGCCTGCCGAGCCCGCCGGTCCGACCGCCTCCGAGCCTGCTGAGCCCGCCGGCCCGACCGCCGCCGAGCCCTCCGCCCCGACCGCCTCGGCGGCCGCGTAGTTCTCGAACACCAGGCAGCTGTCGAAGAGTTCGCGCTGCCCGGCGGCGCGCAGGATCTCGCCGAGCGACAGGTACCGGTGCGGGGCCAGTTCGGTCTGTTCCCGGTGGAGGTCCCGGAGCAGGGCGTCCAGTCCGGCGTCCGGGTCGAGCCGTACCCGGACGGGTGCGGTGTTGATGAGCAGGCCGACGAGGTCCTCGTGGCCGGGCAGTTCCGGCGTGCGGATCGACCCGGTGGCGCCGAAGACGGGCCGGCGGGCCCCGGTGAGCCGGTGCAGGGTGAGCGCCCAGGCCGCCTGGACGACGGTGTTGAGGGTGACGCCGTGGTCGCGGGCGGCCCGGCGGAGCGCCTCGGTGGTCTCCTCGGGGAGTTGGGCGGTGCGCCGCAGTGGCTGGGCGTGGACCCGCGCGGTGTCGCCGTCGGGTGCCAGCAGGGTCGGTTCGGCCCCGGACAGGGCCTTCTGCCAGGCGGCGCGGGAGGCCTCGCCGTCCTGCCGTTGCAGCCAGTCGAAGTGCCGGCGGTACGGGACGGTGTCGGGCAGGCCCGCGTCGTCGCCGCGGTGGCGGTACAGGTGGGCCAGGTCGCGGAGCAGGATCGCGCTGGACCGGCCGTCGACCAGGATGTGGTGGATCGTCAGCGCCAGCAGGTGGCGGCGCTTGCCGAGGCGCACCAGCAGGCCGCGGACCAGCGGGGAGCGGGCCGGGTCGAACGGTTCGCACCGTTCGTCGGCGAGCGCCTCCCGCTGCCGGGCCTCGTCGGCGCGGCGCAGGTCGAGTTCGCGCCAGGGCGCCTGGGCGCGCTGGTCCAGGACCTGGACGGGCTCGCCGGAGGGCAGCAGGCCGAACCGGGCGCGCAGGGCCTCGTGACGCCGCACCAGGGCCTGGAAGGCGGTGCGCATCCGGGCCGCGTCCAGCTCGCCGTCGAGTTCGAGAACGGTCTGGACGGTGTGCGGGTCGGGGGCGCCGTGTTCGTAGCGGGCGTGGAACAGCAGGCCCTGCTGGGTGGGGGTGAGCGGGAGGACGTCGGCGACCGGGCCGTCCTGGGCGAGGGCGTCCAGCTCGTCCTGGGTGATCCGGACCAGCGGTACGTCGGAGGGGGTGAGCCCGTGGGCCGCGGGCCGACCGGCGAAGGCGGCCAGGGCGCGCAGCGCGGCCGTCCACTCCTCGGCGAGGGTCCGGACCTCGTGCTCGGCGAGCAGGCCGGGGGCCCAGGTCCAGGTGGCGGTCAGCCGCAGGCCGTTGCCGCCGTCCTCGGCCACCGCGTTGACCTCCAGCGGGTGGGCCATCGGCTGGTCGGGGTGGACGGGCGGGGCGGCGCTCTCGCCGGCCGGGCGCCAGTCCGCTTCGGGGCCGCCGGCGGTGAACCGGCCGAGGTAGTTGAAGGCGAGCTGCGGGTGGGGGAGGGCGCCGAGGGCGGCGCGGCCCTGCTCGTCCAGGTAGCGCAGCAGGCCGTAGCCGAGGCCGTGGTCGGGCACGCCGCGCAGCTGCTCCTTGACGAGCTTGAGGGCGCGGGCAACTGCGCCGTCGTCCAGTGCAGAGGTGCCCGGGGTGAGCAGGACGGGGTGCAGGGTGGTGAGCCAGCCGACCGTCCGGGTGAGGTCCAGGCCGTCGAGCTCCCGGCGGCCGTGGCCCTCGAGGTCGACCAGCAGTCCGCCGGTGCCGCGCGAGCGGGTGGCAGCGAGCGCCAGGGCGGTCAGCAGGACCTCGTCGGGGCCGGCCCGGAAGGCGGTGGGCAGGGTGGTGAGCAGGGCTTCGGTCTCGGCGGGGGTGAGTTCGACGGTCAGGCTCCGGGCGGTGCCGTGCACGTCGCGGGCCGGGTCGGCGGCGCGGTCGGTGAGCTGCGGACCGGCCTCGGCGAGGGTGCGCCGCCAGTGCTCCACCTGGGCTGCGACGTGGGGGCGTGCGGCGGCGTCGGCGAGGGTGTCGTACCAGCGCCGCAGGGAGGTCGGCACGGGGTCGAGCCGAGCGGGTTCGCCGGTGCCGGCGGCCAGCCAGGCGGCGTGCAGGTCGGGCAGCAGGACGCGCCAGGAGACGGCGTCCACGGCCAGGTGGTGGACGACGACGAGCAGGCGGCCGGAGGCGGTGCCGGCGTCGAACCAGACCGCCTGGAGCAAATTTCCGGCGCGCGGGTCCAGCCGGCGGGCGGCTTCCTCCGCGTGCTCGGTGACGGCCGCGGCCAGGGCGTCGGGGTCGAGCCCGGTGACGTCGACCCGGCGGACGCCGTCGGAGGCGACGGGCGAGCCGACCGGCGGGACGGACAGCGACCAGTCCTCGGTCAGCCGCATGCGCAGCGCGCCGTGCCGGTCGAGGAGCGCCTGCACGGCGCCGGTCAGCTGCTCCAGGCCGAGCCCGGCCGGCACGGCGAGCAGCGTGGACTGGTTGAACGAGTCGACGGGGCCGCCGAGTTCGCGCAGCCGGTGGACGATGGGCGGCGCCGGGAAGTCGCCTGTGCCGTCGTCGTGGACGACCTGGGCCGCCGTTCCGGCGGCCGGGCCGGACAGGGTGGCGAGCGCGGCCGCCGTGCGGTATTCGAAGACCTGCTTGGCGGTGAGTTCGAGGCCTGCGCCGCGCGCCTTGGCGACCAGTTGCAGGGAGGTGATCGAGTCGCCGCCGAGCTCGAAGAAGCCGTCGTGGACGGAGCGCACGTCGCGGTTCAGCACCTCGCCGAACAGCTTGACCAGCAGTTTCTCGATCCGGCTGCGGGGCGGTCGGCCGGTGGCGCGGCCCTCGCCCTGGTCGGGGACGGGCGGCAGCGCGGCCCGGTCGAGCTTGCCGTTGGGCGTGAGCGGGATCTCCGGTACCGGGACGAAGGCGTCCGGCACCATGGCGGCGGGCAGCCGGGAGGCGACGTGCTCGCGCAGTTCCTCGGCCTCGGGCGTGCCGTCCAGGACGAGGTAGGCGACCAGCCGGTCGGCCTGCGGGCCGCTCTGGACGACGACCACGCAGTGCCGCACCGCCGGGTGCCGGCAGAGTTCCGCCTCGATCTCGGCGGGCTCGACCCGCTGGCCGCGGATCTTGACCTGGTCGTCGGCGCGGCCGAGGTAGACGAGTTCGCCGTCGGCGCCCCACTGGGCGACGTCGCCGGTGCGGTACATCCGCTCGCCGGGCGCGCCGAAGGGGTTGGCGACGAAGCGTTCGGCGGTCACGCCGGGGCGGCGGACGTAGCCGCGGGCCAGGCTCGGCCCGGCGATGTAGACCTCGCCCGGCACGCCGACCGGGACGGGGCGCAGCCAGGTGTCGAGGACGTGCATCGCGGCGCCCGGGATCGCCTTGCCGATCGGGACGGCGCCGAGGGCGATCTCGTCGTCGGGCCCGCTGCGGAACTCCATGCAGCCGACGGTGGCCTCGGTCGGGCCGTACTCGTTGACGGCGGTGGCGGTCGGGTTGCCGGCCCGCCAGGCGCGCAGCATCGCGCCGGACAGCTGCTCCCCGCCGACCACCAGGTCACGGGTGGGCGAGAGCCAGGCGTGGGTGTCGGCGAGCAGCGGCATCTGGCTGGGCGTCACCTTGGCGAAGGCGGCCGGGCCGAGGCCGGTCGGCGCGGGATCGGTGAGTTCGGCCAGGTGCACCCGGCCGCCTGCGGTGAGGCCGCCCCAGACGCCGGTGACGGTGAAGTCGAAGGAGATCGGCGACTGCACGATCGCGGTCTCGGCCAGCCCCGGGTAGGTGTGCCGGGCGAACTCCAGGTAGACGCCGACGGAGCGGTGCTCGACCTGGACGCCCTTGGGGCGGCCGGTGGAGCCGGAGGTGTAGATCAGGTAGGCGCCGTTGCCGGGGCGCAGCGGGCGCACCCGCTCGGCGTCGGTGACGTTCCCGTCCGGGTGCGGTTCGGCCAGTAGATCGGCGGGCCGCAGGTCGGCGGGCAGCCGGTTGGCAGGTGGCAGGTCGGCGGGCAGCCGGTTGGCGGGCCGCAGCGGCTCGGCCGGGAGGTGGCCGGGGGCGCGGTCGGTGAGCACCGCGGCGGGCCGGGCGTCCTCGAGCATGAAGGCGACCCGTTCCGCCGGGAGCGCCGGGTCGATCGGCAGGTAGGCGGCGCCGGACTTCAGCACGCCGAGCAGCGCGACGACCAGCTCGGCGTCGTGCGGCAGCAGGACGGCGACCACGGACTCGGGGCCGATGCCGCGCGCGATCAGGGCGCGGGCGATCCTGTTGGCGGCCGCGTTGGCGTCCCGGTAGCTGAGCGCGCGGTGCCGGTCGGAGAGCGCGACGGCGTCCGGTGCCCGGTCGACCTGGGCCTCGAACAGGGCGGGCAGGGTGGTCTCGGACGCGGGTCCGCGGGCCGGGACGCCGGGGACGGGCAGGGCGGCCCGGGCGGTGTCGTCGAGCAGGTCGAGGGCGACCACCGGGGTGTCCGGGGCGGTGGCCAGGGCGGTGAGCACGGACTCCAGCCGACGCAGTACGCCGCGGGCCGTGTCGGCGTCGAACACCTCGCGGCGGTGGGTGAGTTCGAGGATCAGCCGGTCGCCGGGGACGACCACCAGGCTGAGCGGGTAGTGGGTGGAGCCGCGGGCGCCGTTCGGGTCGGCGGCGACCAGGTCGTCGGCGAGCGGGGAGATCCGCAGGCCGGCCGGCGGACGCGCGGTCCCGCCGTCGCCGCTGCCCCGGTCGGCGCCGTCGCCGCTGCCCCGGTCGGCGCCGTCGCCGCTGCCCGGGTCGGCGAGGGCCAGGAAGGTGTCGAAGAGGGTGCCGTGCCCGGCGGTCCGCTGGATCTCGGGCAGCGGGAGGTGGTGGTGGTCGGTGAGCGCGGTCTGCTCGCGCTGCACCCGGTCCAGGAGGGTGCGCAGCGGCTCGGCCGGGTCCAGGCGCACGCGTACCGGAACCGAGTTGATGAGCAGTCCGACCATCTCCTCGACCCGCGGGGCCGCGGCGGAGCGCACCGAGACGGTCTGCCCGAAGACGACGTCGGTCTTCCCGGTCAGCGAGGCGAGGGCGAGCGCCCAGGCGGTCTGGGCGACAGTGTTGAGGGTCAGACCGCGGGCGCGGGCGGCGTCCCGGACGGCGGCGGTGAGCTCGGCGGAGAGCTCGGTGGTGACCAGGTCGGGGAGCTCCTCGGTGGCGCCGGTGTGCTCGGGGCCGGTCAGGGTGGGCGACTCGAGTCCGGCGAAGGCCTGCTGCCACGCCTGCCCGGACAGCTTGGTGTCGCGCTTGGCCAGCCAGGCCAGGTAGCCGGTGGCCGGGACGGCCTTCGGCAGGGCGGTGTCGTCGCCGCCGGCCGCGTAGATCGCCACCAGGTCGCGCAGCACGATCGACAACGACCACCCGTCGAGCAGGATGTGATGATGCGTCAGTAGCAGGACGTGCGACTCGGGGGCGGTCCGGACGATCGAGAAGCGGATCAGCGGCGGGGCGCCCAGGTCGAAGCCGCGCAGCCGCTCCTCGGTGAGGTGGCGGACCAGTTCGGCGTCCGTCCCAGCGGCCGGCTCCGTGCCCGTCCGGTCGGGCAGGTCGAGTCCGCCAGCCAGGTCGAGTCCGTCGGGCAGGTCGAGGCCGCCGGCCAGGTCGAGTTCGGTGATCGGCGCGGCGGCCTTGCGGTGCACCAGCTGGACGGCCTGCCCGTTCTTCCGCTGCTGGAAGGAGGTGCGCAGCGCGGCGTGCCGGCGGACCACGGCCTGGCAGGCGGCGCGCAGGCGGTCCCGGTCGAGCGGGCCGTCGAGGCGCAGTGCGGCCTGGCTGACGTACTCGTCGATGCCGTTGCCGAGCAGCGAGTGGAAGAACAGCCCCTCCTGCAGGGGCGCGAGCGGAAGGACCGCTTCCAGCGGTGAGTCGTGGGCAGGCACTGGGTGATCTCCAACCGGGGCGGGTTGCGGTCGCACGGTCCGCGGGCGACGTCCGGCACGGACCGGCCGGGATCGCCGGGGGGATGGGGACTGCAGGGCCGTCCGGCCGGCCCGCGTCGGCCATGCTTCCGGCTGCCGCGCGGCCCGGCCAGGCAAGTGCCCGGCAATCGAAATTGCATTCCAGCTGCCGATCGGGTGTAACGGTCTCCAGCCGGGGAATTCGGTTCTGCGGAGGCGCCCGATAGGCACCCGATAGGCACCCGATAGAACGCCGAATGGCGCCCGGGAGACGCCCGATTGACGTCCGAGTGGCGCCCGGAAGGCGTCCGAGAAACGCCCGAGAGGCGTCCCTATTCCACCGGCGGGGGCTGCAGTAGGGTGCCTCTGCGCCGTTCTGACGAGGCCGCGCCGTGCTCACGGCACCGGTGCCGACGCGGGCGCCTCACACACGATGGGATTTCCCCGTGAAAGACAACATGGTCGAAATTCTGACCGCTGCCGTTCTGGTGCTCGGACTTGTCCGCGAGTTCAGGGATCAGAGGTTGACTCTTGTCCCGTGGCTGCTTCCGGTGATTCCGATCGTGGTCGGAGCTCTCCAGGACGACCTGATCGATCACGACAGGAGCGGCGCCTCGATCGGGCTCGGCGCCGCGATCACCGGGGTGGGTCTGGTGCTGGGCGTGGCCTACGGCGCGCTGCTCCCGGTGGGCCGGGACGCCGCCGGGCACACCGTGTTCAGGGGCGGCCTGTACGCCCTGCTGGTCTGGGCGGGCCTGCTGGTGTCCCGGACGGCCTTCTACCAGGTCGGGCAGAACCAGGGCATCGAGACCGGGTTCGGCTTCCTGGCCATCTCGTTCGGCGCGATGCTCCTGGCGCGCACGCTGGTGGTGACCGTCCGGTCCCGGAAGCGCCTGCCTGCCGGCTCGGTGGCCTGACGTGGCGGGGCGGCGCTTCGGGGGTCGGCCGGTCAGGCCGGTGTCAGGCTCCGGATGTCGCCGCCCAGCTCGCCGGCGGTCAGCGCGGCCCACATCACCCGGCGGCGCGGCTTGCCGCTGGAGGTGACGGCGAGGCCGCCGCGCGGCACCTCGACGGCGAGCAGGTCGGCCTCGGTGCCCAGGGCTTCGGAGAGCACCGTGTGCGCGGCGGCCTGCCACTGCGGGTCCGGCTTCTCCAGGACGACCACGCCGGTCGCGCGGTCCTCGAGGTGCCCGAGCAGGACGGCCACCCGCCGCTGGGGGATGCCGAGTTCGTGCAGGCGGGCCTCCAGGCTCTCGGCGAAGACCATCTTGCCGCGGACCTTGACGCCGTCGCCGAGGCGGCCGACCACGTAGAGCTGGCCGTCGTGCAGGAAGCCGGCGTCGCCGGTGTGCAGCACCCCGCCGTCCAGCACCGTGCCGGAGGCCGTTCCGGCGGCGCCCTGGTAGCGGGTGCCGAGGGTGTTCCCGCTCACCAGCACCTCACCGACGACGCGGTCCGGCACTTCGGTGCCCTCGTCGTCGACCACCGTGACCCGGACGCCGCGCAGCGGGCGGCCGCAGCCGACGAAGCGCCCGGCCTGGTCGCCTTCCAGGGTGACCTCGCTCCAGCCCTCGCCGATCGGCAGGCCGGTGACGGCCAGGGTGGCCTCCGCGCCGCCGTACGCGGGCAGCAGCGCGCGCCGGTCGAAGCCGTGCGGGCCGAGCAGCGCCTCGAAGCCTTCCAGCACCTGCGGGTCGATCCGCTCCGCGCCGAGGATCAGCGAGCGGAAGGACGAGAAGTCCAGGCCCTCCAGCTGGGCGGGCTTCACCCGGTGCAGGATGTACGCCAGGCCGAAGTTGGGCATGGCGGTCAGGCCGACCTTGTTGTCGCTGATGCAGCGCAGGTAGCGCAGCGGGGAGCGGATGAAGTCCTCCGGCTGCATCATCCAGCCGTCGCAGCTCATCGTCACGAAGTTGACCATGCAGCCGATCAGGCCCATGTCGTGGTGCACCGGCAGCCAGGAGGCGCCGGAGTACTCCGGGAACCACTCCAGCCAACGGTGCATCGCGTTCACGTCGTTGGTCAGCGCCTCGTGGCTCACCAGGACGCCGCGGGAGCGGCCGCTGGAGCCGGAGGTGAACTGCAGCAGCGCGAACTCGGCCGGGGGGTACGGCTTCGGGGCGGGCTCGACCTCGGCGATGAACGTGTCGAAGACCACCGGCTCGGGCAGGTCGAGTCCTTCGGTGACGGTGCGCACGGAGTTCTGCGACTCCTCGTCGCAGACGATCACCCGGGGCTGCGCGGTGTCGAAGAGGGCCCGCGCGTGCTCGGCGTACTCGCCGCCGCGCTGGAAGGCGAACGGCGGCGCGATCGAGCACGGCGTGCAGCCGGCCGCGATGGCGCCGAAGAACGTCGCCACGAAGCCGGGGCTGCAGCGCTGGACGACCGCCACCACGTCGCCGTCCTGCGCGCCGGCGGCGCGCAGCGCCCCGGCCGTGCGCAGCACCCTGTCGGCGAGTTCGGCGTAGCTGTGGAACTCCCAGGAGTCACCCGGACCGGCGAAGTGCAGGCCGCGCTCCTCCGAGGCCTCCTCGACCCAGTCCAGCAGGGCCCTGTCGGGGATGCTCATTGACCGATTCCTCCCAGATCCTTGCGTTCTTCGGAGCAACGTCGCTGCCGCCCAGGCCGCATCCTCCGGTTCGTACGGGCAGGAAGCCAGGAATCGAGCGGGCAACTCCGGTCCGGCGCACGGCCGGGACCAGCAAGGTCGATTGCCGGTCAGTTTCCTGGTCGGTTCTGTCCGCGCGCGCAAGCATCGGCGGCGAGAACCGTCAGTGCGGTCCCCGGTCGTCGGCCAGGGGGCCGCCCGCGCCGCCGGCCGACCGCCGCGGAGAGGAGCCAGGTGTGTACCGGGCAAGCGATCAAGAAGGATCCGGTCCGCACTCGTCGATCCGCGAGGCCGGGGACCGTACGCCGCTGACCGCCGGGGACCGTACGCCGCTGACCGCCGCGGGCCGGGCGCTGTGGCTCGCCCAGCAGTTCGCGCCGGACTCGCCGAGGTTCAACCTGGTGCGCCGCTTCGAGATCCGCGGCCCGCTCGACCCCGAGCTGTGGCACCGCGCGATCCGGCAGGCGCACGCCGAGAGCCAGGTCTTCGAGGTGCGGCTGGGCGAGGACGCCGACGGCCCGTACCAGGAGTTCCTGGGCCGTTCGAACGCCGGCTGGGACATCGTCGACCTGTCCGACCGGTCCGACCCGGAGCTGGCCGCCCACCGGTGGATCGCCGAGCGGATGCGCACCACCTACGACCTGCGGCGCGGCCCGGTGGGCGAGGACGTGCTGCTCAGGCTGGGTGCCGGCCACTGGTTCTGGTACAGCAGCTACCACCACGTGCTGACCGACATCCAGGGCCTGGCCATCCTCACCGAGCGGATCAACGCGCTCTACAAGGCGATGGTCGCCGGCGCCGAGCCGGGCGGCCGCCCGCTGCCGTCCGCCCTGCTGCTGCCGCTGGAGGAGCGCGCGTACCTGGCCTCGGAGCAGTACGAGGCGGACCGCGCGTACTGGCTGGAGCGCATGACCGACCGGCCCGAGCCGGTCACCGTGGCCCCCCGCGCCGCTGACCGGGTGGGCGACGTGCTGCGCGCCCAGACCCTGCTGACCTCGACCTACGTGACCGCGCTGCGCAAGCTCGGCCGGCGCCGCCGCACCGACTGGACGGCGGTGGTCGCGGCCGGAGTGGCCGCCTACCTCAGTGGTCTGAGCGGCCATCAGGACCTGGTCCTCGGGCTGACCGCGACCGTCCGGCGCACCGACGCGGCCCGCACCACCCCGGGCATGCTCGCCAACGAACTGCCGCTGCGCGTCCGGCTGGACGCGGCGATGACGGTGGGCGAGCTGATCGACCACACCTCCGCGCGGCTCGGCGAACTCCTCACCCACCAGCGCTTCCCGCACGAGCACATCCGCCGCGAGCTGGGCATGCGCGACGCGGGCGACCGGCTGTTCCACGCGGCGCTCAACCTGGTGCCCACCGGCGACCGCGCCGAGCTCGCCGGCTTCCCGGCCACCGTGACCGGCCTCAACGCCGGCCAGGTGCCGGACCTGGTCCTCACCTTGTTCCCCGACCCGGCCGGCGGGCAGCACGTCCGCCTGGAGGGCAACGAGGCCCGCTACGACCAGGCCGACCTGGACGCCCACACCGTCCGGCTGCCGGCCTTCCTGCACCGCCTCGCCGAGGCCGACCCGGACACCCCGCTGGCCCGCCTGCAGCTGACGACGGCGATCGAGCAGGACCGGGTGCTGAACGACTTCAACGACACCGAGTGGCCGACCGAGCGGGTCACCCTGCCGCAGCTGTTCGAGCGCCAGGCCGCCCGCACCCCCGACGCCGACGCGGTGGAGTTCGAGGGGCGGGCCCTCACGTACCGCCTGCTCGACGCCCGGGTCAACCGCCTGGCCCGGATGCTGGTGGAGCGCGGGGTGCGCCGCGGCGGCATCGTCGCCGTCGCCCTGCCGCGCGGCCTGGACAACCTGGTGGCGCTGCTCGCGGTGATGAAGGCCGGCGCCGTCTACCTCCCGGTGGACCCCGGCTACCCGGCGGACCGGGTGGACGGGATGCTCGACGACGCCGGGCCCGACCTGATGGTCACCCGGCACGCCGACGGGCTCCCGGGCCGCGACGGCCTCGCCGCGGTCCACCTCGACGACGCCGCGGTGGCCGCCGCGCTGGACGCCGCCGACCCCGCCGAGCCGGCGCCCCCGACCGCGCCGACCCCGGCCGACCTCGCGTACATGATCTACACCTCGGGCTCCACCGGCCGCCCCAAGGGCGTGCTGGTGCCGCACACCGGCCTGGCCGACTTCGCCGAGTCCCAGCCCGGCGTGCTGGCGCTGCGCGAGGGCGAGCGGGTACTGATGATCAGCTCGCCCAGCTTCGACCCGTCGGTGTGGGAGCTGTCGGTCTGGCTGATGAGCGGCGGCTGCGCGGTGATCGCCCCGCCGAAGCTGATGCCCGGCCCGCAGCTGGCCGAGTTCATCGCCGGGCACCGGGTCAGCTGCGTGGGCACCGTGCCGTCGGTGCTGGCCGCGTTCCCGCCCGGCTCGCTGCCGGACGACCTGATCATCGCGGTCGGCGCGGAGGCGCTGCCCGCCGAACTGGTCCGCCGCTGGGGCGGCGTGCACCGGCTGCACAACGTGTACGGCGCCACCGAGAGCACCGTGTTCACCACCATGACGGGGCCGCTGACCGGCCCCGGCACGCCGTCGATCGGCTCGCCGCTGCACAACGCCCGGGTGTACGTCCTGGACGGGCTGCTGCGCCCGGTGCCGCCCGGCGTCACCGGTGAGATCCACCTGGCCGGCCCCGGCGTTTCGGTCGGCTACCACCGCCGGCCCGGCCTCACCTCGCAGCGCTTCGTCGCGGACCCGTGGGGCCCGCCCGGCAGCCGGATGTACCGCACCGGCGACAACGGCTCCTGGGGGCCGGACGGCAAACTGCACTTCGTCGGCCGCAGCGACCACCAGGTGAAGATCCGCGGCTTCCGGGTCGAGCTCGGGGAGGTGGAGTCCAGACTCACCGCGCACCCCTCGGTCGCCCGGGCCGCCGTGGTGGCCCGCGCCGCGAAGGGCAGTGCGCGCCGCCTGGTCGCCTACGTGGTGCCCGCGCCCGACGCCGAGGTGGAGCCCGCCGAGCTGCGCGCCTGGGTCGGCCGGACCCTGCCGGAGCACATGGTGCCCGCCGCGGTCGTCGCCCTGGACGCCTTCCCGCTCACCTCCAACAACAAGATCGACCGGGACGCGCTGCCCGAGCCCGACATCCGCGGCGGCGCCACCCGCCGGCCGCCGCGCACCCGTACCGAGACCGTGCTGTGCGAGTTGCTGCACGAGGTGCTCGGCGCGCAGGAGATCGGCATCGACGACAGCTTCTTCGATCTGGGCGGCGACTCCATCACCGCCGTCCGGCTCGCCGCGCGGGCGGTCAAATCCGGGCTCGCGCTCACCCCGCAGGACGTCCTGACCTACCGCACGGCCGCCACCATGGCCGCGGTCGCCGACGGCGGCCGGGCCGCCGACCTCGACCGGTCGCTGCTGACCGACGCCGGGGGCCCGGCCGAAGGCCTGCCGCTGACCCCGCTGCAGCAGGGCATGCTGTTCCACTCGCTGTATGCCGACGACACCGGCGCCGACCCGTACATCGGCCAGATGGTGTTCGACCTGACCGGCGAGATCGCGCCGGACCGGCTGCGCGCCGCCTGCGACGCCCTGGTCGCCCGGCACGACGCGCTGCGCGCCCACTTCGCGCTGGACGAGCTGGGCGAGGCCCGGCAGACCATCCCGGCCGCGGTGACGGTGCCCTGGGCCGAGCACGACCTGCGCGGGCTCGGCGCCGAGGAGCAGCGGGAGCGCACGGCCGAACTGCTGGCCGCCGACAAGGCGACCCGCTTCGACCTGGCGAAGCCGCCGCTGCTGCGGTTCGCCGTGATCAGCACCGCCGACGACCGGCACCTGCTGGTCTTCACCAGCCACCACGTGCTCTTCGACGGCTGGTCCGTCGGGATCATGCTGAAGGACCTGTTCGCGGCCTACTCCGAGGACTCCGAGGTGTCCGATCGGAACGAGCCGTCCGAGCCGGTCTCCTTCGCGGCCTACCTGCGCTGGCAGGACCGTCAGCCGAAGGACACCGCCGCGGACGCCTGGAAGCGCGCGCTCGCCGGCGTCGAGCAGCCCTGCCTGGTCGCCCCCGGGGCGGCGCTGACCACCGAGATGCCCGCGCTGACCCGCCGGGCGCTGTCCGAGAAGCTCTCCGCGGACCTGAACCGCACCGCCCGGACGGCCGGCCTGACCGTCAACACCGTCTTCCAGGGCGCCTGGGCGGCGCTGCTCGGGCAGCTGACCGGCCGGGACGACGTGGTCTTCGGCACCTCGGTGTCCGCCCGGCCGCCGCAGCTGGCCGGGATGCAGGACCTGGTCGGCCTGGTGATGAACACCGTCCCGGTGCGGGTCAGGCTCTCCGCCGAACGGCCGCTGTCCGAGCTGCTCACCGAGGTGCAGGCCGAGCAGGCCGCGCTCGGCGCGCACCACCACCTGGGCCTGGCCGACATCCAGCGCGGCCTCGGCCTCGGCGAACTCTTCGACACCACCATGGTGTTCGAGAACGCGCCGGCCGACCGTGAGGCGATCCGCCGGACCCTGCCGGGGCTGCGGATCGGGGTCGCCGAGTCCGACCGCACGGGGGTCACCCACTACCCGCTCACCCTGATCGTCCACCCCGGTCCGCGGCTGCGCCTGGAGCTGACCCACCGCGCCGACCTGTACCCCGCCGAGCAGGCGCAGGCGCTGCTGGAGCGGCTGGAGCGGTACCTGCTGGCCTTCGTCGGGCAGCCCGAACTGCCGCTCGGACGCGTCGAGTTGGTCGACGCCGAGGAGTGCCGCACGCTGGTCGGGGCGTGCAACGACACCGCCATGGCGCACCAGGAGGGCACCCTGCACGGGCTGTTCACCGCCCAGGCCCGCCGCACGCCGGACGCCGAGGCCGTGGTGTACGGCGAGCGCCGGGTCGGCTACGCCGAACTCGACGCGCTGTCCGGGCGGTTGGCCGCCACCATGGCCGCCGGGGGGATCGGCCCCGGCGACGTGGTCGCGGTGGCGCTGCCGCGCGGCGTGGACCTGGTCGTGGCGCTGCTCGCGACGCTGCGCACCGGCGCCGCCTACCTCCCGCTGGACCCGGAGTACCCGCCGGAGCGGGTGCGGGCGATGACCGAGGACGCCCGTCCGGCGCTCACGCTGGACGAGCGGAGCTTCGCCGAGCTGTCGGCGCGCGAGAGCGCGGGCCCGGCGCCGGACCGCGCGGTCGACCCGGTGCACACCTCGTACGTGATCTTCACCTCGGGGTCCACCGGCCGCCCGAAGGGCATCGTGGTCGCCCACCGCGGCATCGTGAACTACCTGCGCTGGATGCAGCGTTGCTTCCCGCTCGCGCCCGGCGACCGGGTGCTGCAGCGCACCTCGATCAGCTTCGACCCGTCGGTGTGGGAGATCTTCTGGACCCTGCACGTCGGCGCGACGATGGTGGTCGCGCTGCCGGAGGCCGACCAGCACCCCGGCTACCTGCCGGAGCTGATCCGCACCGAGCGGATCCACACCGCGCAGTTCGTGCCGTCCACCCTGGAACTGTTCCTGCTGGAGCCCGGCGCCGCCGAGTGCGGCAGCCTGCGCCAGGTGTTCTGCGGCGGCGAGAAGATGACCGCCGGTCTGGTGGAACGTTTCCGCAAGGCCAGTGAGGCCGGCCTGCACAACCTGTACGGGCCCACCGAGGTCTCCGTCTACACCACCACCTGGCAGGCCGGGTCCGAGACCGGCACCGCCGACGTCCCCGTCGGCAGCCCGGCCGACAACCTGCGGGTGTACCTGCTCGACGGCGCCCTGCGCCCGGTCCCGGCCGGCCTGCCCGGCGAGATCTACATCGCCGGCACCGGCGTCACCGACGGCTACACCCGCCGTCCGCTGCTCACCGCCGAACGGTTCGTCCCCGACCCCTTCGGCCCGCCCGGCACCCGGATGTACCGCACCGGCGACCTCGGGGTACGCCGCCCCGACGGAGCGGTGCGCTACCTCGACCGCGCCGACCACCAGGTGAAGATCCGCGGCCACCGGATCGAACTCGGCGAGATCGACTCCGCACTGTCCGCGGTGGACGGCATCCGGCAGGTCGCCACGGTGGTCCGCGAGGACATCCCGGGCAGCCCGCGGATCGTCTCGTACGCGGTGCCCGAGCCCGGGGCGGTGCCCGACCCGGACACCGCCCGCAAGCAGGTCGCGGAGCAACTGCCCGAGTACATGGTCCCGTCCGTGATCGTGCCGCTGACCGCCCTGCCGCTCACCCCCAACGGCAAGCTCGACCGGGCCGCGCTGCCCGCTCCGCAGGCGGGCCGGCGGGAGCGGCGCGAGCCGCGCACCGACCGCGAGCGCCTGCTGTGCCGCCTCTTCACCGAGGTGCTCGACGGACAGCAGGTGGGCATCGACGACAACTTCTTCGACCTGGGCGGCGACTCCATCGCCTCCGCCCGACTGGCCGGCCGGGCTCGGATCGCCGGCCTGTCCCTCACCCCACGGGACGTGTTCCGTCACCGCACCGTGGCGGCTCTGGCGGACGTCGCCACCGAGACCGAGCCCGAGGCGGCCGTCGCCCCGCCGGCGGCGCCCCGGCTCGAACTCGACGCCGACGAGCTCGCCGAACTCGAAGCGCACTGGAGAAGTGGGAAATGAAGCCGACCTCGTTCGACGCGATCTGGCCGTTGACACCGCTGCAGGAGGGCATGCTCTTCCACGCCCTGTACGACGGCGGGCACGAGGGCGTCGACCACTACAACATGCAGCTCCCGATCGAGCTGACCGGCCCGCTGGACCGGGCCGCGCTGCGCCGCGCCGGCGAGCTGGTCGTGGCCCGGCACCCCGCGCTGCGCGTCGGGTTCCTGCAGCGCCGCTCGGGCGAGCCGTTCCAGGCCGTGGCGTCCCAGGTGGAACTGCCGTGGGCCGAGGTCGACCTCACCGGGCTCGCCCCGGCCGAGCATGAGACCCGGCTGCGCGAGGTGCTCACCGAGGAGCGCCACCGCCGTTTCGAGATGGCCCAGCCCCCACTGCTGCGGTTCACCCTGTGCGCGCTGGCCGCCGACCGGCACGTCTTCGTGCTGACCAACCACCACATCCTGATGGACGGTTGGTCGATGCCGGTGGTCGTCGAGGACCTGTTCCGGATCCTCCACCACGGCGGCGACGCCACCGCCCTGGACCCGGCGGTCTCCGTCGGCGACTACCTCGGCTGGCTGAGCGCCCGCAACCGCGCCGCCACCGAGGCCGCCTGGGGCAAGGCGCTGGCCGGCCTGGAGGGCCCGACCCTGCTCGGCCGCGGCGCCGACCCGGCCGGCGGAACCGTGTCCCAGCAGCGGATCCGCCTGGAACTGGACGAGGAGCGCTCCCGCGCGCTGGCCGAGGCCGCCCGCGGCCGCAACCTCACCGTCAACACCGTCATCCAGGGCGCCTGGTCGCTGCTGCTCGCGCTGCTGACCGGCAGCGACGACGTGGTCTTCGGCTGCACCGTGGCCGACCGCCCGGCCGCCGTCCCCGGCGTGGACCGGGTCGTCGGCCTGCTGATCAACACCGTCCCGGCCCGGGTCCGGATCGACCGCACCGAACCGTTCGGCGCCCTGCTCGACCGCGTCCAGGACGAGCAGGCCGAACTCACCGAGCACTCCTGGCTCGGCCTCGCCGACATCCACCGGATCAGCGGCCACGACAGCCTCTTCGACACCACCATCGCCTTCGAGAACTTCCCGCTGCCGGCCTCCGCCCGCGGCGTCGACGTTGCCGGTCTGCGCCTCGCTCTTGCCGGTGAGGCCGTCGACGAGGTGCCGGAGGGCACCCACTACCCGCTCAGCCTCGCCGTCTTCCCCGGCCCGACCACCGTCTTCGAGCTCAACTACCGCGCCGACCTGTACCCGAAGGAGCGGGCCGAGGCGCTGCTGGAGCGGCTGAGCCTGCTGGTCGGCCACGCCGTCGAGCGGCCGGACACCCCGGTCGGCCGGCTGCCGCTGCTCACCGGGGAGGAGCGCCGCCGCATCGACCGCGCCGCCGCCCCGGCCCCGGTCGCCACACCGCCCGGCACCCTGGTGCGGCTCTTCGAGGAGCAGGCCGCCCGCACCCCGGACGCGCCCGCGGTCAGCTGCGGCGCCGAGCGGCTCACCTTCGCCGCGCTCAACACCGCCGCCAACCGGCTGGCCCGGCAGCTCGTGGCCCGCGGCGCCGCCCCCGAACGGCCCGTGGTGATGGCCCTGCCGCGCACCGCCGAGGCCGTCGTCACCCTGCTGGCGATCCTCAAGTCCGGTGCGGTGTACGTGCCGGTGGACCTCGAGCAGCCCGCCGAGCGGATCGCCGCCGTCTTCGCCGAACTGCGCCCGCACCTCGCGGTCACCACCGGCGCGTCCGCCGCCCGGCTGCCCGAGGGCACCGAGCGGCTGCTGCTGGACGAGCTGCCGCTGGAGGCCGACGGCGCCGACCTCACCGACGCCGACCGGCTCGCCCCGCTGTGCCCGGAGAACCTGGCGTACACCGTCTACACCTCCGGCTCCACCGGTCGCCCCAAGGGTGTCGCGATCGAGCACCGGTCGCTGGCCAACATGTTCCACAGCCACCGCAACCACCTGTTCGAGCCGGAGCAGGCCGCCGCCGGCCGTCCGCTGCGCGCCGCGCTGACCAACTCCCTGGTGTTCGACGCCTCGTGGAGCCAGCTGCTGTGGATGGTCGGCGGGCACGAGCTGCACCTGATCGAGGAGGAGCTGCGGGCCGACCCGCACGCCCTGCTGGACCACGTCACCCGGCACGGCATCGAGGTGCTCGACACCACTCCGAGCTTCGCCCGCCGGCTGATCGCCGAGGGGCTGCTCGACGAGGGCCGTACGGTCCGCGTCCTCGCGCTCGGCGGCGAGGCCGTCGACGAGCCGCTGTGGCAGCGGCTGCGCGCCGTCGAGGGCCTGTCCGCGTACAACCTGTACGGGCCGGCCGAGTGCACCGTCGACCCGATGTACGCCCGCTTCGCGGCGCACGAGCACCCGGTGATCGGCGGCCCCGCCGACAACCTGCGGGCCCACCTGCTGGACGACGCGCTGCGGCCCGTCCCGCCGGGCGTGACCGGCGAGCTGTACCTGGCCGGCGCCGGCCTCGCGCGCGGCTACCTCGGCCGGCGGGTCCTCACCGCCGAGCGCTTCGTCGCCGACCCGTTCGGCGAGCCGGGCGCCCGGATGTACCGCACCGGCGACCGCGCCCAGCGGGACGACAACGGCACCCTGGTCTTCCTCGGCCGCACCGACGACCAGATCAAGATCCGCGGCTTCCGGGTCGAGCCGGGCGAGATCGAGGCCGTGCTGGCCGCCGACCCGAGCGTGCGGCACGCCGTCGTGGTGGCCCGCGAGGACCACCCCGGCTCGCCGATGCTGGTCGGCTACGTGGTCGCCGCGCCCGGCGCCACCGCGGACGGCGCGGCCTTGCGCGCCCGGGCCGCCGAGGTGCTGCCCGGCTACATGGTGCCGACCGCCGTGCTGGTCCTGGACGAGCTGCCGATGACCGTCAACGGCAAGGTGGACAAGGCGGCCCTGCCCGCGGTCCGCTTCGACGGCGCGGGCGAGGGCGGCGAGCCGCGCGACGAGCAGGAGGAACTGCTCCGCGGGCTGTTCGCCGAGGTGCTGCGGGTCGAGAAGATCGGCATCCACGACAACTTCTTCAACCTGGGCGGCGACTCGCTGCTCTCCATGCGGCTCTCCTCGCTGGCCCGCCGGGCCGGGCTCGCACTGAGCCCCCGGGACGTCTTCCTGCACCGCACGGTGGCCGCCCTGGTCGCCGCCGCCCGGGACGCCGAGGACGCGGAAGCCGCCCAGTCTTCGCCCGAGGGCCCGCTGCCCGAGAGCGCGCCGCCCGAGGGCCCGCTGCTCGAACTGGCCGCCGAGGAGCGCGCCGAGATCGACGCCGCCCACCCCGACGCCGTCGAGGTGTGGCCGCTGACCTCGCTCCAGCAGGGCATGCTCTTCCACGCGCTGCTCGCACCCGACCGCGTCGACCCGTACATCACCCAGCAGGTCTTCGACCTGGAGGGGGAGGTGGCGCCCGCCGTCCTGCGCGCCGCCTTCGACACGGTGCTCGCCCGGCATGCCAACCTGCGCGCCCGCTTCGTACGGCTGAGCTCCGGCCGGGCCGTGCAGGTGATCCCCGAGCGGGTCGAGGTGCCGTGGCGGGAGGTCGACCTCGGCGCCCTGGCCCCCGCGGAGCGGGGCCGCCGGGTCGAGGAGCTGGTGGCCGAGGAGCACGACCGCCCGTTCCCGCTCGGCTCCGCCCCGCTGCTGCGGGCGCTGCTGGTCCGGCTCGCCGGCGACCGCCACGTGCTGGTCGTGACGGACCACCACCTCCTGCTGGACGGCTGGTCGGTGCCGCTGATCTACCGCGAGGTCTTCGCCGCGTACGCCGCCGGCGGCTCCGCCGAGGGACTGCCCGAGCCGATGCCGTTCCGCCGGGTGCTCGCCTGGCTGTCCGGCCGGGACGGCGCGGCGGCGGAGCGGGCCTGGGCCGGGGCCCTCGCGGGCCTGGACGAGCCCACCCTGGTCGCCCCGAACGCCGACCTGTCGGTGCTGGCCGCACAGGGCACCGCCCACGAGGTCCTGGACGCCGACGCCTCCGCCCGGATCACCGCCGCGGCCCGCGCCGCCGGGATCACCGTGAACACCCTGCTCAACGGCGCCTGGGCGATCGCCCTGGAACGGCTGACCGGCCGCGGCGACGTCGTCTTCGGCGCCGCGGTGTCCGGGCGCGCGCCCGAGCTGCCCGGCGTCGAGGACGCGATCGGCCTGGTCATGAACACCGTGCCGTTCCGGGCCGTGCTCGACCCGGCGGAGCCGCTGTCCGCCGCCCTGGTCCGGATGCAGACCGAGCAGTCCGAGCTGATCGCCCACCACCACCTCGGGCTGCCCGAGATCCAGCGGGCGGTCGGCCTCGGCGAACTCTTCGACACCATCGTCGGCTTCGAGAACGCCGGCATCGACCACGCCGAGGTCGCCCAGCCCGTACCGGGCCTGGGCATCGGGCTGCGCGAGCCGTCCGTCCCCGGCTCCGCGCACTACCCGCTGCGGCTGCTGGTGCGCCCGGGCGAGCACCTGGACGTCAAGCTCCACTACCGCACCGACCTGTACGGCGCGGCGGAGGCCGGCGACCTGCTGGCCTCGGTGCTACGGGTGCTGGAGACCTTCGCCGAGGCGCCGCGGACCCCGCTCGCCGGGCTGGACCTGCTGTCCGCGCCGACCCGGGAGGCCGTCCTGGAGCGGTGGGCGGCGACCGCCCCCGCCGAGCCCGCGGCCACCATCCCGGCGCTGTTCGCCCGGCGGGTCGCCGAGCACCCCGAGGCGCCGGCCGTGCTGACCGGCACCGAGGAGCTGAGCTACGCCGAACTCGACGCCCGGGCCAACCGGTCGGCGCGCGTCCTGCTGTCGCACGGGGCCGGCCCGGAGCGCATCGTCGCGGTCCTGCTGCCCCGCACCGCCGAGCTGGTCACCACGATCCTGGCGATCTGGAAGAGCGGCTCCGTCCACATGCCGGTGGACACCGACTACCCGGCCGACCGGATCGAGTTCATGCTCACCGAGGCCCGGCCGGACCTGATCCTGGCCGCGCCCGACGCCGTGGAGAAGATCCCGGCGGAGCTGCGCGACCGGGTGGTGACCACGGACCGGCTCACCGCCCCGGCGGACACCCCGTCCGGCGAGGTGACCGACGCCGAGCGCGGCCGCCCGCTGCTGCCCGCCTGCGGCGCGTACGTCATCTTCACCTCGGGCTCCACCGGCCGTCCCAAGGGCGTCCTGGTCACCCACGCCGGCCTGGCGAGCTTCCTGGCCACCCAGCGGCGCCACCTGGACCTCGGCCCCGGCCGCAAGGTGCTCTGGTTCGCCTCGCCCAGCTTCGACGGCGCCATGGGCGAGCTCAACACCGCGCTGCTGAGCGGCTCCTGCGTGGTCGTCGGCAGCTACGAGGAGATGCTGCCCGGGCAGCCGCTGGCCGACTGGGTGGCCCGGACCGGGGTGCAGACCCTGACCATCCCGCCGTCCTCGCTGGCCGCGATGGCCGACGGCAGCCTGCCGGCGGGGATCACCGTCGTCACCGGCGGCGAGGTCCTGCCGCCCGAGCTGGTGGCCCGCTGGGCCCCGGGCCGGCGGATGCTGAACATCTACGGCCCCACCGAGACGACGATCATCGCGACCGTCGGCGGACCGCTGGAGCCCGGCGTCGCCGTGTCGATCGGCGTCCCGGTCGTCGGCGCCCGGATCCGGGTCCTCGACCACTGCCTGCGCCCGCTGCCCGCCGGCGTGCCCGGCGAGGTGTACATCTCCGGCGCCGGCCTGGCCCGGGGCTACCTGCACCGGCCCGACCTGACCGCGCACCGCTACGTCGCCGATCCGTTCGGCGCGCCGGGTGCCCGGATGTACCGCACCGGCGACATCGCCCGCTGGCTGCCGGACGGTCGCCTGGACTACCTGCGCCGGGCCGACGACCAGGTGAAGCTGCGCGGCTTCCGGATCGAGCCGGGCGAGATCGAGGCCGTGCTGGCCGCCGACCCGAGCGTGCGGCACGCCACCGTGCAGCTGCGCGAGGACACCCCCGGGTCGCGGCGGCTGGTCGCCTACGTGGTGCCGGCCGGGCCGGACGGCACCGACCCCGCCGCGCTGCGCGACCGGGTCGCCGCCCACCTGCCGGAGTACATGGTGCCGGCCGCCGTCGTCGAGATCCCCGAGCTGCCCACCACGCCGCACGGCAAGCTGGACCGGGCCGCGCTGCCCGCCCCCCACTTCGCCGCGGCCGAGGGCAGCCGGGCGCCGCGCACCCCGCGTGAGGAGCTGCTGCGGCAGCTGTTCGTCGAGGTGCTCCAGGTCGAGCGGATCGGCATCGACGACAGCTTCTTCGCGCTCGGTGGCGACTCGATCATGTCGATCAAGCTGGTCACCGCGGCGCGCGAGGCCGGGCTGGAGATCTCCCCGCGGGACGTCTTCACCCACAAGTCCGTCGCCGAACTGGCCGCCGTGGTCACCGAATCGGCGCCGCAGGCCGCCGCCGACGAGGCCGAGGAGCCGCTCATCGACCTCGACCAGGACGAACTCGACGAGTTCATCGCCAAGTTCGCCGACGAGGACTGACCGACCCGGGCGGAGGAGCCGGCCGGGACCCTGCTCGGCCCTCCGCCCGTGACACCACCCCGTCGCCTGCCCCGGGCAGGCGGCACAGGACCATCCGTCCGCCCCACCGGCCGAACCGGTCGGAGAACAGCAAGGGAACATCTGATGATTCGTCAAGAACGCTCCGCTGCCACCGCTCCGACCCCGCTCCGGGGCCGGCCGGCGCAGTACACCCTGAGCGCGGACGAGGCCGCCGAACTGGCCCGGGCCGCCCACAAGATCGCCGACGACTGCGGCAACCCCCTGGACGAGGGCTTCTACGACCGCGCCTGGCAGTTCGACCGGATGCTGCCGGTCGGCCTGCAGTCCTTCCTGGCCGACTTCCGCCGCCGCGAGCCCGCCGCCGCCTGCCTGGTGCACGGACTCCCGGTGGACGACGCCGAGCTCGGCCCGACCCCAGCGCACTGGCGCGACGCCATCGCCTCGGAGTCGGCCCGCAGCCAGGAGGCCATGCTGGCGCTGGTCGGCATCGCGCTGGGCGAGCCCTTCGGCTGGGCCACCCTCCAGGAGGGCAGCATCATCCAGAACGTCCTGCCGATCCGCGGCGACGAGGACCGGCAGAGCGGCTACGGCAGCGAGGCCCTCCTGGAGTTCCACACCGAGGACGGCTTCCACCCCAACCGCTGCGACTACCTGGTCCTGTTCGGCCTGCGCAACGCCGACGAGGTGCCGACCATCGTCGCCTCCGTCCGGGACGTCGAACTCGACGACCGCACCCGGGAGGTCCTCTCCCAGGACCGGTTCCACATCCTCCCGGACACCGAGCACATCCGGCAGCTGGAGACCTCCGACCCCGGCCACCCGGCGCTCGCCAAGCTCCGCCGGATGGCCGACGACCCCGCGCCCACCAGCGCCCTGTTCGGCGACAGCCTCTCCCCGTACCTGCGCATCGACCTGCCGTTCATGCGCTGTGTCGGCGACGCCCCGGAGGCCGTCGAGGCCCTGGACCGGCTGATGGCGGAGCTCACCCGGGTCCAGCAGGAGGTCGTGGTCGGCCCCGGCACCCTGCTGGTCGTGGACAACTACCAGGCCGCGCACGGCCGGCGCTCCTTCAAGGCCCGGTACGACGGCACCGACCGCTGGCTGAAGAAGATCACCGTCAGCCGCAACCTCCGCCGCAACCTGGCCGGTTACGCCCCCGACCGGCACCGGGTCATCGTCTGATCCCCAGGGCCCGGCCTCGCCCCGCACCCGCACACCCGCCCCGCACCCGCACACCCGCCCCGCACCCGCACACCCGGCCCGGGCCCGGCCGCTCCGGCGCCCGGGCCCGGCATCTTTCGAAAGGCCCTCGTCCATGCGCACAGTCATCGTCTCCGGCGCCTCCAGCGGCATCGGGAAGGCCACCGCCGAGCGGTTCGCGGCCTCCGGCGACCACGTGGTCAACCTCGACATCACCAAGCCCGCGGCCCCGGCGGCGGGCCTGGACGGCGGCGCCGGCACGGTGAGCTTCCTCGAGGTCGACGTCGCCGACTGGCAGGCGGTCAAGGAGGCCGTCGACACCGTGCACGCCGCCCGGGGCGGCCTCGACGTGGTGATCGCCAACGCCGGCATCAGCGTCCGCGGCGGGGTGCTCGAGCTGACCGAGGCCGACGTGCGCCGCGCCATCGACGTCAACCTGGTCGGCGTGCTGGCCCTGTGGCGGCACTCGGCGCCGTACCTGATCGAGCAGGGCCACGGCGTGCTGCTCGCCACCGCCTCGGTCAACGGCAGCCGCGGCTACCCGCTCTACGCGCCGTACAACGCCACCAAGGCCGGGGTCGCCTCGCTCTGCCAGACCTTCGCCATGGAGCTCAGCCCGCTGGTGCGCACCGCGTGCGTCACCCCCGGCGCGGTGCTGACGCCGATGCAGCGCGCCGAGTACACCGACGCGATGCTGGAGGAGGTCAACGAGCGCATCCCGGCGCGCCGGCACGCCTCCCCGGAGGAGATCGCCGGGGTGTTCCACTTCCTCGCCTCCGACCAGGCCGGGTTCGTCACCGGCCAGGAGTTCGTGGTGGACGGCGGCGAGACGGCCGGCGCCACCACCGCGTTCTTCCCCGGACCCCTCGCGCCGCAGCCGCGGCCCGACCAGGACGCTCCCGAAGGCGGCAAGTGACCACGGACAACCGTCCCGTCCACCATGCCGGTCACCCTGGTGCCCAACTGACGGCCGATTAGGGGAAGTTGCGCGAAGGCGGCGCCGACCTCGGGTCGGAGCCGCCTTCCGTCGTCGCCGTCCTTGTCCTCGGCCCGGGTCAGCCCCGCGCGCCGTGCTCCAGCACGGCCTCGAGGCCGAAGTACCGCCGGCCGGCCCGGCACTCCTCCATCACGGCCTCCAGCCCCGGCAGGTACGTCTCCCGCTCGTCCAGCACCACGTCCCGGTCCAGGCGCTGCAGCAGCCGTCGGAGCACCAGGACGAGCCAGCCGGCGTCCGGCGCGGCGCCCCGGTTGTGCAGCCAGACGTGCACGCAGGAGGCGGCGGCGTGGAACACGCAGTGGTCCTCCGCGGTGCGTGAGCCGGCCACCGAGGCCGCCTCGATGCCGCGCTCCGCGATGCGCCCGTACAGCGCGGCCCGGCGGCGGTCCAGTTCGGCCACCACCTCGGCCAGGTCGCGAGCCTGCCCGGGCGCGCACTCGGCCGTGGCCACCCGGGCCAGCCGCTCCACCGCGGTGCCCCAGCCCCGGGTGATCTCGTCCTGCCCGTTGGTCGCGAGGGCCAGCCTGTTGCCGTCCGGCTCCCAGACCGGGGCCTCGGCGGAGAGGTCGAACAGCCGGGCCAGCAGTTCCTCTCCGCCTTCGGTGGGCCGGTCGGCGAGCGGGGCCAGCGCGGCCAGCTGGGTCGCGATGTTGAACAGGTTGACGTGCGTGGTGCCCTCGAAGATCGAGGTGATGCAGTGGTCCCGGCGGATCTTCTGGAAGGCGCCGGAGGCGACCAGTTCGCGCAGGTAGCTGCGGGCCGCGAGCACCTTGGACATCTGCTCCAGGGTCTCCTCGCCGATCACCGGCACCAGGTACTTGACCACCGAGGACCACAGGGCCAGCCGGGCCGGGGCGAGGGTCAGCGCCCGGGCCACCGGGATCGCCACGCAGTCGCAGATCAGCAGGTCCAGGTGCGCGTCGACGAGGTGCTGGCGGACCACCGGGAGCCGGTAGATCTCGGCGCCGTACAGCCGGCGCTCGTGCGCGTAGTCCAGCCCGATCCGCAGCGCGGCGTCCATGCTGCCCAGGGACATGCCGCCGATCGCGGTGCGGGTGATCTGCAGGGTGCGGACGGTGTCGATCAGGGCGCGGCCGGGCCGGCCGATGACCGCGCCGGCGGCGGGCACCCGGGAGCCGGTGAACCTGACGCCGCTCACGTCGTGGCCGCGCAGGCCCAGGGCGCGGACGATCGGCTTGGGCTCGACGCTGTCCGGGTCCAGCTCGCGCCGGTCGGCCAGCAGCAGCATCGGGCCGCGCGGGCCCTGGGCGAGCACCGTGTAGAAGCGGGCCCGGTTGCCGTTGCCGACCGGCCACTTCTCGCCGTCCAGGACGTAGTGCTCGCCGTCGAGCACGGCGGTGGTGGCCGTGGTGGTCAGGTCGCTGCCGACCTCGGCCTCGGAGATGCCGAAGCACAGCTTGTCCCCGGTGGTCACCGCCTCGGCGATCCGCTTCTGCTGCTCGGGCGTTCCCCACAGCCAGACCGGCTGGCAGCCGAGCATGCTGGAGCCGAACATCACCGCCATGGTCAGGTTGCGGCGCGCCAGCGAGCGGGTCACCGCCAGGACCGACTCCAGGTTGAGCATCCGCCCGCCGGCCACCGCCGGGACGAGGCGCTCCGGCAGGCCCCAGTCCAGGAGCAGCCGCTCCGCGCCGGGCGGGACCTCGCCGAGTTCCTCGTGCGCCACGACCTCGGCGAAGGAGTACGGGCCGGACGGGTCCAGCGGGTCGCCCAGCAGCCCTTCGAGCTCGGCGGTCAGCTGCCGGGTCGGACGGGGAACGGAATTCGGCTCCATACGGCTGGCTCCTGTGCGCGGGAATACGGAACGCCCAGCGGTGTTCCGGTGCAGTGTCGCCAGGGGGCTTTGTGTCGTTCCAGGCAGGGGCGCAGGCAACTCATCATGCCTGCAAGTTGCCCAGTGAGTGCCTAGGTTTTCGCGTGCCTTTCGCCCGAGAGTATCCGGTGTGGCAGTACGTCAATCCGAAGGGGCCCGGCGGCGATGACTACCGAATTCCACGAGCGCGAAACCGTGCTGTTCACCCTGGACCGGACCAGGGAGAGTCTGATGGAGGTCGACGCCGCGTTCAAGGCCAATCTCAACTGGAACTACGGCGAACGCAACAATCGCCTCTGGTCGCTCTACGAGAAGAGCAAGATCTCGCAGTGGAATGCCGCGACCGATATCGACTGGAACCACGAGGTCCGGTTCGGCTCGCTGCTGAACGAGGGGCAGAGCACCGGGTTGCAGAACTTCCGCGGCGAGGGCAGCCCGGTTCCCGAGGAACTGATCAACCAGTTCCGGTGGGAGTACCTGTCCTGGATGATCAGTCAGTTCCTGCACGGTGAACAGGGCGCCCTGGTGACCACCGCCCGGCTGGTGGAGACCGTGCCCGACATGGAGGCCAAGATCTACGCGGCCGCCCAGGTCGCCGACGAGGCGCGGCACGTCGAGGCGTACGCCAAGTACATCGACGAGAAGCTGGGCAACTCCTACCCGATCAACCCGGGCCTCAAGTCGCTGCTGCGCGACCTGCTCACGGAGTCCGACTGGGACATCGTCTACCTCGGCATGCAGGTGATCGTCGAGGGCCTCGCCCTGGCGGCGACCCGCCTGGCGGGCACCGGCTTCGGGGAGCCGATCATCACCCAGATCACCCGGATGATCGCCAAGGACGAGGCGCGGCACATCGGCTTCGGCGTGGTCTCGCTCACCGGCATGTACGAGCAGATGAACAGCAAGGAGCGCGCGGGGCGGGAGGAGTTCCTGCTGGAGTCGGTTTTCCTGATGTCCCGCCGCTTCCTGCTGCGCGAGGTGTGGGAGCGCATGGAGCTGGACGTCGAGGCCGGCATCACCTTCGCGATGAACGACCCGATGATGTTCGGCTACCGCCAGCTGCTGTTCCAGCAGGTCATCCACATCCTGCGGCAGGTCGGCCTGCTCAGCCCCAAGCTGCGCGACCTGTTCCTGAGCGAGCAGCTGGCCAAGCCGGAAGCCTTCGTCGGCATCGACTGACCCGCAGGGCGACCGGCGCCGTCACCCGAACGACAAGAACAACAAGAACGACGAGAACGACAAGAACGACAAGAACGACAAGAACGAATCGGAGGAGCCGCGTGCCTGTGCAGCGCGACGACGTCGTCATCACCGGGCTCGGCGCCACCACGCCGCTGGGCGGCGACGCCCGGTCCACCTGGAAGGCACTGCTCGACGGGGTCTCGGCGGCGGTCGCGATCACCCAGCCCTGGGCCGAGGACCTGCCGGTGCGGATCGCGGCCCCGGCCGCCGTGGAACCGGCCCCGCTGATCGACCGGGTCCAGGCCCGGCGCACCGACCGGTCCGCCCAGTTCGCGCTGCTGGCCCAGCGGGAGGCCTGGCGGGACGCCGGCTTCAGCACCGCCGCGGGCGCGCCGGGGCACCCGGAGTCGGAGCGCCTCGCGGTGGTCATCGGCAGCGGCATCGGCGGCCTGAGCACCCTGCTGCCGGCGCACGACCTGATCCGGGCCGGGGACACCCGCCGGGTCTCGCCGTTCACCCTGCCGATGCTGATGAACAACGCCGCCGCGGCGCTGTGCGCGCTGGAGCTGAACGCCACGGCGGCGGCCCACGCGCCCTCGACGGCCTGCGCGGCGGGCGCCGACGCCATCGCGGCCGGGTTGGACCTCATCCGGCTGGGCCGGGCCGACGTGGTGGTGGCCGGCGGCACGGAGGCGGTCATCAACCCGATGGCGATCACCGCCTTCGCGGCGATGAAGGCGCTGTCCCGCAACAACGACGCCCCGTCCTGCGCCTCCCGGCCGTTCGACAAGCAGCGGGACGGCTTCGTCCTCGGCGAGGGCGCGGCGGTGCTGGTGCTGGAGTCCGGTGAGCACGCCCGGCGGCGTGGCGCCCGGATCTACGCCGAGTTCGCCGGGGCCGGGGCGAGCGCCGACGCACACCACATCACCCGCCCGCACCCGGACGGCGAGGGGATGGCGCGGGCCATCCGGCGCGCGCTCGCGGACGGCGGGGTGGAGCCGGCCGAGGTCGGCCACGTCAGCGCGCACGCCTCCTCCACCTCGGTGGGCGACGCGGCCGAGGCGCTGGCGATCCGTACCGTGCTGGACGGCGTGCGGCCGGCCGTGTCGGCCGTCAAGTCCTCGGCCGGGCACCTGATCGGCGCCTCCGGCTCACTGGCCGCGGTGGCCACCGTCCTGGCCCTGCACCACCGCACCGCCCCGCCCACCATCAACCTGGACGACCTGGACGACGCGATTGACCTGGACGTGGTCCGCCTCGCGCCCCGCCCGCTGCGCGCCGGTCCGCTGGTGGCGCTCACCCAGAGCGCGGGCTTCGGCGGGCACAACACCGTGCTGGCCTTCCGCGCCGGGGCCTGAGCCCCGGACCCGGGCCCCGGACACGAACCGGTCGGACCCGGGCCGCCCGGACATGGGTCCGCCCCCGGGCCAGGTCGGTGCCTGGCCCGGGGGCGGTGACGCAGCGTCAGGACATGTGCGGTGTCGCGCGGTCAGGACGCCGGCGGCCAGTCACCGCCGAGCGGGACGACGATGGACTGCAGGTGGTCGACGGTCGGCAGGGCACCCTCGCCCTCGTCCAGCATCTCCCGGACGAGCTCGACGATGTCGTGGACGGCCTCCAGCTGCGAGGCGCGCTCCTGGGGCAGGCTGTCGAACTCGAAGACGTCCTCGATGGTGAGGCCCAGCTGGACCATCGCGAGCGAGTGGTAGCTCAGTTCGCTGACGAGCTTGGTGTCCGGACCGATCTGGTCCTTCTTGGTCGGTGCGATGAGGTGGACCAGCTGACTGATCACATCAGGGATCTGGGCGGAGGCGATGTCGGTCATACATGGATCGTCGCCGGGTCGGGGCCCGACATTCCAGGCATCGGCTCCGGCAACGACTCGGCAAGATCGAACGTTCGGTGACCGCACCAACTCGACGGGTGACCGGATTGCCGTCGGTTTGCCTGGAGATCGGCCGAGTCCGCCCCCTATGCTCGGAGCATGGACACCGGTGTGCCGTCGATGTCGCCATCAACTCCCAGGATTATCAGCTGTGTTGTGGCGTCGCGACCCCGACCGCGGGTGATCTGCCGGCCGCCGGCCGGCGCCGACGCGGGCGCCTTCGGCAGCCGGCGCCCGCGCACCGCCCCGGCCGCGGTGGTTTCCGCGCTCAGCGACCTTCTGTCCCAAGGCACTTGGTCCGACCATCACCCCTAACACCACCGAGGTGGCTCAATGACGCTGTTGGCATCCTGGGGATCCCTGGCCGCTCAGCACTCGCCCGCGGACGACACGGTCTTCGCCGTACTCAACGTGGCGTTCATCGTCCTCATCACGGCGATCGTCCTCGTCTCCCAGTTCAGCGTCCGCGACGTCAGGGCCCAGACCTTCCTGTGGGTCGCGATGCTCGTGCTGCGCGGCTTCCTGCCGCCGGGCCCGGCCGAGGCGAAGACGACCAGCATCGTCTTCCTGCTCATCGGCCTGGCGTTCTCGCTGGTCTTCGGCTACTACCGCGGTCTGACGATGCCCATGTGGCGCGACCAGACCGGCCGACTGCTGCGCAAGGGCGGCCGGACCACCGCCAAACTGTGGGTGGCGAACCTGGCCGAGCGCCTGATCGTCGGCGGCGTCGAAGTGGTCTTCTTCCACGGCCGGTTCAACGGCAACGGGGTCTGGCTCGGGGTCGGTGTGACGCTGGCCGTCCAGCAGGGCGTGATGATGCGGCGCGCTCCCGGCATCACCGAGGTGCGGCCCACCGGCCCGGGCTACACCATGCCCAAGGCCGAGGAGAGCGACGCCCAGGCGAACTGACGTCTCGTCAAACTGTCTGTACACAGCGAGAAGTGCTCCGGGGTGCTCGGCCCCGGAGCACTTCCGTGTCATCAGGCGGCAAGCGGCTCGAGCTCAAAGATCACGCTGTCCGCCGGGGTCACCACGCGGTGCGCCTCGACCAGGCGCCAGCCGCCCTCCTCGAACACACCGTTCCACTCCTCCAGGGTCGGCAGGTAGGCACCCATCATGCGGTGCGCGACCTCGAAGCCCAGGGTGAAGACCGGGATCTCGGAGTCCGGGATGTCGGTGGTCATCGCGGTGTCGCCGAGCAGGAAGCGCTTGACGTTCGGGAACGCCTCGCGCAGCCCGCGCAGGGAGGCGATGCAGTTCTCCCGCGGCCAGAAGTCGTGGCCCATCAGGAAGGAGGTCAGGAGGTCGACGTCGGCGAACTCCGGGTGCGGCTGCGGGTTGGTGGCGTCGTCCTTGACGAAGGACACCTTGCCCTCGAAGCCGGCCTCCTTGGTCGAGGCCCGGGCCACGCCCAGCGCGCCCTCGGCGATGTCGATGCCGAGGCCGGTAGCGTTCGGGTTCTGCCGCAGCACGCTGATGATGCGCTCGCCGCTGCCGCAGCCGAGGTCGGCGATCTTGCCGAACTCACCGACCGAGCCCAGGGCCTTCTTGAACACCGGGTCGAAGAAGTTCGAGTTGATGTCGCGGCAGGCGATCGCGATGGCGGCCGAGTCGCGGCGGTAGAAGTCGCCGATCCGGTTCTCGTTCTTCAGCACGGCGGGCATGTCGGCGAAGAGCGACGCGCAGCCGCGGGACAGCCAGTGGTAGAAGGCCTTGGCGCGGTACACCTCGGCGAAGTTCACGTCGCCGACGATCAGGGCGCCCTGCCGCTGCACGATGCGGACGCTGGCCAGTGCCTGGAACATGCCCTCGACGGCGAACCGGTCGAGGTCGTTGCGTTCCGAGAACTCGGCGACGTCCAGCTTGTCCTGGTCCGCCAGTTCGTCGAGCGCCCCGACCTCCCAGGCGGCGCCGATCGCCGAGGATGCGACGGTGGCGTTGAAGATGTCGGCGGCGGTCATTCTCGCCGCTTCGAGCACGAGGTTGTCGGTCACGTCCTGGTCCCCTCTGAGGAATGGAATCCGGCAGGCCGAACAGGGGGTTCGGCCGGGCTGGTGGTGTTCACGGGCGCCGGGCGAGCAGGATCCGGTGCATCGGGGTGTCGACCAGTGCCGTCCTCACCAGGCCGGCCCGGTCGAGCCATTGGTCGTAGTCCGCCAGGGAGAAGGAGTCTCCGCCGCCGGTGACGAGCATCGACGCGGCGAACAGTCGGAAGAAGCGGTTCTGGATCGACTGGGCGTCGGTCTCGTCGTCCACGATGTGGTCGACGATGGCGACCACGCCGCCCTGGCGCACCGCCTGCGCCGCCCGTCGCATGAGCTCCTCGGAGCCCTCCGCGGTCTGGAGGTGGAAGATGTTCACCAGCAGGACGAGGTCCTGGCCGGTGTCCCACGCCTCGGTGAAGAAGTTGCGCTCCACCGGTTCGAACCGGTCCTGCACGCCCAGCCGCTCCGCCTGCCCGCGGGCGATGGGCACGATCCGCGGGTGGTCCAGGCCGGTGGCCCGCAGTCCCCTGAAGCGCTGCAGGAGCAGCTGGCTGTAGATGCCGGTGCCGCAGCCGACGTCGAGCATCGAGCGGTCCGCCTCGCCCTTCCAACCCTCTTCCTCCGCCAGGAGGTTGGCGAGCGACTCGACGATCGGCGGTGCCCAGAAGTTGATGCCGCGGGCCACCTGCTCGTAGTCCTCGGCGGACAGCTGGTTGGCCTGGTAGTCGCCGTCCGCGCCGCGGGCGGGCCGCTTGACGTGGTCCGCGAGGTTGCGCCAGACGTCCCAGCCGATCGCCCGGTCGTAGCCGATCCGGCCGGCCAGGCTGTACAGGCCGCCGGGCAGCAGGCACTCGGCCATGCCGTCCACCAGCCGGTAGACATCCTGACCGTCCTCGGTGCGCGACCGCTGGACGATGTCGTAGCAGTACAGGCCGTCGAGCAGCACCCGCAGGCCGTGGGTGTCGGCGTCCAGTCGCTCGGCGAGCGCGGCCGGGGTGGCCGGGCCCTCCGCCAGGGCGACGAACACACCGAGGTCGAATGCGGCCTCGATCATGCCGGGCGCGAACATCGCAATCAAGTGTTCGTAAACGCGGTGTGAAGCCCGGACGACGGCGCTGTCCCGGGGATCACCGATCAGTTTCGCGCCGTCCACCAGGGGCGCCACACCGGTTTCCGGCAGCGGAGTTTCGTCCGACGTTTCGTCGGTTCTGTCGTTGCGGACGGAGGAGTCTATCGTGGTCATCGATCCCCATTTGCGCTCAGGGCGTTTCGCCGGGCAGTGCTGAATGTGCCGCAGAGGCGTTTCCGGACAGGCCGGAGGAGCGAACCGGTCGATTCGATCGAATGATCGCCCGACAACCGGGCCGGCCCGGAAATGATTCCGGGCGCGGCAGTACGGCCGGCATGGACGGAAAGCGCCCCGACGAGCGGACGGTGTGAGTGTGTGTGCCGGCCTCAGGCCGGAATGGCGTTGACGTACTCGCGCATCATCCGGGGGACCCGGTACGCGTACTGGTGGCCACGTTTCACCTGGATGACGGAGAAATCCACGAGATCGGCCAGCACATCGATATTGCGGGAGGGCTCCCGGCCGCCGTCGACCGGTTCCTGCCGGACATCGTCGATGGTGAATTCATCGGGAAAGCGGGACAGCTGTCTGAGGGCTCTGCGCTGCCGGTCGTCGAGCAGTCCGTACGCCCAGGCGAGGCTGCGGTGCAGCGAGCGGTGGTGGGACAGCCCGCCCACCTCGTCCTGGCCGAGGATCGGCAGCACCTGGCACTCGTCCACCAGGACCTGCAGGGGCACCGAGCGCATCCGGAAGGCGGCGTTCTCGATGGCGAGCGCGAGACCGCCCAGCCGCCGGCAGAGCTCCACCACCTGCGGCATCTGGTCACTGAGGTCCAGCGTCGGGACGATGGAGTGCACCCGGCGGCAGAACAGCTCGGCGGCGGGCGGGCAGCCGTAGCTGCCCTCGGGGTAGTCGACCGACAGCGGCGACACCTCCCACAGGTCCGCCGGGATGGAGGCCGGCGCCCGCAGCGAGGTGATCAGGATGTGGAGCGCGGGATGCCGGTCCAGCAGCATCCTGACCTGCCGGGTCGCCGCGCCGATGACGTGCTCGGCGTTGTCGATGACGACCATCATCTGCAGCTCGGGGTTGGTCCGCGGGTCCCGGTCGTAGCCGTGCAGCAGGGTGTCGAGCGAGCGTTGCACCTCCGCCGAGGCGGCGCCGGCGTCGACACTCTCGGGGGTCACCGAGCCGAGCTCCAGGACCACCACGCCGTCGCGGAAGCGGTCGAGCAGATGGGCCGCGGAATCCAGTGCCAGCCGGGTCTTCCCAACGCCGGCGGGGCCGGTGAGCACCAGCGGCCGGCCCGGCCGGAGGGTGGTCACCACGTGCAGCAGGTCGGCCTGGCGCCCGACGGTGATGTCCGTCTTGGGGCGCAGCCCCTGCCACCGGGCGTTGTCCGGAACCTCGACGACATTGGTCAGCAGACCGGGTTCCAGTCGGGAGGACAGCATCCCGGTCGGATTACCCGCATTGGCAACGTGGGATATCAGGGTGTCCTGGCTGGTCGCCGCGGACAGCAGGGCGCCGACCAGGAGTTCCACGGAACTGCGCCGCGGATTCTTGATGGCGCCGGTTTCCAGATTGCGAATGGTCCGCACACTGACATTGGAATGCTCGGCTAATTGCTCCTGGCTCCAGCCGACCATCTTTCGTTGGGTTACTAACATGGAGCGAAGCTGATTGTTGTCCATTCCCCCGCGCTTCCTGCTGTCGTGAGCAGAATCCAAGTCGGAACTTAACGCGCCGGACTGCGGCGCCAATCACTCCGGAAACGATCATTACTGACCACGCGGTCATGGCGGAGCGCATGCGGAAGCACTCGCGCCGAGCGTGGGTCGCGATGTGTCAGAACCGTGGAAAAATGAGTTGGGGACTTGACAGCGGCTTTCTGCTGCGGCTCGGGAGCGGCCGTTATCGGTGAGGTGACCACAGCCCGTTAGGATACTCAAGCTAGCTGCGAACGAGTGTACTACGCGGACTATTTCGCGAACCTGCCGCTACGTTCGATTTGCCCCTTTTGGCACCGGCAACTCCTCGGTGCTTCCGGCAATTTCCGACTGTTCTGCCGCGAGTATGCAGCCGTTATCGGCCATGTCGACTGGAATCCACTGCCCCTTCCCGGTCGCGATCGGCCACCGTCCGACGCGTCGTCACATGACCCCGGCCGGCCTCGGCACGGCATACTCGTTCACCTGCACAATCCGCAGGGGATACCCGGTGGAAACCGGTTGAGACCACCCACAGCCGAAGGATAAGAAGAGGAAATGACAACGCTCAAGGAGCAGCTGCAGGAGGACCTCACGGCTGCCATCAGGGTCCGGGACGAGCTGCGCGCGTCCACCATCCGGCTCACGCTGTCCGCCGTCACCAGCGAAGAGGTGGCGGGAAAGCAGAAGCGCGAGCTGTCCGACGCCGACGTGCTGAAGGTGATCGGCCGCGAGGCGAAGAAGCGCCGGGAGGCCGCCGAGGCCTTCGACGGCGCCGGTCGCACCGACCAGGCCGCCCGGGAACGGGCCGAGGGCGAGGTGCTGGCGACCTACCTGCCCAAGCAGCTCTCCGACGAGGAGCTCGCCGCGATCGTGGCGGCCGCCGTGGCCGAGACCGGGGCGAGCGGCCCGCAGGCGATGGGCGCCGTGATGAAGCTGGTGAAGCCTCAGGTGGAGGGCCTGGCCGAGGGTGGCCGGGTCGCCGCCGCCGTGAAGGCCGCGCTGTCCTGACCGCGGGCGGCCCGGGGTCGTCGGGTCAAGCCGGCTCTGGCCGGAATCGAGCGGCCCTGGAGGGCCCGTAAGGGGCTCTCCAGGGCCCGACGGCCCGTCACCCCGGCAACACGCCGAAGGGGCGTCCTCCGAACCGGAGGACGCCCCTTCGCTACTGTTCCGCGGGCTCGGCCCGGGCGGCTCGGTCAGCCGTTGCCGCCGCCGTGCTTGCCGCCGTTGTTCCCGCCGCCGCCGATCATGCCCGGCGGGAAGGTGAACCCGCCGCCGATCATTCCGCCGGGGGTGCCGCCGCCGTTGTTCCCGCCGCCGTTGTTCCCGCCGCCGGGGGCGCCGCCGCCCTGCTGCGGCGGGGGGTTGGCGCCGGCCGGCGGGGTGTTCGGGTCGGCCGGCGGGGTGGCCCCGGCCGCCGGGTCCGGCTTGGGCATGTCCGGGATGTTCGCGGTGGGCAACTGCTCCACCGGGGCGCCCTTCAGGGCCTGGTTCATCGCCATGCGCCAGATCGGGCCGGGGCCGGTGGCACCGAAGACCTCGGCGAAGGGGGTCGGGCCGATCTTGATGTTCTTCATCGGGACGCCGCCGGCCGGGCCGCCGAGCCAGACCGAGGTGGCCAGCTGCGGGGTGTAGCCGCTGAACCAGGCGGCGCGCTTCTCGTCCGAGGTGCCGGTCTTGCCGGCGATCGGGCGGCCGTCGTCGAGACCGAGGTCCTTACCGGTGCCCTTCTCGGTCACGCCGCTCAGCACGGTGTTCATGGCGTCGGCCGTGGACTCCGAGAAGGCCTGGCTGCACGCCGACTGCGGGACCGCCATGTCCTTGCCGTCCACCGTGGTGATCTTGTTGATGGCGATCGGGGTGCAGTACTTGCCGTGCGCGGCGAAGGTCGCGTAGACGTTCGCCATGGTCAGCGGCGACATCTCCTGCACGCCGAGGCCCATCGAGGGGACCTCCTCGAGGGGCTTGCCGCTCGCCTTGGTGGTGATGCCGAGCTTGTTGGCCATCTGCTTCACCGGGCAGAGGCCCATGTCGGCCTCCATCTCGACGAAGTAGGTGTTGACCGACATGGCCATGGCCGTCTTGAGGTCGTAGGGGCCCTTCTCGCTCTCGGACTCGTTGGGCACGGTCCGGGCCTTGCCCTTCTCCGTGTTCTTCCAGGTGCCCTCGCAGGTCTTCATCGTCGGCCACTCGATGCGGTTCTCCGACTTGTACTGCTGAGTGGGCTGGATGCCGGACTCGAGGGCGGCGGCGGCCACGATCGGCTTGAAGGTCGACCCCGGCTGGAAGCCGTTGCCGCCGCCCATCGCCGCGTCGACGTTGAGGTTGACGACGGTCTGGTTCTTGTTGGCGTCCAGGCCGTACGGGCGGGTCTGGGCCATCGCCAGGATCTTGCCGGTGCCCGGCTCCATCATGGTCGCGGCGGCCGACACCGGGTCGGTGACGTACACCAGCTTGGTGACGGCGTTCTGGGCCGCGGCCTGCTTGTCCGGGTCCAGCGTGGTGTAGATGTTCAGGCCGCCGGTGTCCCAGAGCTTCTTGCGCTCGTCGGCGCTCTTGCCGAACGCGGGGTCCTGCTTGACCACGTGGCGGACGAAGTCGCAGAAGAAGCCCATCCCGGCCTGGGCGGTGATGCAGCCGTTCTGCGGGTCCTTGTACTTCAGACCCAGCGGGGCGGCCTTCGCCTCCTTCGCCTGGTCCGCGGTGATGTGCTTGTTCTCGAGCATCTTGTCGATCACGACGTTGCGGCGCTTGACCGTGTTCTCGGGGTAGCGCACCGGGTCGTAGGACGACGGGTTCTGCACCATGCCGGCCAGGGTGGCGGCCTCGGCGACGGTCAGGTCCTTGTTGCTCTTGCTGAAGTAGCGCTGGGAGGCCGCCTCGACGCCGTAGGCCTGGTGGCCGTAGAAGGTGATGTTGAGGTAGTTGGTGAGGATCTGATCCTTGGTCAGGTCCTCCTCCAGCTTGATCGCGACCTTGAGCTCCTGGATCTTGCGGCCCAGGGTCTTGCGCTGGGCCTCCAGGACGGCCGCCTGGTCGTCGCCGGCCTTCTCCACGTTGACGTTCTTCACGTACTGCTGGGTCAGCGTCGACGCACCCTGGGAGGCGGTGCCGCTCTCGGCGTTCTTGCTGGCCGCGCGGAGGATGCCCTTGAGGTCGATGGCGCCGTGCTCGTAGAAGCGGGCGTCCTCGATGTCCACCTGGGCCTGCCGCATGAACGGCGACATCTGGTCGACCGTGAGGACGGTGCGGTCGCGCTCGTAGACCTTGGCGATCAGGCCGCCCTTGGCGTCGAAGATCTGGGTTGCCTGGGTGAGCGGCGGCGTCTTGAAGTCGTCGGGGATGTTGTCGAAGCTCTCCGCCGTGTCCTTGGCGGTCAGCCCCATGGCGCCGACGGCGGGCAGGGCGAGGCCTGCCAGCAGGACTCCGGAGAGCACGCTGACGCCCAGGAACTTCACGCCGTTGCCGACGTGCTCCAACGGTGATCCGCCGGACCTGCCGCGCGGAGCTCCGGTGTTGCCTGGGGGCTGGGATGCCTGGGGGCGCTTCGGTGCCATGGGGAGAACCCTACGTCGCGGATTCCCGTACATCGGGGCAGGTGTTCGCCTAGGCTTGTCACAAGCTTGGTACAGCTTCGGTGCGTCAACATCATTCACTCGTGTGGGTGGCGAGAGTTGCCCGAATTGCCCGTGGATGACCGGGTTCTGTGGCGGCTGGGGGCTGTGGCATTCGCGCGAATGGTCGCTCTCCGTGATGGCGCCTGTGGCGAGAGTGGGGGACTACGCATTGGCAAGGCATGTGACCTGCGATCACTCCAACGAGTGAGCTGACCGGTACCCATAGTCCAATCGGGTCATGCGAGATTGAGCCCGAAGGGGCTGTTGCAAGCTGTCGTTCTTCCGTAACGTCCTCAACTGGCAACGGTGAATATGCCGTTGCCGCCGTGGGGGAGCCTCGATACGGGAGAGGACGGCGCCGGGATGGGCTGGGTTGACGACTGGAGTGCGCAGGCCGCCTGCCGCACGAGTGATCCGGACGAACTGTTCGTCCAGGGGGCGGCGCAGAACCGCGCCAAGGCGGTGTGCAGCGGCTGCCCCGTGCGGACGGAGTGCCTCGCGGACGCCCTGGACAACCGGGTGGAGTTCGGGGTCTGGGGCGGGATGACGGAGCGCGAGCGCCGGGCGCTGCTGCGCCGCCGCCCGACGGTCATCTCGTGGCGCAGGCTGCTGGAGACGGCCCGCACCGAGTACGAGGAGTCCCTCGCGACCGGTGTGATACTGACGGACTACGCCCAGGCGGGCTGAGCCCGACCGCACAGGCCGCACCGGCCGTACCGGGGGGTCCGGGCCGGTCGGCCCAGGGCGGGCGCCCACGCCGCACCGCCCCGAGCCGTCCGACGTCGCGCCGTCCAACGTCGCGAACTACTGTGCCGCGAAGTCCTGTGCTGCGCAGTCCTACGCCGTGCCGTCCTACGCCGCGCCGTCCGACGCCGTGCCGCCGAGCCGGTCCCCGATGGCCCGCAGACCCTCCAGGTCGTGCACGTCGCCCGGCAGCGCCGGGACCTCCACGATCGGCACGTCCGGGTAGACCGAGACGAAGCGGTCGCGGGTGCGGCGCTCCCGTCCCATGATCTGCATCCGCTCGGCGTGCAGCCGCAGCAGCCCGGCCGCGAGCAGCTCCGCCTCCGGCGAGGTGTGCTCCGAGCCGTTCTCCTCCAGCGCCTCCGCCGCCGCCCGCGCCCGCTCCGCGGTGAGCTGCGGTGCGCCCGTGCCGTGCACCCGGTTGAGCACCAGTCCGGCCAGCGGCATCCGGTCCGCGGCGAGCCGGTCCACGAAGTACGCCGCCTCGCGCAGCGCGTCCCGTTCCGGTGCGGCCACCACCAGGAACGCCGTGCCCGGCGCCTTGAGCAGCTGGTACGTGCGGTCGGCGCGCTCGCGGAATCCGCCGAACATCGAGTCCGTCGCGCTGACGAAGGTCTGCACGTCGGTGAGCAGCTGGGCGCCGAAGATCTTGCCGAGGGTGCCGGTGAGCAGGCCCATCCCGGCGTTCAGGAACCGCATCGCGCTGCGCCCGCCGACCTTGGCCGGGGCGGTCAGGATCCGGATCACCCGGCCGTCCAGGAAGGACCCGAGCCGGTTCGGCGCGTCCAGGAAGTCCAGCGCCGAGCGGGACGGCGGGGTGTCCACGACGATCAGGTCCCACTCCTCGGCGGCGCGCAGCTGCCCGAGCTTCTCCATCGCCATGTACTCCTGCGTGCCCGCGAAGCCGGCCGACAGGGACTGGTAGAACGGGTTCTCCAGGATCGCCCGGGCCCGTTCGGGGTCCGCGTGGGCCAGCACGACCTCGTCGAAGGTCCGCTTCATGTCCAGCATCATGGCCTGGAGCTCCCCGGTCCCGGTGACCCCCTTGACCACCCGGGGGGTGTTGTCGAGCTCGGTCAGGCCCATCGACTGGGCGAGCCGGCGGGCCGGGTCGATGGTCAGCACCACCACCTTGCGGCCGCGTTCGGCGGCCCGCAGGCCGATCGCCGCGGCGGTGGTGGTCTTGCCGACGCCGCCGGACCCGCAGCAGACGATGATCCTGGTCTTCGGGTCGTCGATCAGCTCGTCCACCGCGAGCCGCTTCCCGGTGCTCCGCACCCCGTTCGAGGTCATGCCGCCCCCTGCCGCTTCAGGTCGCCCGCCAGCCGGTACAGCCCGCCGAGGTCCACGCCCTCGCCCAGCAGCGGAAGTTCGTACGTCGGGAGCCGCAGTTGCTGCAGGTCGGCGCGCTGCTCGCGCTCCAGCTCGACCCGCTCGGCGTGCTCCCTGGCCTGCTCCAGCAGCGGGTCGATCAGCGGCTCCACCGCCGCCCGGACCGTCTCCGGCTTGCGCGAGCGGCCCCCGAGCCCGGCCTCCCCGAGCGCCAGGGCGACCTCCTCACGGTGGTTCCCGTCGACCGCGGCCACCGCCGCCGCGTCCAGCACCGGTGGCCGGACCATGTTGACCATCACGCCGCCCACCGGGAGCTTCGCCTCGCGCAGCTCCGCGATGCCGTCGACCGTCTCCTGCACCGGCATCTCCTCCAGCAGGGTGACCAGGTGCACCGCGGTCTCCGGTGACTTCAGCACCCGCATCACGGCCTGTGCCTGGGTGTGTATCGGGCCGATCCGGGCCAGCCCGGCGACCTCGGCGTTGACGTTGAGGAACCGGGTCAGCCGCCCGGTCGGCGGGGCGTCCATCACCACCGCGTCGTAGCGGCGCCGGCCGTCCGGGTCCTTGCGCCGGGTCGCCTCGCAGGCCTTGCCGGTCAGCAGGACGTCCCGGACACCGGGCGCGATGGTGGTGGCGAAGTCCACGAAGCCGACCTTCTGCAGCGCCTTGCCGGCCCGGCCGAGCTTGTAGAACATCTCCAGGTACTCGAGCAGCGCCTGCTCGGTGTCGATCGCCAGTGCGAAGACCTCGCCGGCCGGTGTGCCGCCCGCGGGCGCCTCCCCGGCCGGGAGCCCCAGCTGCCGACGGGAGACCGAGGCGATCCGGCGCTCCTCGTACGGCAGTGCGGCGATCCCGAACAGCTCGGCGATGCCCTGCCGGCCCTCGACCTCGATCAGCAGGACCCGGCCGCCGTCGGCGGCGAGCGCCAGGGCCAGTGCGGCGGCCAGCGTGGTCTTCCCGGTGCCGCCCTTGCCGCTGACCACGTGCAGCCGGACGCCCTCCCAGTCGGGGTCGCGCCGGTCCGCCTGGCCGGGGGTGCGTGCCACGCTCCGTCTCCGTCCGTCTCCGTCCTGCGGGCGTCCCCTCCTGACGAGGGTGGCCCTCACCAGGGTGCCCTCTCGCGAGCGTAACCAGGGACCGCGCCGGATGCCCGGAGCACCCGGGGTTGCCAGGCCTGATCATGCCCTCTTTGTGGCCCACCTCACACGTCGCCCGCCGCGCGGCGCCGATCGCCGCGGCGGCTCGTCTAGAGTCTGGCCATGACCAAGTGGGAATACATGACGGCGCCCCTGCTCGTGCACGCCACCAAGCAGATCCTGGACAACTTCGGCGAGGACGGCTGGGAGCTCGTCCAGGTCGTGCCCGGCCTGAACCCGGAGAACCTGGTGGCCTACTTCAAGCGGGAGAAGAACGCATGAGCGTCGTCGAGTCGAAGCTCGCCGAGCTGGGCCTGACCCTGCCGCCGGTGGCCGCCCCGGTCGCCGCGTACGTGCCGGCCCTGCAGTCCGGCGAGTTCGTGTTCACCTCCGGCCAGCTCCCGGTGGTCGGCGGCAAGCTGCCGAGCACCGGCAAGGTCGGCGCCGAGGTGTCCCCGGAGGAGGCCAAGGAGCTCGCGCAGACCTGCGCGCTGAACGCCCTGGCCGCCGTGAAGTCCGTGATCGGCGACCTCGACCGGATCGAGCGGGTCGTCAAGGTCGTCGGCTTCGTCGCCTCCGCCCCCGACTTCACCGGCCAGCCGGGCGTCATCAACGGCTGCAGCGAGCTGCTCTCCAAGGTGCTCGGTGTCGCGGGCGTGCACGCCCGCAGCGCCGTCGGTGTCGCGGTGCTGCCGCTGGACGCCCCGGTCGAGATCGAGCTGCAGGTGCGCGTCAAGCAGGCCTGAGTGTGATCGCGAAGGCGGGGTCGGGCCTGTCCAACCCCGCCTTCGTGCGCTTAGCATCCGGGCATGGACCATCGAGCAACGACGCTCCCGATGCCGCCCGGCTGGCCTGCCCGGATCCGGGCGGTCGAATCCGGCGTGCTGACCCCGCCGGTGCCCAGGCCCGCCGCCACCGTCGTGCTGCTGCGCGACGCCGCCGCCGGGCCGGAGGCCTACCTGCTGCGCCGTCGTACCTCGATGGCCTTCGCGGCCGGGATGTACGCCTACCCGGGCGGCGGGGTGGACCCGCGGGACGCCGAGGTCGAACCGGGCTGGGCCGGTCCTTCGCCCGAGGAGTGGGCGGGCCGGCTCGGAGTGGACGCCCGGACGGCCCGGGCGGTGGTCTGCGCGGCCGTCCGCGAGACCTTCGAGGAGGCCGGCGTCCTGCTGGCCGGCCCGGACGCGCACAGCGTCGCCGCGCCGCGCGACTGGTCCGCCGAGCGCGCCGCGCTGGAGGCGCACGAGCTGTCCTTCGCCGAGTTCCTCCGCGACCACGGCCTGGTGCTGCGCAGCGACCTGCTGGGCGGCTGGGCCCGCTGGATCACCCCGGAGTTCGAGGAGCGCCGCTACGACACCTGGTTCTTCGTGGCGGCCCTGCCGGCCGGCCAGCGCGCCGCCCTGGAGGTCGGTGAGGCCGACCGGGTCGCGTGGCTGAGCCCCGCCGAGGCGGTCCGGGGCTACCAGGAGGGCCGGTTCGGCATGCTGCCGCCGACCGTGACGGTGCTGCGCGAACTGTCGCCGGTCCGCACCGCCGCCGAGGCGCTGGCCGCGGCCGCCGACCGTCCGCTGGAGCCGGTCCTGGGCCGGGCCGAGGTCCGCGGGGACCGCATGACGGTCCGCTGGCCCGGGTACGACGAACTGACCATCGACGGGGATTTCCCCGAGGACTCCTGACCCACCCGCACCGCCGGACCATCCGTACCGACCGATCGATCACCCACCCCGCAGTCAGACCGCAGTCGCACCGCAGAGAAAGGACCGACGCCCGATGACCCACAACGACGTGGCTCCCCGGACGGCACCCGAGATGCCCGCCCGCCGCCTGATCCCCCGTACCCCGGCCTGTGAGAGCCCGGTCCCGTTCGTCGAGGTGGCGCAGCGCGCCCTCGTCCGGGCGCTGCCGCTGCGGGCCCTCCATCGCGACGGCGAGGGTGGCCGGTGAGCGAGCGAAGTGAGCGAATCGTCGAGAGGTGTGCGTTGCGCGAAGCGGCTGCCGAGCGCAGCGAGGTGGGCGCATGAGCGAGCGAAGTGAGCGAATCGTCGAGAGGTGTGCGTTGCGCGAAGCGGCTGCCGAGCGCAGCGAGGTGGGCGCATGAGCGGACTCCTGCCGGGTGACCCCGCCGCCGTCGTCGGCGGCGAGGCCACCTCCCGGGCGCTGTGCGTGCTGGCGCCGAACCCGTCGCCGATGACGCTGGACGGCACCAACACCTGGCTGCTCTCCGAGCCCGGCTCGGACCTCGCCGTGGTGATCGACCCCGGCCCGCTGCACGAGGAGCACCTGCGCCGGGTGGTCGCCCTCGCCGAGGAGCGGGGCAAGCGGATCGCGCTGACCCTGCTCACCCACGGCCACGCCGACCACTCCGAGGGCGCGGCCCGCTTCGCCGAGCTCACCGGCACCGAGGTGCGGGCCCTGGACCCGGCGCACCGGCTGGGCTCCGAGGGCCTGGTGGGCGGCCAGCGCCTGGACATCGGCGGCCTGGACCTGCGGGTGGTGGGCACCCCCGGCCACACCTCGGACTCGCTGACCTTCCACCTGCCGGACGACGGCGCGATCCTCACCGGGGACACCGTGCTCGGCCGCGGCACCACGATGGTCGCCCACCCCGACGGCCGGCTCGGGGACTACCTGGACTCGCTGCGTCGGCTGCACACGATGGCCTCCCATCACGGCGTTCGGACCGTGCTGCCCGGCCACGGCCCGGTGCTCGCGGACGCGCTGGGCGCCGTCGACTACTACCTGGCCCACCGGGCCAACCGGCTCGCGCAGGTGGAGACCGCGGTCGAGGCGGGCTGCCGGACCGCTCCCGAGGTGGTGTCGCGGGTCTACGCCGACGTGGACCGGGCGCTGTGGCCGGCCGCGGAGCTGTCCGTCCGGGCCCAGCTGGACTACCTGGAGGAGCACGGGCTGATCGCGGACCTCGACTGACCCGCGACCGGGGCCGACCGGCCGACCGGGGCCGACCGCGAACGCCGAAGGGCCCGTCCATGCGGACGGGCCCTTCGGCGTGGTGCGGGTGCGGTGCGGGCGCGCGGAGCGTCAGCGCGAGCGGCGGGACAGCCGCTCGACGTCCAGCAGGACCACCGCGCGGGCCTCCAGCTTCAGCCAGCCGCGGCCGGCGAAGTCGGCGAGCGCCTTGTTGACCGTCTCGCGGGAGGCGCCGACCAGCTGGGCCAGCTCCTCCTGGGTGAGGTCGTGGGCGACGTGGATGCCCTCCTCGGACTGCACGCCGAAGCGGCGGGAGAGGTCCAGCAGGGCCTTGGCGACGCGGCCGGGCACGTCGGAGAAGACCAGGTCGGACATCACGTCGTTGGTCCGGCGCAGTCGGCGGGCGATGGCCCGCAGCAGCGCGATGGAGACCTCGGGGCGGGCGTGCAGCCAGGGCTGCAGGTCGCCGTGGCCCAGGCCGAGCAGCTTGACCTCGGTCAGCGCGCTGGCGGTCGCGGTGCGCGGGCCCGGGTCGAACAGCGACAGCTCGCCGATCATCTCGCTGGGGCCGAGGACGGCGAGCATGTTCTCGCGGCCGTCCGGCGAGGCGCGGTGCAGCTTGACCTTGCCCTCCGCGACGACGTACAGCCGGTCGCCCGGGTCGCCCTCGTGGAACAGCGACTCCCCACGGGCGAGGGTGACCTCGGTCATGGAAGCGCGCAGCTCGCCGGCCTGTTCGTCGTCGAGTGCCGCGAAGAGTGCGGCGCGCCGCAGAACGTCGTCCACGTGCTTCCTCCTTCTCGGCCGGGCGGCGGGTGGGCCGTCCGGCGCAAGTTCCGTTCAGTGTTCTGCATCACCAAGCATGGCGCATGTCGCTCCGATCATATGAGGAGGGGGTCTGCCGAGGTGTGCCGTGCGGGGCCATTCGTACCGGCGGGTCATCGGGCGGGACGGACGGGGGCAGTTCCCGGACCGGCCCTAATCGAATGCCTGTCCGTCCTGATCGAACAGGGAATCGCCGACCGCCGTACGGGCGTGCAGGACGGCGTGGCCCGCGCGGTGGGCGCTGGTCAGGCCCGCCGTGCGCAGCGCGGTGAGGTGCTGCGAGACGCCGGCCGCGGAGAGTTCGGTGCGGCGCGCCAGCTCGCTGGTCGAGGCCGGGGAGTCCAGCTCGGCCAGCAGCCGGGCGCGGGAGCGGCCGAGGACGCCGGCCAGCGCGTCGGTGCGGGCCGCCGGGCCCGGGTGGCGTTCCCACAGGGTGGCCGTGCCGCGCGCCGGGTAGACCAGCTGCGGCGGGTCGGGCGGCAGCACCCGGGTGAGCACCCGCGGCCAGGCGAAGGCCGAGGGCAGGAGCAGCAGCCCGGACCCGGCGGTCAGTCGGGTGACCGCGCAGTGCCGCCGCTCCAGCAGCAGCGCCGAGCCGTCCCAGCGGACAGTGTCGTGCAGTTCGCCCAGCATCCGCGCGGTGCCGTGCTCGGCGGCCTGCCGGGAGCGGTGGAAGACGTCCGCCGCGAGCAGGGCCCGGATCCGGGCCCAGTACGGGGCGAGCGCCAGCTCCCAGTACGCCGCGAGGTCGGCGGCCAGCCGGGGCAGCTGCCCGGCCGGGTCGCGGTGCAGCGGCGCCAGGACGGCCGGCAGCCGGCCGTCGGCCTCGGCGGCCAGGATGTCCAGGTCGGCCCGGACCTGCTCGGCGCCGGTGGCGGTGATCGTGGCCAGTTCCTCGGCGAGCGTGGGGGAGAAGCCCACCGGGGCGGGGTTGAGGAAGTCCGGCAGGTGGCCGGTGGGCGGCACCAGGGCGGCCAGCCGTTCCAGGGCCGGCCCGGCGGCGGCCAGCCGCTCGCGGACCTCCCCGGCCCAGCGCCGGTGCAGCGCCGGGACGGGGGAGTGGGCGAGGGCGCGCAGGCTGGTCACCACCTCCTGCATCGGCGAGACGGCGAACCGGGTCAGCGCCAGGTCCTGCGCGGAGAAGTGCAGTTCGGTACGCATGCGGGCCCCCCTTCGCGAAGATTCAGTCCCAGCTTAATCACTGGTACCGGCCGGGGAGCCGGGCACAGGATGCCTGCGTCCCCACCGATCCGTACGAAAGCCGGTGACACCCATGTCCACCACCCCCGAGTCCCGTGAGCGGGCGCTGCGACTGCGCGGACTGGTCGCCGACGGCGTGCTCGTCCTGCCCAACGCCTGGGACGCGGGCAGCGCCGCCGTGATCGCCTCGGCCGGCGCCCAGGCCATCGCCACCACCAGCGGCGGCGTCTCCTGGTCGCTCGGGCACGGCGACGGCCAGCGGCTCGACCGGGCGGCGGCGGTCGAGGCGGCCCGCCGGATCGTCGCGGCGGCGGACCTGCCGGTCACCATCGACGCCGAGGGCGGGTACGGGCCGCTGCCCGCCGACGTCGCGGAGACCGTGACCGCCCTGGTCGGCGTGGGCGCGGTCGGCGTCAACCTGGAGGACTCGACGGCCGTCGGCGGCCCGCTCTTCCCGGTGGCCGAGCAGGCCGAGCGGCTGCGCGCGGCCCGTACGGCGGCGGCCGCGGCCGGGCTGCCCGAGCTGGTGGTCAACGCCCGCACCGACGTCTTCCTGTTCGGGCTCGGCGGGCTCGACGACGTGCTGGTCCGGGCCGAGGCCTACGCGGAGGCGGGCGCCGACGGCCTGTTCGTCCCCGGGCTGCTCGACCTCGAAGCCCTCACCGAGCTGGTCAAGCGCGCGCCGCTGCCGGTGAACGCGATGGCCGTCCCCGGCGGGCCGACCGTCGCCGAACTCGCCGCCACCGGGGTGCGGCGAATCAGCCTCGGTACCGGCCTCGCCCAGCTCGCGTACACCGCGGCCCGCCGCGCCGCCGTCGAACTGCTCGGCGCCGGGACACTGACGCAGCTCGACGGGGCGCTCGGCTTCGGGGAACTGAACGGGCTGTACCAGGGCTGATCCGGGCCGGGTTGCCAGGACTGCCGCGGCCGGGCTCGGCTTGCGGGGCTGACTGCCGCGGCCGGGCTCAGCCCTGGAAACCCAGCTCGGCGAGGGCCCGCTCGATCCGGTCGCGGTGCTCCGCCGCCCACTCGTCCAGGGTCTCGGCGGCCTCCTTGGCCAGCTTCGCCCGGGCCGCGTCCAGGACCCGGTCCCGCTCGGCGGCGGGCACCACCACGACACCCTCCTCATCGGCCACCACGATGTCGCCGGCCGCCACCAGCACGCCGCCGCAGCGCACCGGCGTGCCGTGCGCACCCAGCGCCTTCTTCGCCCCGGGGATCGGGATCACCCCGCGGGCGAACACCGGGAAGCCGAGCTCCCGCACCTCACCGAGGTCCCGGATCAGCCCGTCGGCCACGAAGGCCACCACGCCCCGCCGCTGCGCCACGGCACACACGTTGCCGCCCGCCAGCGCGTAGTCCAGGTCCCCGGACTCGACCACGATCACCGAGCCGGGCTCGGCCCGGTGGATCGCGGCGTGCAGCATCAGGTTGTCCCCGGGCGGGCACCGCACGGTGAACGCCGGGCCCGCCACCCGGGGCATCCCGTCCCAGAGCGGGCGCAGGCCGATGTCCATGACCCGGGCGCGGCCCAGGACGTCGGCCAGGGTCGTGGTGGGGATGTCCTTGAAATCCGCGTCCATGCTTCCTCTTCCTCTTCCGCTGCTTCCGCTGCGTTGCGCCGGCTCTGCGTTCCTCCGGCCGTCAGGCCACCGGAAGACTAGGACGCGGACGTGGACGGGTGTTCACGGACTCCGGGGTCCATCCCGGGCTCAGGCGAAGTACTTCACCAGCTCCGGCACCAGCACCTCGGCCGCCACGTCGTGCGTCTGCTCGGCCAGCGTCCGGTACTCGGCGCCGGGCACGGCCGCGGCCACCGCCGCGGACGGGGCCCGCAGCAGCTCCGGGCTGGCGCCGCCGTCCAGCACCAGGGCCGGCACGGTGATCCGGGCCAGGACGTCGACCGGGACGGTCGCGCCGGTCCGCGCGCCGAGCGCCGCCGCGTCGTACGCCAGGGTCGGCGCGATCGCCTCGAACAGCGGCCACACGGGGGCGGCGCGCATCCCGTCCACCATCTCCGCGGGCATCCCGACGAAGGTCATGAAGGCCGCGACGGCGTCCCCGCGCCGCCCCTCGGCGAGCGCCGCCTCCAACTCGTCGACGTACCCGACGAAGCGGGCGCTCTGCCCCTCCTCGGTGCTGAACGGCGGCTCGTAGACCGCGAGCCGGGACATGCCGACGCCGGCGGCGGCGGCCCGCAGCGCGAGCGCGGCGCCCGAGGAGATACCGAAGACACCGGCCGAGCCGCCGGCCGCCGCAATCACGGCGGCCAGGTCCTCGATCTCACGCTCCACCGCGAACGGCGCGGTGTCCCCGCTCCCGCCACGGCCACGCCGGTCGTACACCCACACGGTGTGGTGCGCCGAGAGCTGCTCGGCAAGCGCGGCACCCGGATCGAACGCCCGGTGGGTGGTCGCCCCGTCCACCAGGACGACCGCCGGGCCGGAGCCGGTGACGGTGCAGGCAATGGTGGTGCCATCAGCGGAGATCACGGTGCTCATGAGCTGTTCCTTCTGTCGTCGTACGAGCCGGTCACGGAGATAGACCGGAGCACGTCCCGGAACTCATCGCTCCCACCGAAGATTTTTCCGGGCGGTCCGACTTCGTGCCGAGGAGTCGGACAACACGCCCTGGCCGGGCCCGGCTTCCGTGCTTGATCGCCCACAAGCGGTGGTCCGGTCGGCGTAGCCTTCGTGCATGGCAGAGAGCAAGGTCCGGAACGCGGCGGCGCCGAAGGCCGAGCCGGCGGTGAAGTCGGCGGTGGCGAAGGCGGCGAAGAGGCCCGCCGTGAAGCCGAGGAAGGCCGAGTCGCACCTGGCGATGGTGCGGCGGGCCCGGAAGATCAACCGTGAGTTGGCGGAGCTGTACCCGTACGCGCATCCGGAGCTGGACTTCGAGAACCCCTTCCAACTGCTGGTGGCCACCGTGCTGTCGGCGCAGACCACCGACCTGCGGGTGAACCAGACCACTCCGGCGCTGTTCGCGAAGTACCCGACGCCGGAGGACATGGCGGCGGCGAACCCGGAGGAGCTGGAGGAGATCATCCGCCCGACCGGGTTCTTCCGGAACAAGGCGAAGTCGCTGATCGGTCTTTCGATCGCGCTGCGCGACGAGTTCGGCGGTGAGGTCCCGGGGCGCCTGGCCGACCTGGTGACTCTGCCGGGTGTCGGCCGCAAGACCGCGAACGTCGTGTTGGGCAATGCTTTCGGAGTGCCGGGGATCACCGTCGACACCCATTTCGGCCGCCTGGCCCGGCGGTTCGGCTGGACGTCCGAGGAGGACCCGGTGAAGGTCGAGGCGGCCGTCGCCGAGATCTTCCCGAAGTCGGAGTGGACGATGCTCTCGCACCGGGTGGTCTTCCACGGCCGCCGGATCTGCCACTCCCAGAAGCCCGCCTGCGGCGCCTGCCCGATCGCGCCGCTCTGCCCCGCGTACGGCGAGGGCGTGACCGACCCGGAGAAGGCACGGAAGTTGCTGAAGTACGAGATGGGCGGCCAACCCGGGCAGCGGCTGAGGCCCCCGGCGGACTTCCCCGGTGAGGCGGCCGCCCGTGCGGACGCCGCCGCCCACCAGGGGCAGGTCGCGGACCTGGCGGTGGGCGCATGATCGCGCGGGGGATCGAGCGGGAGGACCTGCCGACCTGGCTGGAGCCGGTCCGGGAGGCGGCCGAGCGGGTGCTGCCGGAGCAGCTGAGCCGCTTCCTGCCGCCGGTCGGGGGCGGCCGGGCGGCAGCCGTGCTGATGCTGTTCGGCGAGGGCCCGGAGGGGCCGGACCTGCTGCTGATCGAGCGGGCCCGGTCGCTGCGCTCGCACGCCGGTCAGCCGTCCTTCCCGGGCGGCGCGCTGGACCCGGAGGACGGCGACCCGGACGGCCCGGGGCCGATCGCCGCGGCGCTGCGGGAGGCCTGGGAGGAGACCGGCCTGGACCCGGACGGGGTGCAGGTGTTCGCGGCGCTGCCGCGGCTGTACATCCCGGTGAGCCGTTTCGTGGTGACCCCGGTACTCGGCTGGTGGCGCGAGGAGTCGCCGGTGCGTCCGGTGGACCAGGGCGAGACCGGCGCGGTGTTCCGGGTGTCGATCGCAGACCTGGCCGATCCGGCGAACCGGGTGCGGCTGCGCCACCCCTCGGGGCACATCGGTCCGGCCTTCGCGGTCGCCGGACGGCTGGTCTGGGGATTCACCGCCGGGGTGATCGACCGGGTGCTGCACCACAGCGGGCTGGAGCTGCCCTGGGATCCGTCCCGGGTCGTCGACCTCTCGGACGACGCGCTGGCCCTGGTCCAGGGTGACCTCGAGCATTCCCGCGCGCTGCCGGGCGGCGACGCCGGAGGATCGTGACCGGCTGTCGGCCGGTCCGGCCTGCGGACCGTGGGAGGGTGTCGGAGTGAACGTCCTGGATGTGCTGCTGATCGCCGCTGCCGTGGGATTCGCCGTGTCGGGCTACCGGCAGGGCTTCGTGGTCGGTGTCCTGTCGCTGGTCGGTTTCCTCGGCGGCGGTCTGCTGGCCGTCGAGCTGCTGCCGCTGCTGCTGGACCACCTGAGCCCCGGCACCACGGCCTCGGTGGTGGCCGTCGTGGTGGTGATCGTCTTCGCCGCGATCGGCCAGGCGGTCACCGCGCATTTCGGCTGGAAGCTGCGCGGCCACATCGGCCGCCGCCCGGCCCGGGTCCTGGACGCGGCCGGTGGCGCGGTGGTGAACGTGGTCTCGATGCTGCTGGTGGCCTGGCTGATCGGTTCGGCGCTGGCCGGGGCCTCGCTGCCGACGGTCTCCAAGCAGGTCCGTTCCTCGGCGATCCTCGGCGGGGTGCAGAACGCCCTGCCCTCCGACGCGCCGAACTGGTTCTCGGACTTCTCCAAGGTGCTCGCCCGCAACGGCTTCCCGCAGGTCTTCAACCCCTTCGAGCACGAGCCGATCACCCAGGTCGACACCCCGGACCCGGCGTTGGCCGCAAGCCCGGCGGTGGCGCGGGCCAAGCAGAGCCTGGTCAAGGTGGTCGGCACGGCGACCTCCTGCGGCAAGACCCTGGAGGGCAGCGGCTTCGTCTTCGCCCCGCACCGGGTGATGACCAACGCCCACGTGGTCGGCGGGGTCAACGAGCCGACGGTGCAGATCGGCGGCCTCGGCCAGCTGTACGACGCGACGGTGGTCCGCTACGACTGGCAGCGCGACATCGCGGTCCTGGACGTGCCGAAGCTGAACGCGCCCGCGCTGACCTTCGCGGGCGAGGCGAAGACCAACGACAGCGCGATCGTGGCCGGCTTCCCGGAGAACGGCGCCTTCAACGTCCAGCCGGCCCGCATCCGCGGCCGGATCCAGGCCAACGGCCCGGACATCTACCACCGCGGCCAGGTGGTGCGCGACGTCTACTCGGTGCGTTCGGTGGTCCGCCAGGGCAACAGCGGCGGCCCGCTGCTCACCCCGGACGGCCAGGTGTACGGCGTGGTGTTCGCCAAGTCCCTGGACAGCGCCGACACCGGGTACGTGCTGACCGCGGCGGAGGTCCGCGAGGACGTCCAGCAGGGCAGTGCCGCGACCGCCCGGGTGGAGACCCAGGGCTGCGCGCTCTGACGTCGGGCGCCCCGGTCCGGGCCCGGGCGGCCCGGAAGCCCCGGTCCGGGCCTCTTGTGGGCGGGGCGCGCCGGGGGCCGGGCCGTCCGATATCCGTCGCACCGTCAGTCCGCCCTGGTAGCCTCGGCCGCGCTCACCCGTTCGGCTCAATCTGGCGTCGTCCCGGAGTGGGCCCGACGGGAGGTCGTGGCAGTCCGATGATGGGTCATTCGCACGCGGTGAGCGGGGCGATGCTGTACGCGGCATCGGCCCCCTTCCTGCCCCCGCTGCTGCTGCACACCACGCTGCAGCCGGCGGACATACTGATGGGCACGGTGCTGTGCGCGGGTGCGGCCCTGCTGCCGGACCTCGACCACCACGACGGCTCGATCGCCAACTTCCTCGGTCCGATCTCCAAGGCGCTCTGCCGCTTCGTGGCGTGGGCCTCCGGCGGCCACCGGCACGCCACCCACTCGCTGCTGTTCGTCGGGCTGATGGGCGCCGGCACCTGGGCCGGCGTCACCTTCCTGGGCCGCAACTTCACGCTCGTGCTGACGTTCTTCCTGCTGGCGCTCGCGATCCGGGCGCTGCGGCTCTGCCCGCCGGGTGACGGTCCGCAGAGCTGGATCACCATCATCGGGCTGTCCGCGCTGGGCACCTTCGGCATGAACACCTGGATGCCCAACGCGCCCGGCTGGCTGCCGTACGCGGTGGCGCTGGGCACGCTGGCGCACCTGCTGGGCGACTGCCTGACCAAGAAGGGCGCGCCGCTGCTCTGGCCGCACAAGGAGCGCTACGAGATCGTGCTGATCAAGCGCAGCGGCAACGACGTCGAGACCAAGGTGCTGGTGCCGATCATGTCGGTGGCGACCTTCGTCCTGCTCTGGTTCACCGCGCTGTCGCCGATCACGAACTGAGCGGTGCGCGCCGGGCGGCCGTCGACCGGCCGCCCGTCACCACGGGCCGTCCGTCACCACGGGCCGTCCGTCACCGTCGGACTTACGCGGCGCGAGGCCTCAGGTCTCGCGCCGCAGTCGTGCGCCCACCCAGCGGGCGCGCCGACCGAGGATGTGTGGGATGCCGAGTTGCCGCCGTTCGGCGCGCTGACGAGGGTCGAGGCCGTCGAAGCCGAGGTCGTCCGCCCGGTCGGGGCGGTGGGCGGAACGCTGGGGGCTGTTCTGGCGTCGGCCGCGCGGGGCGGCGCCGCGATCGGGCATCCAACTCATACCGGTATGGATGCCCCTGGGCCGGTCGAGGTAACCGCCGGGGTTGTGTCGAGATTGGCCTATGTGCTTGTCATATGAACACAGCATCAAGGGAGTTGCACTCGAGCCACTGGGCCCAGGCGCCTTCCCCTACCGCCCGGCCGCCTCGCCGCCCGGCCTCCCCGGCCTCCCCGACCGTCTCCGGCCGTCTCCGACGCGGGGTCACTCCTTGTGACGCCCGACCCAGTCCAGCAGCTCGGCGGTGAACTCCTCCGGCGCCTCCTCGTGCGGGAAGTGCCCGACCCCCGGCAGCAGCCGCCAGCGGTAGGGCGCCGCCACGTACTCGCCCCCGCCGAGCGCGGTGTGCGACAGCAGCACCGGGTCCGCCGCGCCCTGGACGTGCAGGGTCGGCGCGGTGATCGGCTTCTTCATCCGCCGGGCGAACTGGATGCCGTCCGGCCGGGCCATCGACCGCATCAGCCAGCGGTACGGCTCGATCGAGCAGTGCGCGGTGCTGGGGATCTGGATCGCCTGCCGGTACGCGTGCACCTCGGCCTCGTCCAGGCCGTTCGGGCCGGTCCAGGAGGTCAGGTAGCGGCCGACCAGCTCGGCGTCGTCGGCCACCAGGCGGCGTTCCGGTATCCACGGCCGCTGGAAGCCCAGCACGTGCTCGAACGCGGCGAACTGGCGGCGGTCGGTCAGCAGAGCCCGGCGCAGGTCCCTCGGGTGCGCGGCCGAGACCACGGTCAGGCTCTGGATGACGGACGGACGCATCACGGCCGCCACCCAGGCGAGGGTGCCGCCGGAGGCATGTCCGACCAGGTGCGCCCGGCGCTCGCCGAGCGAGCGGATCACCCCGGTGATGTCCAGGGCGAGGTTGCCGGGGTCGTACCCGCGCGGGGTGCGGTCGCTGCCGCCGACGCCCCGCAGGTCGAGCGCCACCGCCCGGTAGCCGGCCTCGGCGAGCGCGGTCAGCTGGTGGCGCCAGGCCCACCAGTACTCGGGCCAGCCGTGCACCAGCAGCACGAGCGGGCCCGAGCCCAGCTCGGCGATGTGGAAGCGGGCGCCGTTGGCCGCGAGGTCGCGGTGCGTCCACGGGCCGGCCTGCCGGATGCTCCACGCCTCGGCCTGCGCCGCCGCAGCGGCCCCGGCGGGCGCCTCGACATCCGCCTCGACATCCGCCTCGACGGGCTTCCGTTCGGGGGCCGGGCCGGGGCCCTCGGGGACGAGGCCGGGGCCGGAGTCGGGGCCGGAGTCGGCGGACGGCTGCGCGGGCACGGGCTTCTGGTCAAGCGGCATACCGAGAGCGTGTCACATCCGCGCGTCGGACACGTGCCCGGCACTCACTGTCGGCCCCTCCGGCAAGGGACCGTCGGCGGGGCAGTTGACGGGACGGTTGACGGCACCACGTGACGGCACCACGTGACGGGACCGTCTGACGGGACGGTTGACGGAACCGCCCGACAGGACCGCTTTACGGGATGCGGCCCAGGGCGCGGTCGATCTCCTCCTTGGTGGCCGGGCGCGGCCGGGCGTTCTTCAGCACGTCGGCGGTCTTCTGGGCGCCCTCGATGGTGCGGCGCGGCGGCTCGATCTTCTTGAACGAGCGGTACGCCAGCGCCCCGAGCAGCAACGCGAGCAGCAGGTAGGCGCCGGCCACGATGAGGAAGGACCAGCCCAGCGAAATGCCCAGCGCGTGGATGCCGAAGGCCGCGGCGGCGCTCAGCATCGGGATCGAGAACAGCGCCACCACGCCGGCGACCGTCAGCGAGACGCCGCCGGAGACGCCGCGCTTGACGTCCGCCCGGATCTCGGCCTTGGCGAGCGCGATCTCGTCGTGGACCAGCGCGGACAGGTCGGCGGTGGCCGCCGCGAACAGCTGCCCCACCGAACGCTCGCCCTCGTAGGGCGCCCGGCCGTTGCTGGACGGGTCTGCGGCTCCTGCGGGCATCAGCGGTTCTCCTCTGCGGCTGTGCGGCGTGACGCCGCCGCGGGTCTGCGGTTCCGGGGCCGCTGGGGGGTCCGGAGGCGTCAGTGGATTGTCGACAGCTCAGAATCATGCCCCTACCGGTCAGTCGGACACCACTCCGGGCCCCCGCCGGAGGGACGTGTCTCCGTTGCGGACGGCCTCCAGGGGCTCCCGGACGGGGTTCCCGGGAGGCGCCGGGGTCCGTGCGCGGAGCCTCCCGGAGGGACCGTCAGCGGCCCGCTCCAGCGGCCCCGGAGTTGCCGGAGTTGCCGGCGTTCCCGGAGTTGTCGGCGTTCCCGGCATTCCCGGAGTCGGCGGAGCCCCCGGAGCCGCCGGAGACCCGGGCCCGCCAGGCCGGGTCGTCCTCCTGGTAGACGTCCGGGATGCCGTCCCCGTCCGTGTCCCGGTCCTCCTCCTCGCACAGCGCGCGGTAGTGCCGGTTGCGCAGCTTCAGCAGCACGGTGGCGACCATCGCGCAGAGCAGCGAGCCGACCAGGACGGCCGTCTTGGCCAGGGCGGCGAGCGCCGGGTCGTCCGGGAAGGCCAGCTCGCTGATGAGCAGCGAGACGGTGAAGCCGATGCCCGCGAGCACCGAGACGGCGACCATGTCGGCCCACTTGAGCTGCGGGTTCAGCTCGGCCCTGGTGAACCGGGCGGCAAGCCAGGTGCCGCCGAAGATGCCCACCGACTTGCCGACCAGCAGGCCGACCACGATGCCGAGCGGGACGGCCTGGGTGAACACCTCGCGCAGCGCCGGGCCGGAGATCGTCACCCCGGCCGAGAACAGCGCGAACACCGGGACGGCAAAACCGGCAGAGAGGGGGCGGACCAGGTGCTCGATGTGCTCGCCGGGGGAGTGCTGCTCGTCGCCCTCCCGGTGGCAGCGCAGCATCAGGCCCATCGCGACGCCCGCCACCGTGGCGTGGATGCCGCTCTCGTGCATCAGCGCCCAGGTCACCAGGGCCAGCGGCACGAACAGGTACCAGCCGTGCACCCCGCGCCGGTGCAGGAACCAGAACAGCACCAGCCCGGCGAGGGCCAGTCCGAGCGCCCAGAACTTGATGCCGGAGCTGTAGAAGACCGCGATGATCAGGATCGCGATCAGGTCGTCGACGACGGCCAGGGTGAGCAGGAAGGCGCGCAGCGCCGAGGGCAGGTGGCTGCCGACCACGGCCAGGACGCCGAGGGCGAAGGCGATGTCGGTGGCGGTCGGGATCGCCCAGCCGCCGGGGTGTCCGCCACTGCCGGAGTTCACCAGGGCGTACAGGATCGCGGGCATCGCCACGCCGCAGACGGCGGCGATGACGGGCAGCGCCGCGGCGCTGGGCGTGCGCAGCTCGCCCGCGACGAACTCGCGCTTGAGCTCGATCCCGGCGACGAAGAAGAAGATCGTCAGCAGTCCGTCCTTGGCCCAGGTGGCCAGGGTGAGGTCGAGGTGCAGCGGGGCGGAGGGGCCGACGGTGTAGTCGAGCATGCTCTGGTACGCCTGCGGCCAGACGTTGGCCCAGATCAGTGCGATGACGGCGGCGCCCAGCAGCAGCATGCCGCCGACCGTCTCGGTCCGCAGGGCGTCGGTGATGAAGGTGCGCTCGGGCAGTGACAGCCGGCCGGGGAACTGCCGGCGGCGGGTCGTCGGCTCGAGGACGGGCGGCTGGTCGGTCACGCGGGACCTCCTGGGGCTGGGAGCGGCAACGGATGCACGAGTGGTGCAGTTGCCGACCAGACTTCCCGGCGCGCCCTGTGACGCCCGGATCCCGCCGGGGGATCTTGATGCGTCGTTAACAGTCTAACGGGATGTTCGGGTGACGTCCGGATTGTCCTATTCAAGGACTTAAGCCCTACGGATGGGTTCCGCACCCGGAGGAACGGCGGCGGCCCGGAGGAACGGCTGTGCCCCGGGCGATGACCACCGCCCGGGGCACAGTCGCTGTCTCAGTCGGCTCAGCCGTTGCCGTTGCCCATGAGCGGCAGCTGGGCCTGGATCTGGCTCATCACCGAGCTGTCGGCGAGGGTGGTGGTGTCACCGACCTCGCGGCCCTCGGCGATGTCGCGCAGCAGACGGCGCATGATCTTGCCGGAGCGGGTCTTCGGCAGCTCGCCGACCACCTTGATCTGCTTCGGCTTGGCGATGGGGCCCAGCGTGCGGCCGACGTGCGCCCGCAGCTCGTCGACCAGCTCCGGGCTCTCGGTCATGCCGCCACGCAGGATCACGAAGGCGACGATGGCCTGCCCGGTGGTGGCGTCGGCGGCGCCGACCACCGCGGACTCGGCGACGGACGGGTGGCCGACCAGGGCCGACTCGACCTCGGTGGTGGAGATGTTGTGGCCCGAGACGAGCATGACGTCGTCCACCCGGCCGAGCAGCCAGATGTCGCCGTCCTCATCCTTCTTGGCGCCGTCACCGGCGAAGTAGCGGCCCTGGAAGCGCGACCAGTAGGTGTCGATGTAGCGCTGGTCGTCGCCCCAGATGGTGCGGAGCATGGACGGCCACGGCTCGGTGAGCACCAGGTAGCCGCCGGAGCCGTTGGGCACCTCGTTGGCCTCGTCGTCCACCACGGTGGCCGCGATGCCCGGCAGGGCGCGCTGGGCCGAGCCCGGCTTGGTCTCGGTGACGCCCGGCAGCGGGCTGATCATCATGGCGCCGGTCTCGGTCTGCCACCAGGTGTCCACGATCGGGGTCTTGCCGGCACCGATGTGCTCGCGGTACCAGATCCACGCCTCGGGGTTGATCGGCTCGCCGACACTGCCCAGCACCCGCAGCGAGGACAGGTCGAACTTCGCGGGGATGTCGTCGCCCCACTTCATGAAGGTGCGGATCGCGGTCGGCGCGGTGTAGAGGATGGTCACGCCGTACTTCTGGACGATCTCCCAGAACCGGCCCTGGTGCGGGGTGTCCGGGGTGCCCTCGTAGATGACCTGGGTGGCGCCGTTGGAGAGCGGGCCGTAGACGATGTACGAGTGGCCGGTGACCCAGCCGATGTCGGCGGTGCACCAGTAGACGTCGGTCTCCGGCTTGAGGTCGAAGACCGCGTGGTGGGTGTAGCTGGCCTGGGTGAGGTAGCCGCCCGAGGTGTGCAGGATGCCCTTGGGCTTACCGGTGGTGCCCGAGGTGTAGAGGATGAAGAGCGGGTGCTCGGCGTCGTGCGCCTCGGGGATGTGCTCGGTGGACTGGCGTGCGGTGATCTCGTGCCACCAGACGTCACGGCCCTCGGTCCAGGCAACGTCCTGCTCGGTGCGGCGGATCACCAGGACGTGCTCGACGCCGTCGACCTTGGTGAGCGCCTCGTCGATGGCCGGCTTGAGCGCGGACGCCTTGCCGCGCCGGTAGCCGCCGTCGGCGGTGATGACGAGCTTGGCCTGGGCGTCCTGGATGCGGGAGGCCACGGCGTCGGCGGAGAAGCCGCCGAAGACCACCGAGTGGGTGGCGCCGATCCGGGCGCAGGCGAGGATCGCGACGACCGCCTCGGCGATCATCGGCAGGTAGACCGCGACCCGGTCGCCCTTGCGGACACCGAGCTCCAGCAGCGCGTTGGCGGCCTGCGAGACCTCGTCCTTGAGCTGGGCGTAGGTGATCGAGCGGCTGTCGCCGGGCTCGCCCTCGAAGTGGATGGCGACCCGGTCGCCCAGGCCGTTCTCGACGTGGCGGTCGACGCAGTTGTACGCCACGTTGAGCTTGCCGTCGGCGAACCACTTGGCGAACGGCGGGTTGGACCAGTCGAGGGTCTCGGTCGGCTCGACGGCCCAGCTGAGGCGACGGGCCTGCTCGGCCCAGAAGCCCAGACGGTCCTCGGAGGCCTGCGCGTACGCGGCCGCGGTGACGTTGGCGGCTGCGGCGAGCTCTGCGGGCGGAGCGAAGCGCCGCTCCTCCTTGAGCAGGTTGGCCAGGCTCTCGTTGCTCACACGCACTCCTCATCGAGTCATGATCAGAGACGATCCCGTGCGTGGGGATTGTCCCGTGTGTCCCAGCGCACAGCTCACCAGGAGAACGGGGCAGTTGACAAGAGGCTGCCGATAATTGGTGTAGACCTTTGACCGAATATCGGGCCACGACCGGTACGGTCCGCCGCGCGGGAGCGGAGGGCCGTGCCGGGGCTGGTGGGCCCGTGCCCCAGCCCGCCCGGCGGGGACACGGGCCCGGCTCTCAGGCGGCCAGCCGGGGGCCTTCCTCGCCGACGCCGGACGGCACCCGGCCGTCCTCATTCACCCGTTCGGCCGATGCCACGCCGGCCCGAGCCCCGGCGTGGGCCCCGGCATCGGCTGCGGTACGGGCCTCGACCGCGCTGAACGTCCCGGCGGCGCGGTCCAGGACGTAGGCCTGGGCGGTCGCGAAGTCGAAGTACATCCCGACCAGCCGCAGGGTGCCCTCCTCGACCCGGCGCTCCACCGCCGGGTTCGCCATCAGCTGGTCCAACTGCTGGACCACGTTGGTGAGGCAGAGCTGCTCCACCGGGTCCACCACCGGCCGGGTGGCGAACTCGGCGGGCGCCCGCCGGAGCCGGTCCAGCGAGCCGCGGCCGTTGCGCAGCCAGCGGGCCAGCGGGGTGGGCGGACCGGGATGCTCGTGCACACCGTCCAGCAGGGCCTTCATCGCGCCGCAGCCGGAGTGGCCGCAGACCGTGATCGAGCGCACTTCCAGCACCTCGACGGCGTACTGCACCGCGGCAGCCACCGAGTCGTCGGCCGCGCCGGGCTCGAACGGGGCCGGCACCAGGTTGCCCACATTGCGGACGGTGAAGAGGTCGCCCGGGCCGCTGTTGGTGATCATGCTGGTGACCATCCGCGAGTCCGCGCAGGTCAGGAAGAGCTGGGAGGGCGTCTGCCCCTCCCGCGCCAGCCGGGCGAGTTCGGGCCTGATCAGTGGGGCGGTGTGCAGCTGGAACACCCGGACCCCGTCCAGCAGCCGGCCGTGCGGGTCCTCCTGCTGCTCGATGCAGTGGTGGCCGACCCAGGGCGTCCAGGCCCGGCAGCGGTGCGGCCCCGGTGAACTGCCGGCGCGCACCGTGCCGTCGGGGTCGAGCACCTCGTCGTCCTGGCGCCTCGTCACCATCGAGACCCGGCCGCCCGCGTCCTGGTGCCCGGCGCGCCAGCTGTGCAGCGTCTCGTAAGCGGCGTGGTCCAGGAAGGAGCCGTCGTGGACCACGGTGACCTCGGCCCCGGCCGGGATGTCGGACAGTGCCCGGCTGAGCCGGGGCACGGCGGTGAAGGTGAGCGGGCCGTGCGTCTGGACGGTGACCGAGCCGTCCGGCCCGGTCCTGACGTCCACATGGGCGCGGGTCAGCCGGTAGAGCGCGAGCAGGACGGCGGTGCCGGCCCCGATCGCGACACCCCACAGCACCCCGGCCGCCACCACGGCGACCACGGTGGTGAGGTAGACGGGGAACTCGCGGTGCCGGTGCACATTGCGGATGTGCGCGAAGCTCACCATCTGCAGCCCGACCACCAGGACCAGCGCGGCGAGCGCGGCCAGCGGGATCCGGCGCAGCCCGCCGCTCAGCGCCAGCGCGGCGGTCAGCACCCAGACGCCGTGCAGCACCGAGGCCCACCTGGACCGCGCGCCGGCCTGGACGTTGGCAGTGCTGCGCACCGCGCCGCCCGCGATCGGCAGCCCGCCGACCAGGCCGCTCACCAGGTTGGCGAGGCCCTGGCCGCGCAGCTCGCGGTCGAGGTCGCCGGTGCGGCGGGACATCCGGTCGATCGCGGCGGCGGACAGCAGTGACTCCACGCTGGCGACGGCGGTGACGGTCAGGACGGCGGCGATCAGGCCGAGCACCGGACCGTGCGGCAGGGCGGGCGCGAAGGCGTGCGGCTGCCAGGCGGGCAGCTCGATGTGGGCGAGTCGCAGGTCCAGGGCGAGCGCGAGGGCGGTGGCCAGGGCGATGGCGGCCAGCGGGCCCGGCACCTTGGCCAGCCGGGCGCCCAACCGGCCCGCACGGCCGGGGAGTCGGCCGAGCCGGGGCCAGCCGAGCAGGACGGCCACGGTCACCGCGCCGGCCAGTAGTGCGGGCGGGTGCGGACCGGCCAACTGCCCGGGCAGTGCGAGGATGTTGGCGATCGCGGAGCTCTGCGGCGAGCCGCCGAGCACGACGTGCAGCTGCGCGATGGCGATGGTGAGCCCGACCCCGGCCAGCATGCCGTGCACGATCGCGGGCGAGACGGCGAGCGCCGTCCGGGCCACCCGGCGTGCGCCGAGCAGGAGTTGGAGAAGACCGGCGGCGAGGGTGATGGCGCAGGTGGCCTGCCAGCCGTACTGGGCGATCAGCCCGGCGGTGATCACGGTCAGCGCTGCCGAGGGGCCGCTGACCATGAGTGTGGTGCCGCCGAACAGCCCGACCACGATGCCGCCCACGGCCGCGGCGGCCAGGCCGGCGGTGAGCGGGGCGCCGGTGGCCAGCGCGATGCCGAGGGAGAACGGCACGGCGATCAGGAAGACCACGAGCGAGGCGGAGAGGTCCTGCGCCCAGCGGATCCGGGCGCCGGGGCCCGGCGGTGCGTGGTCGGTGGTGTCGGAGGCGATGGGGGCGCTGGAGATGTCGAGGGTCATTGTCTTCCCGTCTGTCCGGGGGAACGAACGCAGTCAGGTCCGGCGGTGAATCCGGGGTGGGGCTCCGGGCGGATCGGCTGTCGTGGGTCGCGACGGTGTGGCGGGATGGCGTGGGCGCGGCGGGGAGTGCGGGTGTCACCGGCCGGCGTCGACCATCGGGCCCGCCAGGAGCCCGGGCGAGGAGCGGGAGGTCTCGCCGAGGGCCGCCGGAACGGACCATCAAGACTCGGTAAACCGAGAGTAATGAAAGCTTTGCATAGCGTCGTTGCGGGAGGGAAGCGGAAAACCCCCTGATTCACCCCAATGGGTGGTGTTCGAACGGTCGGGGGCCTGGCGGCGAGTGGCGGGGCGAGCGGTGGGGCCGGACACGGCGAACGGGCCGCGGCTTCCCGGGGTGACGGGAGACCGCGGCCCGTCCGGGCGCGCTGGGGCGGGTGTCAGGCGTGGGCGCCCGCCGGAGCCGTGCGCTCGCCGCCGTCCGCGAACTCGCCCGGGACGAAGCCCTCGTCCACCTGCGTCGCCAGGTCGATACCGACCTTGGCGTTGGCCCAACTCTCCGCGTTGCGGCGGTGGAAGAGCACGGCCTGCTCGGTGTAGCGGAGCGCGTCCCGCCGTCCGTGCGCCGCGTCGGCCTCGGCCCGCAACTGCTCCAGCACGGCCCGGTTGGCCGGCTCCAGGGACTTCAACGGCGGCTCGGCGCCCTGCTCCAGGCGGCGCACCCAGTCCGACTGCCCGAAGGTGGTGAGCAGGTCGTCGCCGACCTCGCGGCGCAGGAACGCCAGGTCGTCCGGGCCCTGCACCTTGTTGCCGACCACCCGCAGCTGCACGCCGAAGTCACGGGCGTAGTCCCGGTACTGGCGGTAGACGGAGACACCCTTGCGGGTCGGCTCGGCCACCAGGAAGGTCAGGTCGAAGCGGGTGAACAGGCCGGAGGCGAAGGAGTCCGAGCCCGCCGTCATGTCGGTGACCATGTACTCGTCGGGGCCGTCCAGCAGGTGGTTGAGCAGCAGCTCCACCGCGCCGACCTTGGAGTGGTAGCAGGCCACCCCGAGGTCCTCCTCGGTGAACGCGCCGGTCGCCAGCAGCCGGACCGAGCCCTCGTCCAGCGCGATCGGGCGGGCGCAGGCGGCGTAGACCGGGTTCTCCTCGACGATCCGCAGCAGCCGCGAACCGCGGCCGGGCGGCGTGGTCTTGATCATCTCCTCGGCCGAGCGGATCAGCGGGTTGCTGCCGCGCAGGTACTCCTTGATCTCCGGCAGGTGTGCGCCGAGCGAGGGCAGGCCGGCCGCCTGGGCATCCGTCAGTCCCAGGGCGGGGCCCAGGTGCTGGTTGATGTCGGCGTCCACGGCGATGACCGGCCGACCGGCGGCGGCCAGGTGGCGGATGAACAGTGCGGACAGCGTGGTCTTCCCGCTGCCGCCCTTGCCGACGAAGGCGATCTTCATCTGGGGACTCCGGCTCTCGCTCAGGGCCCTCGCTCGGGGCCGCCTGCCCAGGGGGCGCGTGCGACGGGGGCGCCCTCTAGTTGGAAATCGTTATCGTCTCCGATAGTGGTCATGCTAGCCGGGGTTTGGACCTCACCGGGGGAGGGAAGTGAGGATTGCCTCTAACGGGTGATGCGGGGTTGCTGTTCCGGGAGGGGCGGCCCGTTCATTACTCTCGGGTAGGTGAGCACTGGAACAGATCCCCTCGCCCCGCTGGCCCAGCTCCCCGGGGTGCCCGACGCGGTCGCCGAGGTCCGCAAGGCCGTCGACCGGCTCTACGGCCACCGGGTGATGCGCCGCCGCGCGGCCGAGGTCACCTCCGAGTCCGCGCTGCGCGGCGCCCGCGCGTCAGCGGCCCTGGCCGGGGCCGACTGGCCGCTGGAGGAGGTCCGCCGCCGCACCGACTTCGGCGCGGACACCGAGGCCCGCACGGTCGGCGCCGCCCTGCGGATCGCCGCCGAGGCCGGCCAGCTGCTCAGCATCTGGCGGCACTCGCCGCTCCAGGTGCTGGCCCGGCTGCACCTGCTCGCGGTCGGCGACGGAGACCCGGTCGCCGGGCGCCCGCGCCGGGCGGGGGAGGGCGCCGAGCCGCTGTTCCCGCTGGAGCTGCAGCGGGTGGAGAGCGTCGAGGCCGACACCGCCGACGGGCCGCTGCCCGAGCTGCCGCCCGCACCGGGCGCGGAGGAGGTCGCGGCCCGACTCGACCAGCTCTCCCGGCTGCTGGTCGCGCGCGCGGAGGGGCAGGGTGTGGGCACGCCGGCCCTCGTCGTGGCCTCGGTGGTGCACGGTGAACTGCTCGCGCTGCGGCCGTTCGGCGCCTACAACGGGGTGATCGCGCGGGCCGCCCAGCGGATCGTGCTGATCGCCGAGGGGCTCGACCCGAAGTCGATCTGCCCGGCCGAGGTCGGCCTGGCGGAACTCGGCACCGCCGCCCACCGCCGGGCCCTCGCGGGCTACCTGGCGGGCACGCCCGGGGGGATGGGGGCCTGGATCGCGCACTGCGGCGCGGCGCTGCGGCTCGGCGTGCGGGAGAGCACGGCGGTCTGCGAGGCCATGCAGCGCGGCATGGCCTGAGCGGCCGGGCCGGACGGGGACGAGCGGAAGGGCCCCGCGAAGGGGCCCGTAGACACGGAGATGCGGCGGCACCTGATCCTGCTGGGTGCCGCCGCTGGTGCAGATGCCAGGTGACCATGCATGCACCGGAAGTGCCGATCAGACGGGGATCCTGCCCGTTCGTCTGGTCCGGCGGCCCGACAGCGGGTCGGCTGCATGTGGGTGCTCGGCTATCTGTACACGCGGTCCGTGGGGCCTGAACTGCGTTGTCGGTTTGACCTCTTAAGGTCCTGACCGGGTCTCGCGGGCCGTGCTTCATTTGTATCGCGTTTCGGGCGAAAGGGGAACCCGAAACGAGAAGTCTGTGTCGATTGCCCGTTTTATCCAGGACGGGCCGGGCGGGCCGGTTCGGCCGGACGCGGGGCCTCAGGCGAGGGGGCGCCGCCGACGGGCCAGGTACCAGATCACTCCGGCGGTCACGACGGCCGTCCCGACCGCCACCGCGGTCAGCACCGAACCGCTCGGGGCGGAGAACTCGGGCAGCCGTCGCCGCAGTTCCACCGGCTTGTCGAAGACCAGCACCGGCCACTCCCGGGCCTGCGCCTCCTTGCGCAGCGCCCGATCCGGGTTGACGGCCGACGGATGGCCGACCGCCGCCAGCAGCGGCAGGTCGGTGGAGGAGTCGCTGTAGGCGTAGGACGCGGCCAGGTCATAGCCCTCGACCGCGGCCAACTCCCGGATGGCGGCGGCCTTGTTCTCCGCGTAGGCGTAGTACTCGATCTCGCCGGTGTAGCAGCCGTCCTCGACCTTGAGCCGGGTGGCGATCACGTGGTCCGCGCCGAGCAGCGCGCCGATCGGCTCGACCACCTCGGAGCCGGAGCTGCTGACGATCACCACGTCCCGGCCGGCCGCGTGGTGCTGCTCGATCAGCGAGGCGGCCTCGTCGTAGATGATCGGGTCGATCAGGTTGTGCAGGGTCTCGGCGACGATCTCGCGGACCTGCTGGACGTTCCAGCCCCGGGTCAGCGCGGAGAGGTACTCACGCATCTTCTCCATCTGGTCGTGGTCCGCGCCGCCGACCAGGAAGACGAACTGGGCGTACGCACTGCGCAGTACGGCCCGACGGTTGATCAGGCCGCCCTGGTAGAAGGGGCGACTGAAGGCCAGCGCGCTCGATTTGGCGATGATGGTCTTGTCGAGGTCGAAGAAGGCCGCCGTGCGCAGCCCGCCCGACCGGGGGCGGTCGGGTGCGGGGAGCTCTTCGGGCCCGGTGGGGTCGCCCGGGGACTCGTCGGCGTGGTCGTCGGCGTTCTCGGTGGTGTCCACGGGAACCGAGGATAGAGGGCGCCACAAAACACCCCGCCATTCGGTGTACTCGCGGGCGTGTGGGTTTGTGTTTCTGGCCGCTCGGGTACACCATGGAAGTCACGGATCGTTCGCGACCGTGCTAACCCGGTCCGGCTCCTCCCCCCCGAGTCGGGCTGTGGATAGACGACCCCCGCTCTCCCCCCCGGCGGGGGTCGTCGCACGTCCGGGGCCATTTTCAGGGCTTGAAGGTCCGCTGCCGCGCATTCCGCGCGCGCCCCGCCGACGGTGTACAGGGGGTGTCGGCGCCTGGGTCCATCGACCACCTTTCGTCACTCTGCGTCGCTGTTTGCTCATCGCTGCCAAGAAACGAACGGCTGGTTCCGATCGGCGGCGCGGGCCGTTCCGGGAGATGTCGGAAGGCGGTCGGGAGACCGCCCGGAGATCGGCCGGGAGATCGTCCGATCGCGCCGCGACGGACCGCCGGTTCATCTCGGCGACCCCCTTTCGTCAATTCTTCGCCGATTAGCCCCCCGCCCGGGTGAACGTTTTCCTCCACAGCCCACGAGTTATCCACAGGCAATCGGAACGTGGATGACGGAATCCGGATCTCCCCCCACCGTGATGGTCGGCGGCGGTCGCCGGGCAGGGCCTCATCCCCTTCCTCTCTCAGAGGTCTGCCTGGCGGCCGTCCGCCGGAACCGTCCGACGTGCGTCGCCGGCCGCCCCCGGTGGCCGACGGCGCGGAGGGGAGACCACCATGTCGACGCCGATCGCCGACCACGTCACCGCCGAGGGCCCCGGCCCCGTCGGGCCGCTCGTCGTCACCGAGGACGAGGGCCTGGCCGAGCACCTGCTGCGACTCTGCGCGGCGGCGGGCACCGAGCCGAGGCTGATCCGGGGCGCGCCGCCGACGCGGGAGCTCTGGGAAGGTGCCTCGCTGGTCCTGGTCGGGGACGACCAGGCCGTCCACTGCTCCGAGTTGGGCCGGCGCGGCGGGGTGCTGCTGCTCGGACTCGACCTGGACGACCCCGGCGTGTGGGTCCGGGCCGTCCGACTCGGCGCCGAGCACGTGCTGTTCCTGCCCGACGCGGAGGCCTGGCTGCTCGACCGGATCGCCGACGCGGCCGAGGGCGGCGGGCCCCCGGCGGTCACCGTCGCGGTGCTCGGCGGCCGGGGCGGCGCCGGGGCCTCGACGCTGGCCTGCGCCCTGGCGGTCACGTCCGCGCGGGCCGGCCGACGGACGATGCTCATCGACGGCGACCCGCTGGGCGGCGGCCTCGACATCCTGCTCGGCGGCGAGATGGCCCGCGGGCTGCGCTGGCCCGATCTGGCCGGCTCGCGCGGGCGGGTCAGCGGGGCCGAGCTGGCCCGGGCGCTGCCCGCGCTCAACCGGCTCTCCGAGCTGGCCTGCCTGTCCTGGGACCGCGGCGACACCCTGACGGTGCCGCCGGAGGCCATGCGCAGCGTGCTGGCCGCCTCCCGGCGGCGCGGCGGGCTGGTGGTGGTCGACGTGCCCCGCCACCTCGACGCGGCCGCCGGGCAGGCGTTGGAGCAGTCCGACCTGGCGCTGCTGGTGGTGCCGGCCGAGCTGCGCGCGGTGGCCGCCGCCGACCGCGTCGCGGCGGCCGCCCGGATGCGGCTCGGCGACGTCCGGGCCGTGGTGCGACCGATCCGGGCCGGCGGGCTGCCGGCCCACCGCATCGCCCGCGGCCTGCGGCTGCCACTGGCAGGGGAGTTGGAACCGGAGCCCGGCCTGGCCCAGGACGTCGAGAAGGGCATCCCGCCCGGGACGAGGGAGAGCGGTCCGCTCGCGCGCTTCTGCGCGACCTTCCTGAACGAGGTGCTGCCGCCGGTGCCGGCGGTCGGAGGAGGTGTGTACTGATGGTCCGTCTGCGCAGAACAGGCCTTCGGGGCGGTGCGCCCGGCCCGGGCACCGGTGCGCGGGAGCACCGGCCGCTCCGGAGCGTGCCGCCGCCCGGCGGGCCGCCGGAGGCCGAGCACGGGCCCTGCCCGTACGGCCGGACGGCCCGCGAGCAGCGGGCGGCGGCCCTGGTGGACGCGGTGCGGCTGCGGCTGGCCGAGTCGGGGGCCGCCCCGACGGCGGGCTCGGTCGCGGCCGCGCTGCGGGCCACCCGCCCGCCGCTCGGCGGGGACGAGGTCCTGGACACCGTGCGCTCGTTGCGCGCCGAACTGGTGGGTGCGGGCCCGCTGGACCGGCTGCTGGCGGCGCCCGACGTCACTGACGTCCTGGTGAACGGTCCGGAGGAGGTGTGGGTCGACCGTGGCGGCGGCCTGCACCGGGCCACCGGAGTCCGGTTCACCGACGCCGAGGCGGTGCGGCGGCTGGCCCACCGACTGGCCACCGCGGCCGGGCGGCGGTTGGACGACGCCCGGCCCTGGGTGGACGCCCGGCTGCCGGACGGCACCCGGCTGCACGCCGTGCTGCCCCCGATCGCGGCGGGCTGCACACACATCTCGTTGCGGGTCTGTCGGCCCCGGCCGTTCACGCTCGACGAGCTGGTGGCGGGCGGAGCACTGCCGCCGGAGGGCGCCGACCTGCTGGCCGGCATCGTGCGGGCGCGGCTGTCGCTGCTCGTCTCCGGCGGGACGGGCTCGGGCAAGACCACGCTGCTCGCGGCGTTGCTCGGACTGGTCGGGCCGGACGAGCGGATCGTGGTCGCCGAGGACTCGGCGGAGCTTCAGCCGGCCCATCCGCACGTGGTCCGACTGCAGAGCCGGCCGCCCAACCAGGAAGGGCTCGGCGAGTTCACGCTCCGGGACCTCGTCCGCCAGGCGCTGCGGATGCGTCCGGACCGGCTGGTGATCGGCGAGGTGCGCGGGGCCGAGGTGTCGGACCTGCTGGCCGCGCTGAACACCGGACACGAAGGCGCGTGACTACGGAAACCGTACACGTACCCGGCCGGGGGAACCACGCAGTGCGAAGCCCCGCCCATGCGCCGGGGGGATCGCATGAACGGGGCCGATCTTGGCTACGCAGGCGTGGACTGCCCGCCGCTGTGCCCACCGCCGGGCCCATGCTTCCGTGGCCAGTAGGGACGGCCCTTCGGCGTGTACCGGTACGGGTCCGGCTGATCCGGATAGCGGGTCACCCACTGGTCACACCAGCAGCAAAACCCTTCGCCGATCTCCGGATCGAACACGATGGGCTGATCACACAGCGGACAGTCCACGGATCTCCTACGCGCTCAGGTCGAACTCCCCGCCCTTGATGGCGCTGGTGAACTCCGCCCACGCCTCGCGGGTCATGGTGACCACCTCACCGGGCCGCTCGCTGTCGCGCAAGGCGACCACGCCGGGGATGTTGGTGGCCACCTGCGGGCACGCTTTGCGCACCGTGTTCTGACAGGCGGCGACGGTGACGAACTCGAATTCGGGACGTGCGGTCATTGCAGTGTCCTCTCTCTCGATTCGGTGAGCGGCACCCCGTGCGCCTGCCAGCGGCAGACCAGGTTGGCTGACGCACGGGGCCTTACCCGGCACGTGAGCGCCGGGGGTCTTGTGCCCGCCCCGGTCCGGTCTGACCGATTGTCCGTCGCCGGGGCGGGAGTCTTAGGACCGGCTCAACTCGGCGCTTTGGTGCCTGAATTGGGCCGGTGTGCTCAACAGTGCGGGAACGGCTATCGCCCCGGAGCGCAGTCCGCCGGTAGGTGGGGTTCGGCGGGGATCAGGGCTCAGCCGACCGGCTCGCCCATGACCAACAGCGGGATGCCCTGTCCGTCCCGGCGAGCCTGCCATGCCTGCGAGATGCGCTGTCGGGCGTGCATGGACGTGTGCTCGTGCAGCTCCGCCATGGGTACGAAGCGGTGCCCCCGGTGGTGGGGTCCGTGCTTGATTCGCTTCGTCTGTTGGGCCGTGAGGACGCCACCCGAGAAGACGATGTTGATCCCCTCGGGGTAGTCGCCCGCCGGAACGTAGTCCACGGCGACGACCTTCCACAGGTCGAGCGCAAGCCCGGTTTCCTGCTCGAAGTGTCGGGCGGCGGCCTCGTCCGGCGCCTCGCCGGGTTCGGCGCTGCCACCCGGAAGGATCAGGCCGTCCTTGTACTCCGGGTCCACCATGAGCACCTCGCCCGCCTCGTTGAAGGCGATCACCAGGCAGCCGAGTCGTCGGGCAGGCGGGTTGGCCATGAGGGGGTTCGGATGGTTCAACTTAACTCCTTATCAGGTGAGTTGGTTTGGACGGCCGGAGGTTCCCTGGCGGGGGCACCGGCAGGAAGTGAGACTTGATGAACAACTTCCCACTTGCCGCGCCTAGTTGGCGGTGGCGGTGGCAGTCCGGCGCGTGCCCGGCGGGCACCGATAATCGAGCCATACGGGCCCACAAGGGGTATCGCGTAGGGGTCCACTACGCGTTCAACTCCCTTGGAACAACGCGAAGTCCGTCACTTGGCAGAGCAGGCGTCACGCCGCAGTCAGCGAGCAGGCGAGCCACCAAAGACCGGGACTCACCGTCGATCAGGCGCCCAGTGAGCCGCGCGTACTCGGTCAGCACGTCGGCCAGCGCACGGGCCGTGCTGGCGTGACAGCCGCCGAGCGACACGTGAGGCCCCTCGCGCATCCCGCGCCCGCTGGTTACGGGCATCACGTCAATGCCGGACGGCAGGCCAGCGAGCTGCCAGGCGGTCTCTACGGCATCTGCTGCCGCTTCGGCTTCCGCACGGAATGAGCGGAGTCTCTCCGCCTTGCTCTCCAGCTCGCTCACGATGCGATCCGCGCTGGAAGCGCCCGGGAGGGCGCGCTCGGCACCATGACACGGACCAACTCCGGCACATTCCCGAGTGGTTCGATCTCGCTGGGGTAGGTCTCCCACTCCAGTCCGCCACCCCGGGGGCGGAGGTAGACCCTGCCCGCCACCGTGCCCATGTAGACGCCCTCAGCGCCCTTGTGAGCTAGGTCCCGGACGACCTCCCCCACCTTGGGCCGATACAGCGCCCTGGGGGCCTTTCTGTGCGTCGCCACCGCCGCTCCTCTCCGTGCTGGGTTCGTAACTAGGATCGGCACCAAGAGGGCCGAAGACCAGTGCTCCAACCCGTAGTAGATCGGCAGGTAAAAATCCCCGATGGCCACCTTGACGACCGAACCTGACCCAACGTCATCCCCGGTAATGCGCTTCGGCGCAGAACTCCGCAGGTTACGACGGCTGCGCGGCTGGACACAGGAGAAGCTTGGCGGGCTCCTGGGGTACTCGGACACATGGGTCTCTTTGATCGAACGAGGGAAGGAGACCCCAACTTCCAAGCTGGCACTAAAAGCCGATGAAGTGTTCGAGACCGGCGGACTGTTCGTCGAGCTGCTCCGCCGCATCACCGGCGCCGCCCTACTGGAGGGGTTCGAGGAGTTCGCCGATCTGGAGGGTCGAAGCCGGAAGTTGCGAGCCTTTGAGCTTGGCGTGATCCCGGGGCTTCTTCAGGTCCGCTCATACGCTGAAGCGCTCGCCACAGCCGCCGTGATGCGAGGAACCATCACAGAGGATCAGGCAGAGGAGCGCCTCGCCTTCCTGGCTAAGCGTCAGCAACTCCTGGAGCGGACACCGAAGCCGGTCATTCACGCGGTACTGGACGAGAGCTGCCTCATGCGGCTTGTCGGTGGTCGCTTGGTCATGATCGAACAGCTGACACGGCTGGAGGAGCTCGCGTACCGACCCAACACCACCATCCAGGTGGCCCCCTTCAGCTTGGGGGAGCACAGGCCGTTCACCTGCCCGGTCACGCTTCTTACGCTGGCTGATCACACGGCGGTCGCCTACAGCGAATCGCAGCAGCGCGGCTACCTGGAGCGTAACCGGGAGCCCGTTGCGGCATGGGACAGGGACTACGATCAGCTTCAAGTGGAGTCGCTGCCAAAAATGGCTTCGCTGGCGAGGATCCGCGAGGTTCGTGAGGAGCTTGAGAAATATGAACTTTGACCCGACGGGCGCCCGCTGGCGCAAGAGCACTTACAGCGACAACGGCGGCCAATGCATCGAGGTAGCTGACGGCTCTCCCGGCATCATGCCAGTTCGTGACTCCAAGGACCCCGAGGGTGGCGCCCTGGTCTTCAGCGCCGACGCGTTCGCCGCCTTCGTGGACGCCGTGAAGGCCGGTGAGTTCGGCGACGTGTGACGGCCCGCACCAACGCAGAGAGCCCCCTGCGCCGACCATGACGGACGGTACAGGGGGCTTCGTGCTGCTGCGGACGGCGAGACGGCCGCAACGGGATGATAAGTCGAGTTGGGGATGCGCGCCGATGGGAGAGCGCGACAACTCGACTGTCCGCAGGGGCAGTTGCCCTACGCCGGCTGTGGTGCCGAAGTCCTCAACTCCATCTAGCAGCGCAGGTGCTGGCGCTGCTCAGTCGGCGGGCATGTCCGCCAGGATGCTGACCGCACGTTCGGCGGTCAGGTGCTCGTGTTCGGCCCGCCCCTCCGCTACGGCGTGAATCATCGCGATCTCAGCGGGGGTCGCCGCGCCGTGCCTCACGAGTGCCCAGATACCCGCAGCCGGTAGAGCGGCGTAAAAGGCGGCGCCTCGATCGTGGCCCTGGATTCGCTCCCATTCGATTTCGGTCCGCCGGAACAGGGCGGCGGTATTCTCGGCCTTTCGCTTGGCCTTAGCCATGTTCAGCCACCTTTCACAAGCTTGTACGGTCCGCGAGTCCCGAGCCGCTGATACTTCGGCGGCGCGTCGTCGCCCTCTTCAAGGTCCGGCAGCGCGAGAGCGGCATTCAGACGGGCGAAGGCGATTCGGGTTTGCCGCAATTCGACCACAGCGGGATTGACCTTGTTCGCCCGCATGACGCCGTTTCGCTGAACGTCGGCGTCGAGGGCGTCTAGCGTGTCAGAGGTTCGGCAGACTTCCAGCAGAAGGCGTTGCTCCTGAGGAGTGAGGTCGTAATCGGAATTCACGGACTCCCACAAGCCAAGCGCCGTGACACTAAGTGACGAAAGCTTCTCTGAGAAGTCCATAGAATTGGGCCCTTCGTAGTCTCGTGCGTTTCACGCACTTAGTTTGTGTTCGAGATCAGGGGGCCGGGTCCCTGACGCATTACGACGTAGACATACGACCGCCCCCCATGCCCCTAATGTCCGTTTTGGCGGTCACACTAAGTAAGCGTCGCGCGCAGAAATCTCGCAACGAGAAAGCGCCCGCCGCAGCAGCCAATGAGGCGACTATGACGGGCGATAGCTGGCATATGCCCTTAGAGGACCTGGTTAAGACCAGTGCCGGAGATCACTGAAATTGAACCGGGGTAACGGCCCGCTTGGAAAGCTGCGTAGTTGTATAGCCGCACAAAAACAGACATCTGGTTGGCGTAGGTCTGCTGGAAAGCCTCAGCCCGAATGTGCGACTCCCACAACCGGACGTCATCCGACTTGAGGACGAGAATTCGATCCTCATTCGTTCCGGTTCCCAGGTTGGTAGGAATGTTCGCGTCGAGATACACATCCAGACCAGCGATGCGGCCCGCCGGACCATCAGCATTCAGCTTCGGGCCGAGCACGCCGAGAGCATTATTCGGGCCACTTTCGGCGGGAACAATGACCGGGCGGCCTAGCGTGTCCTGCTGCGCCAGCATCCACATAAACCGGCGGGGATGAACAACCACGGCATCCGGCGCCTCATAGCGCGAGGTATAAACCTTGCTGATCGCCGACACAATCGCGTTGTAAAGCGAATTGGTGCCAGTCAGTGCGGTGCCGGACCACGAAACGGAGTTGGTGCCCGCAAGGGTCAGAACGCCGGTCGGCTGTCCGCCGGTACCCGGGCCGGTAAGGCACAGTGTGTCGAGGCGCATGGCGTAATCGGCGGCGAGGTCGCCCAGGATCACGTCATCAATGTTTAGCGGGCTCTGCTCTATGAGCTGCAAGGATACGGTCTGCCCGCCCGCAATCGTCGTCACGCCACTCGAAATGCTGGTGGTCGTCAGATCCGTCTGCTGAATCTGGCTATTCTGCGTGCTCTGCACAGCAGTCGCAGTGCCGGTGTTGACCTTCGGCAGAGCTAGCTGATCAGTGCCGGGAGGCAGCGGATCGTTTGCCACAAGGTCCGCAAATACCCGCCTCGGCCGGGCGAGACGAACGAACTGATCCTCTAGCCACTTCGGGGGCACGAATTCGCCACCGCTGCCGTTCGTGGTGCTGATAGCGCGAAGCTCACCATTCGCGCGAGCCCGGTCGGCAACCATCCTGTTGTTGCGGTCCAGCCGCTCAAGCGCGTTACGGTCGCCGTTGTTACGGACGTTGAGCATGTCCATAAAGAATGAGGTCGCCGCATCCTCGCGCTTATAAATTTCTGGCTCGCGGGTAATGATGGCAGCGCCAGGCATGGTCGGCTTACGGGTCTCAGTACTCATGTGGCCTACTCCAGTCTTCGGCGCATACATGCGCTGCATGGGCGCGGCAGCCTCGTCCGCCCGCACCTGCTCGTCTAGTTCCTCGATACGGTCGTCGAGAGCACGAATTTCGGCCTCCGTCGTATCAAAATTCCGGGCCTCGGCCGGCGTCAGGGTGCGATTTCCGGCCTTCGCGCGCTCAAGAATGCGATTCAGCGCATCCCGCGACATTTCGCGCTTCGCTCGCAGTTCCGCGATCATTTCCCGCTTAGTCATTTGGTTCCTTGTCATTCTCAGGCTGCTTCGCCGGTCGGTTACTTTCCACGCTGTTCCAGAACCGCATTTGCAATCCGGCGGTCGACCGCCAGGCGGCGCATGTCGGTGCCGACCTCGACCAGCGTGGTAAGGGCGGAAAGCATCGGGTGCGGCTTTCCTTCGACCGCCACGCCGTCTCGCTCGACCGCTTCAAGCGCAGCGAGGGAAAGCGCGTTGAGGCGTAGGCGTAGTTCCGGAATGAACGCGTCGGGCCCGGCATCCGTGGTGGGCCTCAGCGGACGAGTCATCTCGTGTGGAGTCATGATGATTCCTTGCTTGGAAATCAAAAAAGGCCCCCGTAGACCTGGAATGCCAAGGGCGGCTGCATTCCGGGTACCACGAGGGCCAAGATCAGGGGAGCGCGCCGCCAAGCGCAGAGAGAGCAGAGCGCTGCGCGAGGGGCGGTGGGCTACTCTCGTTTTGTACTAGAGAGCACTGGATTCCCGCCAGCGGGGCGGGCACGCGTTGGGGGCCAATGTAGATATGTAGCTTTGAGACCCGTTTGAGGTTTCCCTATAGAGTTCTATATGCATTACCAGAACAAAGGTCCAAACTACATATCTACATCGCCGGGGATGATTTCCGGGATTCTCCGTGCTGCGTCGAGTGCGCGCCCGCTGTCCGGCCCCGCTGTGAGGCACGAGAACGCCCCGGCAGGCTCGGGGCCACACCGGGGCGTCTCAAGGGCTTACAGGGCCCGCTACGCGGCCCCAGCCTGCCGCGCCGCCCTGTACCGCATACGGTCCCGGCACCTCCGAGAGCAGAACAGCGCTGGACGGCCGATTCCGTTGCGCAGCAAAGGGTTTGAGCACTCCGGCCGCCCGCACTGGGGTGCTTGGCTGACGGCCTCAGCGAGTCTCAGTGCCTCGCGTACCTGCTTGTGCGCCGCTTCCATGAGAGCCGGGTTCCGAGCGCCCAAGGCATCCCAGACGGCCGATTCGGCCGACTCCAGCGCCCGGCGTATCGCGTCGAAATGGGGGTTGTCCATACGTCGTTACTCCTTGGTTGTCTCGTACGGGGTTCGACGTTGCGACGGATTCCGACGGACGGGCCGCCCGCGCTTCCCTGGTTTTGGGAGAGGGCAAGGCATTCCCGCCCCGCTGTACGGCCATCTCAGATGCCCTGTAGGCCCTCTGCGGGCACGAGAAAGCCCCCGCCGGGCCGAGGGGCCAGACGGGGGCTGAAAGGCTGCCTATGGGCGGTCAGAGGGGAAGTCCACCAGCGCGGCGACGGCGTCGGCGACGGCATCGGAGTACTTGGCGAGCGTGGCAGCTTCGCGGGCGCACACGGAGTAGGCGTACGCGTCGCAAGCGTCCGATTCGGCCTCTTCCATCTCTGCGCGGCAGACGTTGCACTCGTCGTGAAGGCGGTGCTGCGCGGCCTCGTTCTCGCTGTCGACGTAGCCGATGTTCGCCGCGAACGCTGCCGTGTCGAGCCAGTCACGCAGGGCGGTTCGCTTGTCGGCGACCGAGGCGGTGTCCGGCATCTCCTCGCCACGTTCCATGTCAGCGGCAATCTCGTCCTGTGCAAGCTCGGCAGCGAAGGCGACGAGGTGCGCCGGGGCCGTGACAGCGAAGGTGGCTGTGTCGTGGGCGGTGTCGGTCATGGTGGTCTCCTACCTCTCCTCAGGTCGGCTCGATGAGCCTTGGGGTGGGTCTTGGTTGAGGGAGAGCGCAGCGAATTCCCGGTTTTCTACGGCGTGCAGTAGTGCCGCGCCGAGGCCCTGTGTGGGCATCTGCGGGCACGAAAAAGCCCCTGCCGGGCCGGTGGGCCAGACAGGGGTTGAACGGGCGCCTGAGGGGCGCTCAGGGGCTTTGTCGCCTAGCTGAGAAGGTCAGCCTCTTCGAGGGCGGCATCTCGAAGCATGGCTACGTCCGGGTCAACCTCACGCCACCACGACGGGCCGTCAAAGCTGACCGACACGCGGGTTGCGGTAAACCGCTTGGGAGCCCCCGGATTTGGGGGCGAGATCACCACCCGCGCGCCCAAGTCAGCCAGCAACCCCCGCCGCCCCTCGTTGTCTCGCCGCTTCCACTCGTTCGCGATGGTCCCGCCAGCGTCAACCCAACGTCCTTCGGCGTGTTCGGCCTCTGTGCGTAGCTCCGCCTGTCGGCGCTCAAGCGCGTTCAGTTGCGGGATGACGATCCGCGCTGCCGCTCCGTTGGGGTCGAGGTTCACAAGGTTTCCGGCCAGCCGCTCAATCTGCGTGTTCACCTCGGCGAGTTGGAGCACCGCACTGCCGTCCGGCTCAGCCCAGCGCATCAGGTTCAACCGACCGAACCGCTTGAGGTAGTCGGCGGTCACCATGTCTTCGACCGGCGCGGCAACTACTACGTTCGGCCGGTGGATGCCCAGCTTGCCGACACCTGCGCGACACACGTACGTGCTGAAGTCCTTGCCGCGTACCTCGCGGCGCTGACGGTACATCGGGCCGTCGCACTCGGAGCAGCGCGCCACGTGCAATAGGAGCGCCTTCCCGCTGCGCTCCACACCCCGCCCCTTGGCCTTCTCATCGATGATCGCGCGCACGGCGGACGAAGTGGCACCGTCCAGGATGGCCGGACCAGCGGACAAGGGCTGCCCCTCGCTGTCCAGGACCGGCTGATTGGTCAGCGCGCCCCGCTTAGAGCCCGGTACAGCCTGAACAAGCCAGCCACGGACAGCAGGCGTGTAGAGCACATCCCGCAGCGTCGTCGAGTGCCAGCGACCGCCCCGCACCTTGCGTCCGTCGCGCTGTCGCGCATGGTCAGCAGGGGGCAGTACGCCCCGCGCATTGAGGTCCCGTGCCAGGCCGGTCAGCGATGCCCCGTGGTTGATGAGTTGATCTGCGCACTCCCGAACGACAGCGGCGGCAGTCTCGTCAATTGCCCAACGCTTGTTATTCACAGGCCCGTTGACTTCATAGCCGTACGGCGCGAGCCCGCCCAGGTGGTTGCCGAGAGCCCGGAAGTGATTCTTTGAGTCCTGGATACGGGACGTGATCATGTCTCGCTCGTACTCGGCGAACGCAGCGAGCACGTTGATGACGATCGAGGAGTTTTCCGGCGAAACCACACCATCAGCAGTGACGACACTTGTCCGGGTGGACTCCGCTGCCTTCAGCAAGCGCTGGAACTCCAAGACGCTTCGGGCATACCTGTCCAGCTTCGACGCAAGCACGTAGTCAACGCGCGGAAGCCAGGCCAGCACCTCGCGCATGCCGGGCCGGTCCTCAAGCTTCGTCGCGCCGGATACGTTGGTGTCGCTTGCGACGTGGACCACCTCCCACCCGCGCTGTGCCGCGTATGCCTTGCACGCGTTGATGCGGTGGTCCGGCGCTTCCTCAGCGAACAGCCGGGACAGGCGGTCGTAGATGATCACGGTTGGCATGGGTGCCCCCTCTCGGGTTCCCCTAGCGCGCATCGAATTCATGCACGGTTAGGGCGGCCACGCGGGCGGTTTCGGCACGGTCCACGCCAACACGGCGGCGGACGTGCCGGTCCGGCTGGAGGCCCTGGGCTCGCTCGCCGGGCTCGACCGGCCGGCGCTGCACAGCCAACTGCGGGCCGCGCTCGAGGTGGTGGTGCACCTGGTCCGGGATCCGGGCTCGGGGCGGCGCCGGGTGGCGGAGATCCACACCCTGGCCGGGGACCGCGCCGGGCTGGCCGTGACCACCCCCGCGGTGGCCTTCCCGGCGGCGGGCGGCCTGGTGCCCGGGGCGGGCTGGGAGCGGCTGGTCGGGCTGCTGGCAGCGCGTGGGGTGGTGCTCGGGGCGGGGGCCGAACCCGGCCCCGGAGGGCCGTCGTGACGGCGGGCGCGGCGGGGGTGCGGGCGGTGGAACTCGCCTTCGTCCTGCTGCTCGGCGGGTGCGCCACGGGCGCCCTGGCGCTGCTCGGGGCCTGGAAACGAAAGGGCTGATGACGATGGCAACGGGGGTCAATGGCGCGATGCAAAGTCAACTTCCGCTCTGTTGGGTGGTGGTGCTGTGTCTGGCGGCTGTCGCCGGGTGGCGAGCGCTGCAGGAGCAGTTGCCGGGCGGGCGGCGCTCCAGGCTCGTGCTCGCGGGCAGCGGGCCTCCCGTACGGGGACCGGGCCCGGGGCTGGAGGCGGCGCGGCCCGGCCGGCTCCGGCTTTCGGAGGTCCTCACGCCCGAACTCCTGGCCCTGCCGGTGGGATTGGCCGCCGGGCAGGCCACCGCCTCGCCGGTGCCGGTGCTCGCGGCGGCCCTGGCCGTCCTGCCGCTGCGCCGGTGGCGCTTGCACCGGCGCCTGGCGGCGGAGGCCCGGCAGCGGGCGGCCGCGGTGGTGGAGCTCTGCGCCGGGCTGGCCGGGGAGTTGCGCGGCGGGGCGACGCCGGAACGGGCGCTGCACCTGGTCACCGCGCGGCTCGCCACCGACCCGGACGGACGGCGCAGGCTCGGCGAGGAGCCGGTGGCCCGGCTCGCGGCCGGCCGCTACGGCGCGGACGTGCCCGCCGCGTTCCACCTGCTGGCCGAACTGCCGGGCGGGAGCGGGGCGGCGGCGATCGCGGCCTGCTGGCGGGTCGCCGCCGACAGCGGGGCGGGGCTGGCCGCCGCGCTGGACCGGGTCGCGGAGGCGCTGCGCGGCGAGCGGGCGCTGGCGGAGGAGATCGCCGGGGAACTGGCCGGGCCACGGGCGACGATCGCCGTCCTGGCCGCGCTGCCGGCCACCGGGCTGCTCCTCGGCGCAGCCCTCGGGGCCCGCCCGCTGGCCGTGCTGCTGCACACGACCGCCGGGTTGGGCTGCCTGGCGGCGGGGGCGGTCCTGGAGGGGCTGGGGGTGTTCTGGACGGCACGCATCGTCCGGTCGGCGGCCCGGGGCGCCCTGGAGGTCCCCCGGGGGCGTGGCGAGCCCCGTCGAGCGGCTGACGGTGCGCTGCCCGCGCTCCGAGCGAGCGAACGGGGCGGCGGGCTGTCGCGGCTGCGGGCCCGGGCCCTCGGCGCGGGAGCGGGGGTCGGGTGATGCGGGGCGTCGAGTGGGCGGTGGCCGGACTTCCGGCCGTGGCGGCCGCCCTACTGCGGGTGCGGGCGCTGGTGCGTGGCCGGATGAGGCGGCGGCGGGCGTTCGCCGGGGCCCGTGAGCGGGAGGAGGGACGGAGGTCGACCGGGCCGGCCGGGTCGGGCGTCGGGCATCGACGGCGGGTTGTCACGGCTGCCGTAGCCGGGCTCGCGGTGGCAGTGCTGCTCGGTGGCGGCACCGGGCTGGTCGTCGGGGCGCTGGCGGCGGTGGGCGCCCACCGGTGGTCGGCCCGAGTGCGATCGCCGGCGGATCGTCGGGCGGCCCTGGAGGAGGAGCTGCTGACCAGGCAACTCCCACTGAGCGCCGAACTGTTGGCGGCCTGCCTCGGCTCGGCGGCGCTGCCCTCCGAGGCCGTGTCGGCGGTCGGCCGGAGCGTGGGCGCGCCGATGGGGCCCCGGCTGGTGGCGATCGGGGCCGAACTGGCCCTCGGCGCACCACCGGAGCTGTGCTGGAACCGACTGGGCGAGCAGCACCCGCCGCTGGCGCCGCTGGCGCGCTGCCTGGTGCGGACGAGCCTCGGCGGAACTCCCGCCGCCGAGCCACTGATCGGGCTGGCCCAGGGGCTGCGGACGGCGGCCGCCCGCGCGGCCCACGCCCGGGTCCGCCGGGCCGCGGTGCTCGCCACCGCGCCACTCGGGCTTTGCTTCCTGCCGGCCTTCGTGCTGATCGGGGTGGTGCCGGTGGTCGTCGGCCTCACCAGCCTCTTCGCGCAGGCGATGTGACCGGGAGCCGAACATGCGGCCGGCAAGAGCGGCAAGAGCGGCAAGAGCGGCAAGAGCAACGAGAACGACGAGAACGACGAGAACGACGAGAACGACGAGAGACAGGAGAGATCCATGACTGCGGTGATCGCGATCAGGCCCGCCGGCGGGCGCCCGCTCCGGCGGCTGCTCGGGGCGTGGCGGCGCAAGAGCCGCTGGGCGGCCTGCCGGGTGAGCCGGGTGGCTCGGCGCCGGGGCCGGTCGGACGCCGGGATGACCACGGCCGAGTACGCGGTCGGGACCTTGGGCGCGTGCGCCCTCGCGGCCGGGCTCTACAAGGTGGTGACCAGCGAGGCCATCACCGGCGCGCTGACCGACATGCTCCAACGGGCGCTCCATGCGGCCTAGGACGAGCCAGGGAGGCGGTGACGGCGGTGACGGCGGTGCGGCCGGTACCGAGGTGGCCGCCGGAGACCCGGGCGCCGTCGGTGCGTGCCGGCGGCGCGGTGCGCGCACCGGGCCGGTGGCCGCGACGGGCAGGGCAGCAGCCGGTCGTCCGGGTCGGCGTGGTGACGGCGGCTACGTCACGGCGGAGACGGCGGTGGCCCTGCCGGCGCTCGTCCTGCTCGCGGCGATGCTGATCTGGGGCGTGCTTGCGGCGGCCGCGCAGATCCGCTGCGTGGACGCCGCCCGGGTCGGTGCCAGAGCGGCCGCACGCGGGGAGACGGACGCCGTCGAACTCGCCCGTGCGGCGGCTCCGGAGGGCGCACGGGTCCGGGTGACGCCGACGGCCGACACGGTACGGGTGGACGTGGACGCACCGTGTGCGGCGCCGGGCAGGCTCGGCGGACTGCTCGCGGTGCGGGTCGGCGCGGCGGCCGTGGCGGCGCGGGAGGACGTCCTGGTGGGAGTCGCGGAGGGAGGTGGCGGCCCATGGCCGTCCTGACCGGGCCGGCCGTCCTGACCGCGCAGGCCGGCCCGTTCGGGCTGCGGACGGCGGTGGGGCGGTTAGCCCGGGCCCGTACCGGACGGGCGGTGGTGGGTGGGCGCGGGCCGGACACCGGCTCCGCGACGGTCTGGCTGCTCGCCCTGGCGATGCTGGGCACGGCGGTGTTCGCCGCGACGATCGCGGTCGGGTCGGTGGTCGCCGCCCGGCACCGGGCCGAGTCGGCCGCCGACCTCGCGGCCCTGGCGGCGGCGGACCGGCTGCTGCTGGACCCGGACGGTGGCTGCGCCCGGGCCGCCGGGATCGCCGCCGCCCAGGGTGCGGGCCTGGTGTCCTGCGTGGTGGACCGGTCGGCGGACGTCGTCGAGGTGGTGGCCGAGGTGAGGGTCGGCTGGCTCCCGGTCCGTCTGCCGGTCGGACCGGCGCGGGCGAGGGCCCGGGCCGGTCCGGTACGGGCCCCGGTCACCGCCGCCGAGGACGGCCTCGACAGCGCCCCGAGCGGTGCGTCGGCGGCCTCATGACGCGGCCGGCGCCCCACCGTCCGGGCCCGCCCCGGCCTCGTCCGCCTCTGCTGCGTCCGTCTTCGCCTCTGCCGTGCCCGCCGTCGTCCGGGCCCCCGCCTCCGCGGTCCCCGGAGCCCCGGCCAGCAGCACGTCCAGGAGCCGGACGGCGGCCGCCTTGTCCAGCGGGTCGTTCCCGTTGCCGCACTTGGGTGACTGGACGCAGGACGGGCAGCCGCGCTCGCATTCGCAGGAGGCGATCGCCGAGCGGGTGGCCGTCAGCCACTCGACCGCCCGCTGGAAGGCGCGTTCGGCGAAGCCGGCCCCGCCCGGGTGGCCGTCGTAGACGAACACGGTCGGCAGCCCGGTGTCCGGGTGCAGCGGGACGGAGACGCCGCCGATGTCCCACCGGTCGCAGGTGGCGAACAGCGGCAGCAGGCCGATCGAGGCGTGCTCGGCGGCGTGGGCGGCGCCGGGCAGCTGGTCGGGCGGGATGTCCGCGTCGAGCAGTTGGTCCTCGGTGACGGTCCACCAGACCGCGCGGGTGCGCAGCGTGCGGGGCGGCAGGTCGAGCTTGGTCTCGCCCATGATCTCTCCGGTGGAGATCCGCTTCCGGAGGTAGCCGACCACCTGGTTGACCACCTCCACCGAGCCGAAGCTGAGCCGCCCCTCGCCCCAGTCGACGGTGGTGTCGGTGCCGAGGACGGAGATGGAGGTGATGTCGCGGGCGGCCGTGGTGTACGGCGGATCGGCCGGTTCGACCAGGGCGGCCGAGTTCTCCAGGTCGAGCTCCCGGACCAGGTAGGTGCGGCCCTGGTGGAGGTGGACGGCCCCGGTGTGGACGGTGGTGTGCGCGGCCGCGGCGTCCACGGTGCCGAGCAGCCTGCCGGTGTCGGCCTCGACGATCTGGACCGGGCTGCCGCCGCTGCCGCGCAGGTCCACGGCGTCGGCGGCGCGCTCGCGGCGCGTCCAGTACCAGCCGTCGCCGCGCCGACGCAGCAGGCCGCGCCGTTCCAGGACGGGCAGCAGCGGTGCGGTGGACGGGCCGAACAGCTCCAGGTCGGCGTCGGTGAGCGGCAGTTCGGCGGCGGCCGCGCACAGGTGCGGGGCGAGCACGTGCGGGTTGTCGGGGTCGAGCACGGTGGCTTCGACGGGTGCCGCGAACAGCGCCTCCGGGTGGTGCACCAGGTAGGTGTCCAGCGGGTCGTCCCGGGCGATCAGGACGGCCAGCGCGCCCTGGGCCTCGCGGCCCGCCCGGCCCGCCTGCTGCCAGAGCGAGGCCCGGGTGCCCGGGTACCCGGCCATCAGGACGGCGTCGAGGCCGGAGATGTCGACGCCGAGTTCGAGGGCGGAGGTGGAGGCGAGGCCGAGCAGCCGGCCGCTGTGCAGGGCGCGTTCCAGGGCCCGGCGTTCGTCGGCCAGGTAGCCGCCGCGGTAGGCGGCCACCCGGTCGGCGAGCGGTCGGCCGAGCTGGTCCTGGGTCTGGAGGGCGACGACCTCGGCCGCGCGGCGGGAGCGGACGAAGACGACGGTGCGGGTCTCCCGCTCGACCAGGTCGGCGAGCAGGTGCGCCGCCTCGGCGGTGGCGGTGCGGCGCACGGGCGCGCCGTGCTCGCCGACGTTCTCGGTCAGGGGCGGTTCCCAGAGGCCGAAGACCATCGGCCCGCGCGGCGAGGCGTCCTCGGTGACGGCGACGGAGGGTAGGCCGGTGAGGCGTTCGGCGGTCGCGGCCGGCTCGGCGGTGGTGGCGGAGGCCAGCAGGAAGGTCGGTGACGAACCGTAACGGGCGCACACGCGGCGCAGTCGGCGCAGCACCTGGGCGACGTGCGAGCCGAACACGCCCCGGTAGCTGTGGCACTCGTCGACGACCACGTAGCGGAGCGCCTTGAGGAAGGAGGACCAGCGGGCGTGGCCGGGCAGGATGCCCCGGTGCAGCATGTCCGGGTTGGTGAGCACGTAGGACGCGTACTGGCGGACCCACTCGCGCTCCTCGGGCGGGGTGTCGCCGTCGTACAGCGCGGCGCGGACCCTCGGCGGGGCGAGTTCGGCGGCCCGGCGGCGCTGGTCGGCGGCGAGGGCCTTGGTCGGTGCCAGGTAGAGCGCGGTGGCGCCGCGGCCGTTGCGGGCCTCGGTGCCGTCCAGCAGATCGCTGAGCACCGGGGCCAGGTAGCCCAGCGACTTGCCCGAGGCGGTGCCTGTGGCAATCACCACAGTTTGGCCACTTTTGGCCAGATTCATTGCTTCTGCCTGGTGCGCCCAGGGCTGTTCGACCCCGACCGCGAGTGCCGAGGCCACGATCTCCGGCCGGATCGACCCGGGCCACGGTGAATAACGCGCAGGTCGGGCGGGAAGGTGCTCCGTATGGGTGAGCCGGTCGGACCGCCCCCGGCTGGTGATCAGGCTCGTGAGCAGTGCCTCGGGCGGGCTGTGTCGGGGCGGCATGAGGACCCAGTGTGTCACCGGCGTGACGGAGAATCGTCGTAAGCCATCGTGCGGGCATGGTCGCAGGTGGTTGAATGTGGCCGTGACGGCCGTACGGCCGTGGGTCGCAGCGCTGAGGCTTGCCACGTGCTGGTTGGGGCGCGCCCGGGCTCGCGACCATGCGGTGGCGGCCGTCCGGCCGAGGATCGCACATGACGTAGCAAGGCAAGGTGCTGGAGGTTCCGTGGACCTGTCCCTGTCGACCCGTACAGTCGGCGATCGCACGGTCGTCGAGGTTGGCGGCGAGATCGATGTGTACACCGCCCCGAAGCTGCGGGAGCAGCTGGTCGAGCTCGTCAACGACGGCAAGTACCACCTCGTCGTCGACATGGAAGGCGTCGACTTCCTCGACTCGACCGGCCTGGGTGTGCTGGTGGGCGGCCTGAAGCGGGTGCGCGCCCACGAGGGCTCGCTGCGCCTCGTCTGCAACCAGGAGCGCATCCTGAAGATCTTCCGTATCACCGGCTTGACCAAGGTCTTCCCGATCCACACCTCGGTGGACGACGCGGTCAACGCGACCGACTGACGCGGCCGGGCCGGTCCTCGTGGCCGGCCCGCCCCGTTTCCACGCGTCCGGGGTGCCTGGGCCGGTTCGGCCCGGCGCGTCCCGGCCGCCTCTGGGCCGGTCCAGCCGGCCCGCAGGGGCCGTACTTCCGGCCCCGGTCGGAGCACCCCGAGGGGGAGAGATGGCAACCGTCGAACTTCGATTCAGCGCGCTTCCCGAGCACGTGCGGACGGCCCGACTGGTCGCCGCGGCCGTCGCCAGACGGGCCGGGGTCGACGAGTCGGTGCTCGACGAGGTACGGCTCGCGGTCGGCGAGGCGTGCTCCCGCGCGGTCGGCCTGCACCAGCGGGGCGGCATCGGCGGCACGGTCAGGGTCGCGCTGACCGACCAGGAGAAGCGTTTCCTCATCGAGGTCGAGGACGAGGCCGGCCCCCCCGCCGTCCCGGCCTCCGGCGCTGCCGAGGGCGGCGAGCCGGACGAGGACACCCTCGGCCTCGCCGTGATCACCGGCCTGGTCGAAGACCTGGAGGTCACCAGCGGCACGGACGGTGGCCTGATTCGGATGAGCTGGCCGGTTTCGGTCGCTTCCGTCGCGGTCTGAGGCCCCACTTCCGCGGTGGTCGCGTCCTTCGCGTCTTTCACGTCCGTCCTTCGTGTTTCTCGCGCGTCTTCGCGTTTCTCGCGCGCGACCGGGGTCCAGTCCCCGGGGCGTGCGTTGACAAAATGTTGAGTGTGGCGGTTCGCTGCTTCCGGCACGACCGGGTCCGATCCCTGATCGGACCTCGTCGCGAAAAAGGAAGTCCATGCGGATTCGCATTCTGTGGCCGGCCGGGCAGGCCACCGCCACGCTGACGGTCACCCCCACCGCCGAGGCGCTCTGGGCCGAGCTGCCGATCAGCTCCTCGGCGAGCACCTGGGGCGAGGAGGTCTACTTCGGCACGCCCGTCAGCGTGCCGCGCGAGGCCGGCGCCCGGCAGGTCGTGGAACCCGGCACGGTCGCCTTCTGGACCGACGGCGACAGCCTCGCCCTGCCGTACGGGCCGACGCCGATCTCGCGCGACGGCGAGTGCCGGCTGGCCAGTCCCTGCAACGTCCTGGGCGCGCTGGACGGGGACGCCGCAGTGCTGCGCACCGTCCGCCCGGGCGATCCGATCAGGGTCGAGCGGGCCTGAGTCGCGGCCGGGGGCGGGGCACCGGGACGGGCCGGGCACGGGCCGCAAACGGCCCGCGGGCGGTCCCGGGGAGGCCCGGGGCGGGACGTCGCAGGCGGGAACCGGGAACCGGGGGGCGGGAACCGGCCGTGTAGGTTCGACGACCGATGACGACCGAAACCGAAAGGCTTCTCCCGGTGAACAAGCGACTGCTGGCCGTACCCGTCCTCGGCGTGCTGCTGGCGTTCGGCGCCGTCGGCTGCGGCGGCGACGACAACAGCAAGCAGCTGGAGTCCTGGGCGTCGAGCGTCTGCGGCGCGGCCAAGGACCCGATCGCCCAAGCCCAGACCGCGCTCGCCGACACCGGCCAGGTGAAGACCGGCGAGGCCCCGGCCGACCTGCAGAAGCGGCTCTCCACGGACATCGGGCGGCTGGCCAAGACCAACCAGGACATCGCGGCCGCCATCGACGGGGCCGGTGCGCCCAAGGTGCAGGACGGCGCGACCCTGCAGAAGGACACCGTCGACGAGCTGAAGAAGGCGGCCGACGGCTACCAGGAGGTCCAGAAGAAGCTGGACGCGCTGCCCAACAACGACCAGGCGAAGTTCGCCGACGGGCTGCGCAGCGTCGCCGACCAGATCCAGCAGCTGGCCTCGCTCTCCACCCAGGCGCAGAGCAAGCTGCAGCGCGGCGACCTTGGTGCGGCGATGGCCAAGCAGGAGGGCTGCAAGCCGTCCCCGACCACCGCCCCGACCGGTGGCGCGGGCACCGGCGCGAGCGGCACCCCGGCACCCGTCGGCGCGGGCGCGACCCCCGGCGCGACCGCCACCCCGAGCGCCCCTGCCACCACCCCCGCGCCCGGCGCGACCGACACCGCGAGCCCCGCCGCCGGTGCCACCACCCCCGCCGCCCCGGCCGCTCCGGCCACCACCCCGGCTCCCGCCGCGAGTTGACCGGGGGCCGAGGGCCGATCCCGCCTTCACGGCGTCGGCGGCAGCGTCGGCGTGAAGACCGCCTGAAGGCCGCCTGAAGGCGTGAAGAGGGACGGACAGCAATAGCAGCCGGTGCCGCTCGGGGAGCGGCGCCGGCTGCTGCGCGTCGCAGGCGGGGTGCCGCGGGGCCCGGGTGTACCGGGCGACCGGCCGAGGCGTCCGCACGGTACGGGTGAGGCCGAGGGCGAGCACCGCCGAGCGGGGAGCCGCAGAGCCTGAGCTCCGGGGCGTACGACCGGGCGTGTGGAAGCCCGGTGGGGGCGCGCGGTGGGGCGCGCGGTGCGGCTCGGGCTCCCGTTGGGACGCTCCCGGCGGGCGGGCCCGGACGGGGGCGGCGACGTACGGGCCGGTCGGGCCCGGAGGCGGGCGGTGGGGAACCGGCGGGGGACAATGGCGGGGTGACCAGTAGCCCCGTTCTCGACCCGACCCGCCTCGCCAAGCTGCGCGAGGCGCTGCTCGCCGCCTCGTTCACCGCCGACGGTTGCCTGGACCTGCTCGGGCCCACCGGCTATGCCGCGCTGGCCCGCAGCGAGGCCGTTCCAGCGCTGCGCGCGACGCGCGGTGGCAGCCCGCTGGAGACGCTGGTGCGGCTGTTCCTGCTGCAGCAGCCGGTGCCGTACCGGGCGGCCGCCGCGGCGCTGCCGGTGGAGGACTGCCTGGCGGACGGCTGGCTGCGCCCCGACGGGGACCTGGTGCGGGCCACCGTCGACGTCCGGCCGTACGCCAACGAGGTGTCCGGGATGCCCAGTTCGGATGCCTGGGTGGTCTCCGACCTGGGCTGTGCGGTGGGCGGCGCGGGCGGCATCGGCTCCGGCGAGACCGCGCACGGCGTGGCCCGCAAGGACCTGGTGCTGGGTGTCGGCGGTGCTTCCACGACGCTGGCCAATATCACCGTGCGCCGCCCGGTCCGGGCCGCGCTGGACCTCGGTGCGGGCTCCGGTGTGCAGGCCCTGCACGCGGCCCGGCACGCCGGTACGGTCACCGCCACCGACCTCAACCCGCGCGCGCTGCGCTTCACCGAGCTGACCCTGGCGCTGTCCGGATTCGACCACACCGAGGCGCTCGCGGGAAGCCTCTTCGAGCCGGTCGGGGAGCGGAAGTTCGACCTGATCGTCTCCAACCCGCCGTTCGTCATCTCGCCCGGCGGCCGGTTCACCTACCGCGACGGCGGGATGGCCGGCGACGACCTGTGCCGCAGCCTGGTCCGCTCGGCCGCCGACCACCTGGAGCCCGGCGGCTACTGCCAGTTGCTCGCCAACTGGCAGCACGTCAAGGGCGAGGACTGGCACGAGCGGCTGGCCGGCTGGGTCGCGGGCACCGGCCTGGACGCCTGGGTCGTCCAGCGCGAGGTCCAGGACGTGGCCCAGTACGCCGAGTTGTGGCTGCGCGACGGCGGCGACCACCGCGGCCCCGGCGGCGACTACCAGGCCCGCTACGGCGAGTGGCTGGACGCCTTCGAGGCCGGCCGGGTGGAGGGCATCGGCATGGGGTGGATCACCCTGCGGGCGAGTGGCGCCGAGCGCCCGACCGTCCGGGTCGAGGAGTGGCCGCACCCGGTGGAGCAGCCGCTCGGCCCGCACATCGAGGCCTGGTTCGACCGGCAGGACTTCCTCCGCTCGCACGACGACGCGGGCCTGCTCGCGGCCCGCTACGTGCTGGCCGACGAGGTGGTCCAGGAGCAGGTCGGCGCACCGGGCGCGGAAGACCCGGAGCACGTGATCCTGCGTCACAACCGGGGCATGCGGCGGGCCACCAAGGTGGACACGGTGGGCGCCGGTTTCGTCGGCGTCTGCGACGGGACGCTGTCGGCGGGCGAGATCGTGGACGCCATCGCGCAGCTGCTCGGCGAGGACCGGGTGGTCCTGCGCGACCGGGTGCCGGAGTCGCTGCGGCTGCTGACCGAGCAGGGGTTCATCGACCCGGTCCGCTGAGCCGACCCGGTCCGCTGGGCCAAGCCGTCGGCGTGTCGACCCGGTCGCTGGGCCAAGCCGTTCGCTGTGCCGACCCCGCCGAAGGGCCGGCCCGCCGACGGACCGGTCGGCGGGCCCGGTTCACCCGCCCGTCCCCCCTGGTTCGTCCGGCGGTCTTCGAACGGCTGCCCCCCGTTGGCTCTCCGCTGTGAGGCTCTGTCCACAGGCTGTGGACAGAGCTGGGGAGCCGGGGGCCAGGGGTGGACACGACGACGGCGACGGTGGGCGGGCTGGTGCTCGCCCTCTTCGGTGGCGTGCTGCTGCTCTGGTGCGCGGCCGAAGTGCGCCTTCGCCACCGGGTGCGCCGTCGCGGGGTGGCGGCGGTGGCCACGGTGATGGCCGAGGACGACGCGCACGGTCAGCTGGACAGTGCGCCGCTGCTCTCCTTCTCGGTGCCGCCCTCGGCCGATGGCTCCGGCGCGTGCCGGATCGCCGGGCTCGTGCTCACCCGGCCGCGCGGGCACACCCCGCTGCGCCGTCCGGACCGTTTCGGGCCCGGCGCCCCGGTGCGGATCTGCTACGACCCGCAGCACCCGAGCCGGGCGGTGCTGGCGGCCGGGGAGATCGGCCGGGCGGTCGTCGCCGACCTGCTGTGGAGCGCCCTGGGGGTGGCCTGTCTGGCGGCGGGCGCCGGGCTCCTGGCGGCGGCTGGCGGCTGAGCGGGCCACCCACGCGCGCGGCCGTCCCCGGCCGCGCCCTCGACGGGACCCCGGCGCCGGTCGATCCGCCCGCCGGTCCGCCCGCCGACCCGCCCACCGGTCGATCCACCGTCGATTTTCCGTTGACAGATCTTGAAATCCGTCATTCCATCCTCCGGAACCTGCCGAAGGCCGCCCTCCACGGGGCGGGAACCTCCGTCATCGGGTTACCGTTCGAGTGGCGTCGGTGAGCCCGGCAAGTGAAAACGCGGTATCCGTCCGTTTGACAAGGGTGGCCGGGGTACGGTCACACTCCGCTGGTGGGGTGTCGTGCAGCGGCGGCCCCGGGACGGTGGAGGGGTCGGGCGGAGCGCAGCCCGTGCTGCCAGCGCCGACCAGCCACATAAGGACCGGGAGAGAAGAGCGAAGGTGTCCCCGAGCAGCGAGACCGCGCACGGACAGCGACTCGTCATTGTCGAGTCGCCGGCCAAGGCGAAGACGATCAAGGGCTACCTTGGCCCCGGCTACATCGTCGAGGCGAGCGTCGGGCACATCCGCGACCTGCCCAGCACCGCGGCCGAGGTGCCGGACAAGTACACCGGTGAGGTGCGCCGACTCGGAGTGGACGTCGATCACGACTTCGCGCCGATCTACGTGGTCAACGCGGACAAGAAGTCCCAGGTCAGCAAGTTGAAGTCGCTGCTCGCGGAGTCCGACGAGCTCTTCCTCGCCACCGATGAGGACCGCGAGGGCGAGGCCATCGCGTGGCACCTGCAGCAGGTGCTCAAGCCCAAGGTGCCGGTGCACCGGATGGTGTTCCACGAGATCACCAAGTCGGCGATCCAGGAGGCCGTGGCCAACCCGCGCGAGCTCAACCAGCGCCTGGTCGACGCCCAGGAGACCCGTCGCATCCTCGACCGCCTCTACGGCTTCGAGGTCTCGCCGGTGCTGTGGAAGAAGGTCATGCCGAAGCTGTCGGCGGGCCGCGTGCAGTCCGTCGCCACCCGGCTGGTGGTCGAGCGCGAGCGTGAGCGGATTGCCTTCCGCACCGCCTCGTATTGGGACCTGGTCGGGACCTTCGGTACCGGTCGCACCCCGGCCGACTCCGCCAACCCGGAGACCTTCGGCGCCCGGCTCGCCTCGGTCGACGGCAAGCGGATCGCCAGCGGCCGCGACTTCGGCTCGGACGGCCGCCTGAAGGCCGGCAGCGCCAACACCCTGCACCTGGACGAGCAGGCCGCCCGGCAGCTGGCCGCCGCCCTGGAGCAGACCGCGTACAGCGTCCGCAGCGTCGAGTCCAAGCCCTACCGCCGCTCGCCGTACGCGCCGTTCCGCACCACCACGCTCCAGCAGGAGGCCAGCCGCAAGCTGGGCTTCGGGGCCAAGCGGACCATGCAGGTGGCCCAGAAGCTGTACGAGAACGGCTTCATCACCTATATGCGTACCGACTCCACGACGCTGTCGGAGACCGCGATCGGCGCCGCCCGCGCCCAGGTCACCCAGCTGTACGGCGCCGACTACCTGCCGGACGCCCCGCGCACCTACGCCAGCAAGGTCAAGAACGCGCAGGAGGCGCACGAGGCCGTCCGCCCCTCCGGCGACCGCTTCCGCACCCCCGCCGAGACCGGCCTGACCGGTGACGACTTCCGGCTCTACGAGCTGATCTGGATGCGCACCGTCGCCTCCCAGATGAAGGACGCCGTCGGCCAGTCCGTCACCGTCCGGGTCGGCGGCGCCTCCGCCGACGGCCGGGACGTCGAGTTCTCCGCCTCCGGCAAGATCATCACCTTCCACGGCTTCCTCAAGGCCTACGTCGAGGGCGCCGACGACCCGAACGCCGAGCTCGACGACCGCGAGCGCCGGCTGCCGCAGGTCGCCCAGGGCGACCCGCTGGGCGCCGAGCGGATCACCCCGGAGGGCCACGCCACCAAGCCGCCGGCCCGCTACACCGAGGCCTCGCTGGTCAAGGAGCTGGAGGACCGGGAGATCGGCCGCCCCTCCACCTACGCGTCGATCATCGACACGATCATCCAGCGCCGGTACGTGTTCAAGAAGGGGACGGCGCTCGTCCCGTCGTTCCTCTCCTTCGCCGTGGTCAACCTGCTGGAGAAGCACTTCGGCCGGCTGGTCGACTACGACTTCACCGCCAAGATGGAGGACGACCTCGACCGGATCGCCGCCGGTGAGGCCAAGTCCGTGCCGTGGCTGAAGCGCTTCTACTTCGGCGAGGGCGAAGGCCACGCCGTGGGCGGCGCCGCCGAGGCCGGCAACGGCGACGGCGACCACCTGGGCGGCCTGAAGGAACTGGTCACCGACCTCGGCGCGATCGACGCCCGGGAGATCAGCTCGTTCCGGATCAGCGACGACATCACGCTGCGGGTCGGCCGCTACGGCCCGTACGTCGAGCGTGCCTCCGCCGTCGAGGGCGAGCCCGGCCAGCGCGCCGACATCCCGGACGAGCTGCCGCCGGACGAGCTCACCGTCGAGCTGGCCGAGGAGCTGCTGGCCAAGCCCAGCGGCGACTTCGAGCTCGGCCCGGACCCGGTCAGCGGCAACATGCTCGTCGCCAAGGACGGCCGCTACGGCCCGTACGTGACCGAGATCCTGCCCGAGGGCACGCCCAAGACCGGCAAGAACGCGGTCAAGCCGCGCACCGCCTCGCTGTTCAAGACGATGTCGCTGGACACCGTCACCCTGGAGGACGCGCTGCGGCTGCTCTCGCTGCCGCGCGTGGTCGGCACCGACGCCGAGGGCGCGGAGATCACCGCGCAGAACGGCCGCTACGGCCCGTACCTCAAGCGCGGCACCGACTCCCGCTCGCTCACCAGCGAGGACCAGCTCTTCACGATCACCCTCGACGAGGCGCTGGCGATCTACGCCCAGCCCAAGCAGCGCGGCCGGGCCGCCGCCGCCCCGCCGCTCAAGGAGCTGGGCAACGACCCGGTCAGCGAGCGCCCGGTGGTGGTCAAGGACGGCCGCTTCGGCCCGTACGTGACCGACGGCGAGACCAACGCGACCCTGCGCAAGGACGACGACGTCGAGACCATCACGCCGGAGCGCGGCTACGAGCTGCTCGCCGAGAAGCGGGCGCGCGGACCGGTGAAGAAGACGGCGAAGAAGGCCCCGGCGAAGAAGACCGCCGCCAAGAAGGCGACCGCGACCAAGACGGCGGCCACGGCCACCAAGACCGCGGCCGCGAAGAAGACCGCCGCCAAGAAGACCACGACCAAGACGGCGGCGGCGAAGAAGACGGCGACCAAGAAGACGGCCGCCGCCAAGACCACGGCGACCGACGAGGACTGATCCCCGATCACCGCCGACGGGCCCGTGCCCCCGATCCCGGGGGTACGGGCCCGCGTGCTGCCGGGGACCGGGCGGGAGGTGGTCAGGGCGGTCGGGGAGCTGTGCGGATCTGTGCGGGGCCCGCGTGCGGATCTGTGCGGGGCCCGCGTGGGGATCTGTGCGCGGATCTGTGCGGGGAACGTCACAACCCGGTGATGAGCGGGATCCGGAAGCCCGTTCGCCACAATCCGGCCAAGCCCCGCCCGCTACGCTGACCGTATGACGAGCGAGGAGCAGCCCACCCCCAGCGCCGCCCCGGCCGCCAGAGCCGCGACGCCCGACCTGCCGGAGGTCGCGCCCGCCGGGACCCCGGTGGACCGGGCCCGGGCACTGCTGCGGACCCGGGCCTACCGGCGTCTGTGGACCACCCAGCTGATCGGCGGCACCGCCGACCGGCTCGGCCTGCTGGTGCTGCTCGCGCTCACCGTGATCGCGGCCGCCCTGGGCGGCCGGTTCGGCGACCTGCCGCGCAGCCTCGCCTTCGCCCTCGCGGCGGTCCTCGCCGTCCGGGTGGCGGCCACCGGCCTGGTCGGTGTGGCGCTGCTCGGCCCGGTGCACCGGCTGGTCGCGGGCAAGCTCGACCGGCGCTGGACGCTGGTCGGCGCCGACGCGCTGCGCGCCCTGCTGATCGGCCTCGCGCCCTGGTGGACCGTCTGGCTGGGCTCCGGCTCGAAGCCCTCCGGGGCCGCCACCTACGTCCTGCTCGCCACCGTGTTCGTCACCGGTGCCGCCGAGCGGGTCTGGGGGATCGCCAAGGCCGCCGCCGTCCCCGGCCTGCTGCCGCCGGCCAACCCCTACGCCCCGGCCGCCGAGCAGCGGCCCGCGGCCGCGAACCTGGAGACCGTCCGAGGCATCGACCGCTTCACCGGCTGGGTCACCGTGCCGCTGGCCGCCGTCGGCCTGGTCGGCTTCACCCTGCTCAACAACATCGGCGCGGCGGCCGGCTCGGACTGGCTCCGCGCCCACCAGCTCACCTTCGCGGCACTCGGCGCGGCCGGGCTGTTCGCCGCCTCGGCGACCCGCGGCTACCTCCAGCAGCTGCCCGGCGGCCCGGTGGCCGTCGCCCCGGTCTCCCCGCTGCAGGGCCTGCGCGCCCCGACCGACTCGGCACCCGGTCCCGCGCTGGGCAAGGGCCGCACCGGCAGCGCCCCGTACTTCACCTTCGCCGTCGCGGCCGGCTTCGCCTCGATGGCGGGCGTCGCCGCGCTCGCGCTGCTCACCGCCGCCGAACACCGGGCCGGGCCGATCGGCTACGGCCTGCTCGTGCTCGCCGCCACCGCGGCGCCCGCCCTCGGCGCCCGGCTCACCCGGGCCACGCTGCCCTCGCTCTCCCGCCGCCGACTGCTCGCGCTGGCGCTGCTCACCCAGGGCGTCGCGCTGATCCTGGCCGGGCTGGTGCTGGACTTCGTGCTGGTCCTGCTGCTCACCGTGCTGGCCGCGCTGGCCGCCGGGATCGTCGTCTCGGCCGGGCGCACCCTGCTCGCCCAGGAGGTCGAGGAGGCCCGGCTGCCGAAGGTCACCGAGCACCTCGTGGCGGTGCTGCGGACCGTGGTCGCCGCCGCGCTGGTCGTCGTCCCGCTGATCGCCGCCGCCTACGGGGACGTCGAGTACGGCACCGTCGAACCCGGCTCCTTCACCTTCATCCACGGCGGCGCGGCCCTCGCCGTCGCCACCGCGGGGCTGCTCACCCTGGTGCTCGCCGCCGTCGTGCTGCTGCGCACCGACGACCGGCGCGGCACCGTGCCGTTCGGCCGGGACCTGGTGGACGCGGTGCGCGGCGCCGTCGGCCCCGTCCCGCACCGGGGCGCGGGCACCGGCTTCTTCATCGCCCTCGAGGGCGGCGACGGCGCCGGCAAGTCCACCCAGGCCCAGGCACTCGCCGAGTGGATCCGCGGCAAGGGGCACGAGGTCGTGCTCACCCGCGAGCCCGGTGGCAGCCCGGTCGGCCAGCGGCTGCGCGGCCTCGTCCTGGATGTCGGCAACACCGGCCTGTCGCACCGCGCCGAAGCGCTGATCTACGCCGCCGACCGCGCCGAGCACGTCGAGAACGTCATCCGCCCGGCCCTCGCCCGCGGCGCCGTGGTGATCACCGACCGGTACATGGACTCCTCCATCGCCTACCAGGGCGCCGGGCGCGACCTGGCCGCCACCGAGGTCGCCCGGATCTCCCGCTGGGCCACCGGCGGACTGCTGCCCGACCTGACCGTCGTGCTGGACGTCGACCCGACCAGGGCCCGGGAGCGCTTCACCGAGGCGCTGGACCGGCTCGAGTCCGAGCCCACCGAGTTCCACCAGCGGGTCCGGGCCGGCTTCCTCGCCCTCGCGGCCGCCGACCCGGCGCGCTACCTGGTCGTGGACGGAAGCCAGGCCCCCGGCTCCGTCACCACCGCCATCCGGCACCGGCTCGACCGCGAGCTGCCGCTCTCCGAGCAGGAGAAGGCTGCCCGCGCCGAGCAGGAGCGGCTCGCCCGTGAGGAGGCCGAGCGCCGCGCCGCCGAGGAGGCCCGCAAGAAGGCCGAGGAGGAGGCCGCCGAGCGCAAGCGGCAGGAGCTGCTGGCGCAGCTGCGCGCCGAGCAGGCGGAGAAGGAGCGGCTGGCCAAGGAGGAGACCGAGCGGGCCGCCGCCGAGGCCCGGCGCAAGGCCGAGGAGGAAGCGCGCCGCAGGGCCGAGGAGGAGGCCAAGCGCCGCGCCGAGGAGGAAGCCAGGCTCCGCGCCGTGGAGGAGGCCCGGCTGGCGGCCGAGGCCGCCGAGCGCAAGCGGATCGCCGACGAGGCGGCCGCCCAGGCCGAGCTGCAGCGGCAGCGGGAGCTCGCCCGCGAGGAGCAGCGCCGCCGGGCGGAGGAGGCGCTGCAGCGGGCCGAGGAGGCTCGGCTGGCGCAGGCCGCCGCCCTGGCGGCCGCGGCTGCGGCGGCCGAGACGGCGGAGGACCGGGCGACCGGGCGGCCGGGGGCGGCCCCGGGTGCGCCGGGCGGGGATGCCGTGACCACGCAGCTGCGGGCGGTCCGGGACACCCCGGACGACGCTGCGGCTCGGACTGCTGGGGTTCGGGATGCTGCGCAGGGTCCGGCGGACGGGCTCGGGGACGAGGCGACGCGCGAGCTGTCGCCGCAGGACCGGCAGGCCGCGGTCCGGGCGGCCGAGGCCGCCGAGGCGCGCAAGGCGGCGGGAGCCGCCGGGGCGGTCGACGCGACCGCCAAGCTGCCGGTGGTGCCGGCCTCGGCGGTGGACGAGACGGCCGTGCTGCCGACGGTCCCGGCGGAGGCCGACCGGACGGCGGTGCTGCCGCGGGTCGAGCCGGACCGTCCGGTGGACAGCACGCGTGAGCTGCCGGTGGTCGGCGGGGAGCCCGCCACGGAGCCTCGGCGCCAGGCCCAGCCGCCTCGGCAGCAGCCCCCGGCGAAGCCTCAGGCTCAGCAGCCGCAGCCGCAGCCGCAGCCGGTCGCCGAGCGGCCTCGGCCGGAGTGGGCCGAGGAGACGCCGATGGACGACCTGCCGAGCCTCACCGACACCCTGCTCGGCTCGCACGACGAGTGGACGCGTTGGGAGCACGGCGGCAACCCGGGCCAGGGCCAGGGTCAGGGTGGCCCGCAGCGTGCTGCGGATCCGCGCGACGGCGACGACCAGGGCCAGGGCGGCGACGGCAAGGACGGTGACGGCAAGGGCAAGGGCCGGCGCTGGGGCCGCCGGGGCTGACCGGACACGGTGCTGACCGGACACGGTGTGGGCGGCGCCGTCGGGGTAGCTCCCCGGCGGCGCCGCCTTGCTGTCGGGCGGCGGCCCCGGGCCGGTGGCGGTCATGCCGTCGGCCCGTCCGTCTGCTCCTCCGGCCACCGCGCGTCCGCCGTCGGCCGTCCGCTGCCCGCCGCTCCGCCCGTCCGCCGTGACCCCGATGGAGCAGTGGCTGTCGGGGCGGAGACGTATGCTCGACGGCGGGGAAGAGGCGCCGTGGGCGCTGCCGTACGGAGCTTGGGAGCAGTAGTGGCCGTCTGGGACGACCTGGTGGGCCAGGAGCGGGTGGTCGAGCAGCTGACCGCCGCAGCCCGGGCAGCCGGGGCGGCGGTCGAGGTCGGCCGCGGGGCCGCCCCCGTCGAGGGTGGGAACGCCTCCCTGATGACGCACGCCTGGCTGTTCACCGGTCCGCCCGGTGCCGGCCAGGTCACCGCCGCGCGAGCCTTCGCCGCCTCCCTCCAGTGCACCAGTCCCGACCTCGCGCTCGGCGGCACGCCCGGCTGCGGGTTCTGCGACGGTTGCCACACCGTGCTGGCCGGCAGCCACGCCGACGTGAAGTACGTCCGGACCGACGGCCTGTCCATCGGTGTCGGCGACATGCGCGCCCTGGTGCTGCGCGCCTCCAGCTACCCGACCGGCGGCCGCTGGTCGGTGATCCTGGTGGACGCCGCCCACCGGCTCACCGAGGCCGCCGCGAACGCGCTGCTCAAGGGCGTGGAGGAGCCCTCCCCGCGCACCGTCTGGCTGCTCTGCGCCCCCTCCGTCCAGGACGTGCTGCCGACCATCCGCTCGCGCTGCCGCCTGCTGGTGCTGCGCACCCCCGCCGCCGAGGCGGTCGCCGACACGCTGGTCCGCCGCGACGGCGTCGACCCGGAGACCGCCAGGCTCGCCGCGCTCGCCGGACAGGGCGACATCGAGCGCTCCCGCCGCCTCGCCGTCGACGAGCAGGTCCGCACCCGCCGGACGGACGTGCTGCGGATCCCGCTGGAGGTCGGCGACATCGGCGGCTGCCTGACCGCCGCCCAGCGCCTGGTCGACACCGCCAAGGCCGACGCGGAAGCGCTCGCCGAGACCCAGGACGCCAAGGAGACCGACGACCTCAAGGCCGCCTACGGCGCCGCCGAGGGCAGCAAGGCGCCGCGCGGCATGGCCGGGGCGGTCAAGGAGCTGGAGAAGCGGCAGAAGAGCCGCGCCACCCGCACCCGCCGGGAGACCCTCGGCGTCGCCCTGCTCGACCTGCTCGGCTTCTACCGGGACGTGCTCGCGATCCAGTTCGGCTCCACCGGCGCGCTCGCCAACGAGGACCAGCGGCAGGCCCTGAACCGGGTCGCCCAGGCCGGTCCGGCGGAGGGCACGCTGCGCCGGATCGAGGCGGTGCTGGCCTGCCGCGAGGCGCTGGACCGCAACGTGGACCCGCTGCTGGCGGTCGAGGCGATGACGGTGGCGCTGCGCGCGGGCTGAGCCGGCCGCAGGGGTGTCGGCCGGGTCGTCCGTAGGGGCGCTCCGCCGGTCCGCTCCGCCCAGCCGTCCGCCGGTCCGCTCCGCCCAAGCCGTCCGCCCAAGCCGCCCGCCGGTCCGCTCCACCGGCCGACGGCCGTACGCCTGCCGGAGCCGGTGCGTTGTCCCACCTTCGAGTGAACGGGCGATACGCGCCGGGCACACGAGCGTGTGACCGTCCGCCGGTTGTGCACGCTGGGGGCCGACTGCGCCCGGTGCCGGGCCGGTCGCCTCCCGTACGCGCCGGGTCCGGTCCGGCGCCGGCCCTCCTCCCGAGGCGGTGCGTCGCATGGTTCGTTCGCTCCTCGTCATTCCCCTACTGGCCGCCGCGCTCGGCGGGATCTGGCTGGCCCGCGGTGCCCTGCAGCGCTGGCGCGACCTGCGCGCCGCCGAGACCTACGAGCTGGCCGGAGACCGGTGGCCGATGCTGGTGCGCGCGGGCGGGGCGATGGTCTGCGGGGTGTGCGTCACCGGGTTGACGCTGCTCACCGGGCTCGGCGCCTTCGGCGCTCTCGGCCGCGGCGACCAGGACCCGGACCGTCCGCAGCCCGTCGTGGACGCGGCGGGGGCGGGCTCGGAGTCGGCGGCCGGGGCGGCCGCCCGGCAGCAGGCGGCGCCGCCCGCGGCCACCGAGCCGGCCGCCGGCGCTGCTGCCGCCGCTGCCACCCCGGTCGCCACCACGGCCCCCGCCGTGGTCAGCCGCTTCGACAGCGTCGGCCACCCGGGCGGCGGCGAGCTCCTTCAGTCCGCCGTGCTCGGCCCCGACGGGCGCCCGCGCAACGTCCGGGTCTGGCTGCCGCCGCAGTACGCCAAGGAGCCCAACGCGCGCTTCCCGGTCGTCGTGATGCACGCGGCCGCGCCGCGCAGGACCGCCGACGCCGAGGTCCCGGACGTGTTCGAGGGCATCGGCTCGGCGCTGCAGACCGGCAAGGCCCGCGCGTTCATCCTGGTCGCCCCCGAGGCGCCGAACGGCACCGCGCACCCCTGTGAGCTGGTCGCCGCCGCCCCGGCCGCCGTCGCGGACGACGCGACGCTGCGCACCACCATCGCGGCCTCCTTCCGCACCCTGCCGCCCGGCCCGGCTTCCTGGGGCACCCTCGGCGTCGACGGCGGCGCGCCGTGCGCGGCCGCCGCCGGGCTGGCCCGCCCCGACCTGTACGGCGCGGCCGCGGCGGTCTCCGGCCGCTACGACGCCGCCGCGCTCACCCAGACCGGGGCCGAGGCCCCGACCGGCAGCGCGGCCAAGCTGCTGCTGGCCGCCGCTAAGGCCGACTCCGCCGGGCTGGACGCGGCCCGCAAGCTCCAGGCCTCACTCAAGGCGGGCCCCGGTCCGGCGGCCAAGGCCGAGGTGCGGATCTCGGACAACGTGCAGGACTTCACCCCCGACCGGGAGCGGCTGCGGCTGGTCCGGCAGGCGGCGCAGTTCCTGGCCGAGGCGCTGGCCAAGGCGTCCTGAGCACCCGTCGAGCGGGCGTTACGCTGCCCGGTACCCCGGGGTGGGTACCGGGCAGCGGCGTTTCCTCCGCTTTCCGGGTCATCGCTTCTTCGTCCCTTCCATCCTCTGAGGAGAGCAACCGGATGAGGGCCTTCGGGCGGATTCGGGTACTGGCCGCGACGGCGCGGGTGTCGGCCGCGGCGCTGGCCGTCGGCCTGCTGGCCGGCGGGTGCGGCTCAGGCCCGTACGGGGCGCCGAGGGCGGCCTCGTCCGATTCGGCCGACTCCGGTGTGTCCTCGGCCCCGGCCGCGACGCCGGGCCCCGGCGAGCCCTCGACCCCGGCGGCCGGCGCGCCGGGGGCCACCCCGTTGGAGCCGCTGCCCGCCACCGTCCCGGCCGCGCTCGCGCCGTACTACGCGCAGCGGTTGGCCTGGCAGCCGTGCGACGGCGGGTTCGAGTGCACGACGTTCCGGGTGCCGCTGGACTACGACCGGCCGGGGGACGGCGAGCTCACCCTGGCGGCCGCCCGCGCGGCGGCCGAACCCGCCGCGACCGGCGCGGGTACCGGCGCCGGCTCCCACGACCCGCGGCTCGGCTCGCTGCTGCTCAACCCGGGCGGGCCCGGCGGCTCGGCGGTCGAGTACCTGGAGTCCGCCGCCCGGACGTACGACCTCGGGGTGCGCGCCCGGTACGACCTGGTCGGCCTCGACCCGCGCGGGGTGGGCCGCAGCACCCCCGTCACCTGCCTGAGCGGCGACCGGATGGACGCCTTCACCGCCGTCGACCTGACCCCCGGCGACCAGCACGGGATCGACGCCCTCGTCGCCGCCGACAAGGAGTTCGCCGAGGGCTGCCGGAAGCAGGCCGGAACGGCGCTCGGCCACCTCAGCACCGTCGAGGCCGCCCGGGACATGGACGTGCTACGCGCCCTGCTGGGCGACGAGCGGCTGAACTTCGTCGGCAAGTCCTACGGAACCTTCCTCGGCGCGACCTACGCGGGGCTCTTCCCGACCCGGGTGGGCCGGCTGCTGCTGGACGGCGCGATGGACCCGGCGCTCGACTCGGTCACCGGCAACCGCACCCAGGCCGGCGGCTTCGAGACCGCCTGGGCCGCCTTCGCCAAGGACTGCGCCAAGCGTGAGGACTGCCCGCTCGGCCGCACCGAGCAGCAGGTCGGCGAGCAGCTCAGAGCCCTGTTCGCGGCCGTCCAGACCGCCTCGCTGCCCACCACGGACAGCGGGCGCCGACTCACCGAGTCCCAGGCGACCACCGGCGTCATCGAGGCCATGTACGCCGACTTCCTCTGGCCCAAGCTGCGCACCGCGCTCGCCGACGCCAAGGCGGGCGACGGCACCGGGCTGCTGAAGCTCTCCGACGCCTACTACGGGCGCGAGGCGGACGGCTCGTACCCCAACCTGATGTTCGCCAACACGGCGGTGAACTGCCTCGACCTGCCCGCCCCGTTCCGCGGACCGGAGGAGGTCCAGCGGGCGGTGCCGGACTTCGAGCAGGTCTCGCCGCACTTCGGGCGCGACATGGCCTGGATGGCGCTGACCTGCGCGTACTGGCCGGTCCGGGCCACCGGTACGGCGCACACCATCCGGGCGGCCGGCGCCGCCCCGATCGTCGTCGTCGGCACCACCCGGGACCCGGCCACCCCGTACGCCTGGGCCCAGTCCCTGGCCGGGCAGCTGGAGTCCGGCCGCCTGCTCACCTTCGACGGGGACGGCCACACCGCGTACGGCCGGCACAGCGCCTGCGTGGACGGGGCGGTGAACCGCTTCCTGCTGACCGGGGAGGCCCCCGAGCCGGGCAAGCGCTGCGACCGGTAGGGGGCGGGGGTTCCGGGCGACCGGTAGGTAGTTCTCGCTTCAATCGATTGCCGGTGCGACGTTACGATGAGCGCCCCCTGCCCTTCCCCCGCACCGGAGCGCAACGTGCTCGGAGTCAACGACCTGGCGACGTACATCCTCGGCGCCCTCGTCATCGTCCTGCTGCCCGGCCCCAACTCCCTGTACGTGCTGTCCGTCGCCGCCCGCAAGGGCGTCCGGACCGGCTACCGGGCCGCGGCCGGCGTCTTCGTCGGCGACCTCACCCTGATCAGCCTCACCTCGATCGGTGCCGCCTCCCTGCTGAAGGCCAACCCCGCCGTCTTCGCGGTGGTCAAGTTCGGCGGCGCCGCCTACCTGCTCTGGCTCGGCTACGGCATGCTCCGCGCCGCCCGCGAGCTCTGGCGCGAACGCCGGGTGGCCGCCGACCCCACCGCCGAGCCGGCCCCCGAATCCGCCGAGAACCCCTTCCGCCGCGCCCTGGTGGTCAGCCTCCTCAACCCCAAGGCCATCCTCTTCCTGCTCTCCTTCTTCACCCAGTTCGTCGACCCGTCCTACGGCCGGCCCGCCCTGTCCTTCGCCCTCCTCGGCGGCGTCCTGCAGACCTTCAGCCTGCTCTACCTCTCGCTGCTGATCTTCGCCGGCACCACCCTCGCCACCGCCTTCCGCCGCCGCAAGCGCCTCTCCGCCACCCTCACCAGCGGCGTCGCCGTCCTCTTCGCCGGCTTCGCCGCCAAACTGGCCGTCTCCTCCGCCTGATCCACCCCCCGGCATCCGGGTACGGATCACCCGCGAAACCTGTGTAGACTGGCCCGCGTTGCCGCCACACACGGCAACGGTGCCGCCTTAGCTCAGCTGGCCAGAGCAACGCACTCGTAATGCGTAGGTCGCGGGTTCGAATCCCGCAGGCGGCTCTGTAGAAGCCCCAGGACTCACTCGCCGTGACCTGGGGCTTTTGCGCTTTGTGTCGCTCGGCCGGTCTGCTCAGCTTGAAGCCCAGGTCAGATCCTTTCTGACCTGGGCTTTTTCGTGGGGGAACGGGCCGGCCCCGCTGCCTGGGTGGGGGAGCGGGGCCGGGCGGGGGCGGGGGTCAGTGGCGGCCGCTCGCGAGGTCGAGGGGGCGGATGCGCAGCGCCAGCCGGGCCGGGGCCAGGCTGGAGACCAGGGCGAGGACCAGGCAGACCGCGGTGGCTCCGGCGAGGGCGCCCCAGGGCAGGTCGAAGGCCGCGGACTGGGTCGCGTCGAGGATGCGGTTCTCGATCAGCAGGACGGTCGCGTACTGGGTCAGCAGGGTGACGAGCAGTCCGAGGGCCGCCGCGGTGGCGACGACCAGCAGGGTCTCGACGGCGACCACGCGGAGGACCTGGCGGCGGGTGCCGCCGGTCAGGCGCAGGGTGGCGAAGTCCCGCAGGCGGTCGCCGGTGGACATCATCATCGTGTTGACGATCGCGATCAGCGCGTAGAGGAGGGCCGGGCCGAGGATCGCCAGCATCGCGATCCAGCTGTTCTTCGCGGTCCGGTCGTTGTGCGTCCCGATCCAGTCCGCGCCCGTGGTGGCCCGGGCCGCGCTGCCGCCCAGCGCGGCCGTGACCTGCTCGGGGCCCGCGCCGGTGCCCAGGTAGGCGACCGAGACGGCGCTCTCGCCGGGGACGGCCTCGCGGGGGACGACGATCTCGGGCAGCTGTGGCAGCAGGTGGCGGACCTGGGCGACCAGCCGCAGCGGCTCCCGGGTACCGTCCGCGAGTCGGGCGTTCAGGGTGTCGCCGACGTGCCAGCCGAAGACCCGCGCCATGTCGGTGGAGACCGCGACCGTCCTGCCGTGCAGATCCGCGAGCGAGCCGGCGTCGGCGGTCAGGTTCCAGGCCTCGCGCAGGTCGCCGTCGACGGCGAGGCCGTCCTCCGGGATCGGCAGGTCGGTGGGGCGGCCGGGGGCGGGCTGCTGGTCCGGGAGCGCCAGGCCGTCGAACCGTACGGTCGCCGCGGTGGTCAGTCGGGCGTCCGGCAGGGCGGCGAGGCCCCGGAGGGCGTCGGCGGGCACGGTGTGGCCGTCGGACGGCTCGATCACGTACCCGGCCTTCAGGGCGGCGCGGCCCTGGGCGGCCATCGCGTCGCTGAAGGCCACCGTGCCGCCGACCACCGAGCCGGCCAGGCCGATCACCAGGAAGACCGGCGTCGCGGTGGAGACGGTGCGGCGGATCGCGGCGAGCGCGTTCTGTCGGGCGATCAGCCCGGCCGCGCCGGGCAGCAACGGGACGAGCGAGGTGAGCAGCCGTACCAGCGGCGGCACCAGCACCGGGGCGATCAGCACGACGGCGAGCACCGCCATGACGTCGAAGAGCAGCGCCCACTGCGGGGTGGTCTCCGGATCGCGGGACTGCGGGTCGGCCAGCATCGACGCGGGCATCGAGATGAACGTCGACAGGGTGTAGCCGAAGACACCGAGGAAGAGGACCGAGGCCACCCAACGGACCACCGGCATCACCTTCTTGTCGACGGCGACCTCGTTCAGTGCCTCCACCGGCCGCACCCGGCCGGCCCGGCGGGAGGCCGCGTAGGCGCCGAGCAGGGCGACGACGAGCCCGCCCGAGGCCGCGAGCAGCAGCGGCAGCAGGGCCGGCTCGGAGTGGAAGCCACTCGGCGCGGCGCCCTGGTCGACCAGCCAGCCGGCGATCGCCGGGGCGACGGCCAGCCCGAGCAGGCAGCCCGAGACCGCGGCGGCCAGCGCCACTACCAGGGCCTCGCCGAGGACCAGCGCCCGGACCTGACGCGGCGTCGCGCCGACCGCGCGCAGCATCGCCGTCTCCTGGCGGCGCTGGGCGACGGCGAAGGCGAAGGTCGAGGAGACCACGAAGACCGAGACGAATCCGGCCATGGCGGCCATGAAGCTCACCAGCTTGTGCAGCGAGGGCGCGCCGGGCAGCGAGTCCTCGCCCATCGTGGTGTTGAGGAGCACCCCGGCGGCGGACATCACCGCGACGCCGAGGGCGAGCGCGACGAAGGAGCCGACGAAGGACGGCCACCGTCGCCGCAGGGAGACGGCGGCGATCGGGAGCAGCAGTCGGAGACCGTTCATCGGGGGTCACCGTGTCCGGGGGTTCCGGCTTCTGCGGCGGCGTTGGCGGCAGCCTTTGCGCGGGCGTCTTCCAGCGCGGTCATCCGGGCGGCTACGGTCTGCGGGTCCGGGTCGGCCAGACGGTCGACGACCTGGCCGTCGGCGAGGAAGAGCACGGTGTCGGCGTAGGAGGCAGCGACCGGGTCGTGGGTGACCATGATGGTGCTCTGGCCCTGCCGATCGACCAGGGAGCGGAGCAGGGTGAGCACCTCGCGGCTGCTGGAGCTGTCCAGGGCGCCGGTTGGTTCGTCTGCGAAGAGCACCTCGGGGGCGGCGATCAGCGCCCGGGCGATCGCCACCCGCTGCTGCTGGCCGCCGGACATCTGCGAGGGCAGGTGGCCGGTCCGCTCGCCCAGGCCCACCTGGGCGAGGGCGTCCCGGACCTGCGCCGGGTCGGGTCTACGGCCGGCCAGGCGCAGTGGCAGGCCGACGTTCTGCTCGGCGGTCAAGGCTCCCAGGAGGTTGAAGGCCTGGAAGACGAAGCCCAGGCGCTCCCGGCGCAGTTCGGTCAGGGCGGTCTCGTCGAGGCCGCCGAGGTCGACGCCGTCGACGATGACGGTGCCGGAGTCCGGGCGGTCGAGTCCGGCGGCGCACTGGAGCAGGGTGCTCTTGCCGGAGCCGGACGGGCCCATGACGGCGGTGAAGCTGCCGCGGGCGAAGCCGAGGGTGACCCCGGCCAGGGCGGTGACGGTGTTCTGGCCCGCTCCGTAGGTGCGGGTGACCTGGTCCAGTCGTACTACATCGTTGTCGTTCATGATGATCCACTTCCTACCAGGTCGCCGGAGGTGGCGGAATCTCGTCCTGGCAGGGCGGCCCGGGGGGTCCGGCTCGGGATCCGCTCCCGGGCCGGACCGGGAGGGGCTAGGCAGCGATGGCGAGCACCTGCGGTTGTGCCAGCGTCCGGTAGACGGCGGTGCGCAGTTCGATGGAGCGATCGAGTCTCGCGGCGTTGAAAAAGAGATGGCTATGCGCCAACAGGTCGTGGTCGACGAGGAGTTCGAGATCGGGGTGGAACGAGAACGGGATGATCGAGCCGGTCACGCAGCCGCTCAGCCGCTCGGCGGTGGTGCGGTCCGCGAAGCCGACCCGGCTGGACCCGAGGGCCTGGCCGACGGCGTCCAGATCGACCCGGCGGTCGCCCGGCACCACGGCGAGCGCGTACCGGCCGCCGCCGGCCTGCTTGGTGCGCTTGGCCCGGATGACGATGGACTTGGCGGCCTGCTCCAGCGGGTGGCCGCGCAGCTCGCTGGCGAGGGCGGTGTTCCCCTCCGGCTCGTGGCAGATCGTCCGGTAGGCGGCGGGATGGGTGGCCAGTAGGCCCAACAGCCTGCTGTAGGTGGAGGGTTCGGTCGCGGGTTCGGTGGAGGTGGAGGTGGAGGTCAAGACTCCGGTGGCTGTGGAGGTGGAGTCGGTGGAGTCGGCGATCCCGGTCGGGCGTCCGCCGGTGGTCGGGCTCGTGGTGGACAAGGCAGGGGTCATGGGTGCGTCCTCACAGACGGGGCATCGGGGCGTGGCGCGGCCCCTCGCCCTGCCTGCGCAGCACGACGGGCCGTCGTTCTGGGCCTTGCCTGGTGCTGTGGTGCGATTGACGATCCCCGGGCGCGCGGCCCTGCCCGACCTCGCTCCGAGAGGATCGCTTCGGCTTCGGCGAGGGGCGGGCCCACGGGACTCTGATGCGTTCGGCGCCTCCGGGACCGGGCCATCGTACTCCGGGGTTTCGGCCTCGCGCCGGGCCCAATCTGCCGGTTGACCGGCAGCTTTGCGGATCGTTGCCGTGTCCGCGGGGCCACGACGGGCAGCCCGTCCGGCGGCGGTCGGCATGGCCGTCCTCCTCACTCCGGTGCTTCTCCGGTGGGCGCGGATGGATCACCGGTGTACGGCGGTGCGACCCTCGATGACCCAGAGACCGGCCGGGACCGGGGTGCACCTGGTGGCCCGGGCGGGCGCGTCGGGGTGCAGGAAGTCGGCCCCGGCCCAGCCGACCCGGTGCTCGCCGCTCGCGTCCGCGGGATAGAAGGTGAGACCGGTCTCGGGGTGCCAGTCGGCCCGGCCGGCGGTCGCCGGGCCGTTGACCGGCGTGACGGTGGCGGTGCCGACCGGCCCGGTGACGGTGACCGCACCGCCGGCGTCGGCGGTCAGGCAGTCGATGTCGAACTCGACCCGGGCGGTACCGGTTCCGATGAACTCGTGCTGCACCACGGCGTGTCCACGTGTGCGGCCGTCGACGGTCCGGGCGTCGACCCACGCGGTGAGCCGCTCGCCGGGGTTGGGGCCGGGGCCGTGCTCGTTGAGCACGGTCCAGCTGTGCAGCCGGAGGTGGTCGGCTGCGGGCGCGGGGGCGGGGGCTGCGATGGCGGTGCCCGCCGAGAGGGCGGTGGCTGCGGTGGCGAGGGCGATGGCGGTGATCGGCTTGCGCATGGTCGGTCCTTCGGTGCGGGGCGGGATTTCGGGCTGTGCGTCCGTTGCCGACAACGCTGCCGGTTCGCCCCCGGGCGTGGCCTCCGTCCTGCGGAGGGACCGGCTCCCCCGGGCGGGGGAACCGGCTCTCGACCCGTCGGCTAGCGGGTGGCGTGGCGTATCGCGTCGACGGTGAGCGCGCCCAGGGCCAGTGCGGCGGCGAGGCCGGCGACCGCCGCCGGGGCCGGGGCGCGGCCCCCGGAGACGCCGAGGAAGTCCAGCCCGCCGACGTGGTTGACCATCGCGTACCAGAGCAGCGGGTAGAGGGTCTGGAACAGCCGGGGGCCGCGGGTGACGGTGCCGCAGAGCATCGCCAGGGAGGGGATCAGCAGCGCCCCGGCCAGGGCGCCCGCGGCGGCCCGGGACTCCCCGGCGCCGAGCAGCCGGACCACCGGCCCGGCCGCCACCGCCAGCGCCGGGACGATCCCGGCGAGCAGGGCGGCCAGCCCGCGGCGCAGCGGGGACGGGCAGGCGCCGAGCAGTTCCTCGATGCTGCCGCCGCCCGCCCGGTGGCCCATCCGGGACCAGAGGAGCATCGGCCAGAGCATCGCGAACGGCAGCATCGCGTGGCTGGGCCCGTCCGGTGCGACGCTCAGCGCCACCGGCGCGATCACCGCGGCCCCGGCCCACCACCACCGCTGCCCCTGCGCCAGGATCCGCAGTTCACCGGCGAGCGCGGCGAGCACCGTGCCGCCCCGGTGGGCCGGGGTCAGTCGGGCCGGATCCAGTGCGAAGGCGGCGGGGCCGGCCTCCGGATCCGCGCCCGCCGCGCCGTCCTGTGGGGCGGCCCCACGGCCCCACCCGCCCGGGCGCACCCCCGTCGCGCCCGGGCGGAGCGTCGTCGTACCCGGGCGTGCCTGCGCCCCGTCGAAGCGGCGGAACCAGAGCGCCCCGAGCAGCGCGAGCCCGACGGCCGCCGCCGTCAGCAGGAGCCCCGTCGCGGCCGGTCCGCCCGCCTCGCCCGGCCCCAGACCGGGCCAGTCGAAGGTGCCGAGCACCCGGTCGTCCGCCGTCAGCCCGACCCCGAACTCCACGCCGTCAACCGGCCGTCCGCCCGCCGCGAGCACCTCCCGGATCGACGCGGTGATCCGCCGCATGCCCAGCAGATCCAGCCCGCTGCTCGTCTGCGCGCCCAGGACGAGCACCAGCCAGACCGCGCACCAGACCGCGGCCCCCAGCCCGCCGCGCAGCCCGGGCACGGTGTCGAAGAGCACCGCGCACCCGGCCACCGCCGCCAGCAGCGGCAGCGTGATCAGGACGTACGGCAGCAGCAGCCGCACCACGTCCACGTGGTCCGCGTCGCCCTTGAGCAGCTGCACCCCGAGCGCCGTTCCGGCCAGGGCGAGCAGCATCGAGCCGAACAGCAGCAGGTTGCTGCCGAACTTGCCGGCCAGATAGGCGATCCGGCTCATCGGCGTGGCGGCGAGCAGCCGGCCGACACCGCTCTGCTCGTCCCGGGGGATCGCCCCGCGCACGATGCCGAAGCCCGCCAGCGACAGCCAGACCGCGCCGCCGAGCGCCGTCACCGTCCCCACGTAGCCGCTGGTGTAGCGGCCGTGCAGATCGGTCACCTGGAACACCTCCCAGCGGGAGTCGCCGACCGGCGCGGCCAGCAGCCCGAGGGCGAGCGTGCCCAGCAGCACGACCAGGTAGCCGGGCCGCCGTCGGCGCTCCCGGAAGTCGGCCAGGGCCAGCGCCCCGACGCGCGTCACCATGCCGCCACCTCCTCGGCCGCGGCCGGGGCGGCGGTGAGCAGCAGGTACGCGTCGTCCAGCCGGGGCGTGACGGGCTGAGCCTCCGGTGCGGGCCGGGCCCCGGACAGCACCCGCGCCCGGACGCCCTGCGGGGTGCGGGTGGTGCCGCCGAGCAGGAACCGCGAACGCAGCGAGGGGAGTTGCTCGGCCCCGACGGTCAACTCCCAGACGGAGCCCTCGGCGCGGCGGAGCAACTCCTCCGGGGTGCCGTGGTGCAGCAGCCGGCCGTGCCCCATGACGGCGATCCGGTCGGCGGTGGCGGCCACGTCCGGGACGATGTGGGTGGACAGCACGACGATCCGGTCGGCGCCGAGCCCGCTCAGCAGGCTGCCGAAGCGCAGCCGCTCCTCCGGATCCAGCCCGACCGTCGGCTCGTCCACGATCAGCAGCGCCGGGTCGTTGAGCAGTGCCTGGGCGATGCCGACCCGCTGGCGCATCCCGCCGGACATCGCGCCGAGCCGCTGCCCGGCCGCGCCCGACAGGTTGACCAGCTCGAGCAGTTCGTCGATCCGGGCCTTCGCGGGGCGCCGCCGCATCCCCTTGGCGGCGGCCAGGTAGCCGAGGAACTCGCGCGCGGTGAGCTGCGGGTAGACGCCGAAGTCCTGCGGGAGGTACCCGACGGCACGGCGCAGCGGCCCGGGGCGGCGGGCGATGTCCTCGCCCTCCCAGAGCACCCGGCCCGAGGTGGGCCGGGTGACCGTGGCCAGGATGCGCATCAGGCTCGACTTGCCGGCGCCGTTGGCGCCGAGCAGGCCGAGCACGCCGGGCCGCAGCGTCAGAGTGAAGGAGTCCACCGCGCGCTTGTCGCCGCGGTACTCCTTGGTCAGGTCGAGGATCCGGAGTTCGGTCACGCACGGAATGCTTCCGGGCGGAGGCCGTTCGCACATCTGCCGTTCGGCAGAGATGTGCGGGGTTTCCGGGCGGAAACGCCGGGAGGGGTGGGCCTTTCGGCACACCCCTCCCGCCGTTCACACGCTTCAGTCCTCGTCGCCCCCGAGGTCGCCCCCGAAGTCACCGCCGAGGTCGCCGTCCGGGGTGCCGCTGATCGTGTACCCCTGCCGGCGCGCCTCGTAGCAGGCCACCGTCGCGGCCGCCGACACGTTCAGCGAACCGACCCGGCCCAGCTGCGGCACGAACACCACCTGGTCGCAGAGCTCCAGCGCGTCCGGCGTGATCCCGCGGTCCTCGTGCCCGAGCACGAAGGCCACCGCCGGGGTCAGCTCGGCGGCGAACATCGGCACCGCCTCGTCCGCCAGCTCCAGGCCGACCACCTTGAAGCCGTCCGCCTTCGCCGCCGCCACCGCCTCGGCGATGGTCGGGAAGTGCTCCACCTTCAGGTACTTGTCGGTGCCCATCGCGGCCTTCTGCGCGCCGGACGAGCGCACCGACGGGGTGTCCCCGACCAGGTACAGCTTCTCGGCGCCCATCGCCGCACCGGTCCGGACCACCGAGCCGACGTTGAACGGCGACTGCAGGTTCTCCAGGATCATCGCGAGCCGGAACTCGTTGCTGCGCCGCCACGAGCGGTGCAGACGCTTCAGTTCGGTCCCGCGGAGCTGCTTCACGACGTCGTACCTCGTCCATTCTCGGAGCCCTCGCCCACCTCGGGACGGGGCCGCGCTTCCAGAATCCGGAACCCGTTGACCGACGCGACCCGGGTCGTCGGGTAGCCCTGGTCGTTCAGCCACTTCTGCAGCGAGTCCGAGCCCAGGTGCTTCTGCACCACGAGGAACGCCGAGCCGTCCGGGGTCAGCCGGCCGAGCCAGTGCGTCAGCAGGCGGCGCAGTGCCGCCTTGCCGATCCGGATCGGCGGGTTGGAGTAGATCGTCGCGAACCGGAGGTCCTCCGGGACGTCGTCCGGCAGCGCGGCCTGGACGTTGCCCAGCCCCAGCGCCTCGGCGTTGAGCCGCACCAGCTCCAGGGCGCGCTCGTTGACGTCCACCCCCCAGACCGGCAGGCGCTTGCGCCGGGTCGCCCAGGTGAGCGCGATCGGGCCGTAGCCGCAGCCGACGTCCAGGATCGGGCCGCGCACCCGCGGCTGCGGGGCGTGCTCCAGCAGGATCCGGGTGCCCGGGTCGAGCCGCTCGCGGGAGAACACCCCGGTGTCGGTGGTCAGTTCCAGGGTCAGGTCCGGCAGGGAGACCGTGATCGGCCGACGGTCGCTGGCGACCTCGGGTGCACCGCTGAAGTAGTGCGAGCCGGACATGATTTCCCCGTCGTTCGTGTGGGCCTCGGGGCCACCGGGTGGGTGTGGGTAAGCCCTTTGTACGGCACCGATCGTACCCCCGGTGGCCTGGGCGGCGTTCCGCGCGGGCCACCGGGCGGTGCTGCGTACGGTGCCCCGCGCGGCGGTCCGGCAGGTGGCCCGGTCAGGCGGCGCCGGGGGACTTGCGGGTGGCCACGTTGATGCGGTTCCAGGCGTTGATGGTGAAGCAGACCGAGATCAGCTGCGCCAGCTCGGCCTCCGCGAAGTGCGCGGCCGCCCGGGCGTACACCGCGTCCGAGACCCCGCCGCCGATCCGCGCGATCTCCTCCGCGAGTGCCAGGGCGGCCCGCTCGCGCTCGCTGTACACCCCGGCCGGGGCCTCCGGCCAGACCGGCAGCAGGTAGATCCGCTCGTCGCTCTCGCCGGCCTTGCGGGCGTCCTTGGTGTGCATGTCCAGGCAGTACGCGCAGCCGTTCAGCTGCGAGGTGCGCATCTGGACGAGCTCGACCAGCGCCGGGTCCAGGCCCTCGCGGGCGGCGGCGTCCAGGGCGATCATCGCCCGGAACACCTTCGGGACGGTGCGGGCGTAGTCGAGGCGGGCGGGGGCTTCGGTGAGCTCGTTCGTCGTCATGGCTACGACCCTAGGCTCGGAATGCACCCTTCTCTTGGGTCATTCGGCAGCGTGATTCGTGGGTCAATGCGAGGGGTTCGGCCGGGCGGCACGGAGGCGGCACGGAGGCGGCACGGCGCTTGCGGCAACACGCCCGGGCGGGCTCGGCGCTTCGCGTCCGGGCACCGGGCGGCGGATACTGCCAGTACCGCCACCCGGGCCCGTGGGAGCCTCCGAACAGTGAGGACGATGCCATGCCGCAGGATCACGAGGACTACCTGATCGACGAGACCGCCGAGACCGTCGAGCCCGACGAGGAGGCGCCCGACGTCGACGAGTACGACGAGGTCGCCGAGCGCCGCGCCCTCGGCGCCGACCCGGCCACCGACGTCGCGGACGTCGCGGAGCAGACCCGGGTGGTCCAGCTCGACGAGGACGAGTACCGGGAGTAGCCGTCCCGAGCGGGCCGCGCGGGGTCGGGCTGAACCCGAGCGGGCCCCGCGTGCCGGGCTGTTCCCGAGCGGCGGCCCTACGGCGTGTGGCGGACCCTAGAGCGCGCGGCGGCGTTGCAGCCAGGCCAGCGCCGCCCAGCCCGGCAGCACCGGCAGGATCAGCGTCAGCAGCCGGTACAGCGCCACCGCCGCCAGCGCGCCGCCCTTCTCCATCGACGCGGTCTGCTGCAGCAGCGTGATCAGTGCCCCGTCCACCGCGCCGGCCCCGCCCGGGGTCGGCGCCGCGCTGCCCGCCGCGTTGCCCACCAGGAACACCACCGCGACCGAGGCGAAGGACGGCTCCCGGCCGATCGCCCGGGTACAGCAGTACAGGCAGGAGATCAGGCAGATCGACACCAGCAGCTGCCCGGTCACCCCGACCGCCAGCCGGGTCGGACTGCGCAGCAGGTCCAGCAGCCGCGGCACCACCTCGGTCGTCAACGGCCGCAGCCGCGCCGCCAGCCACCGCCGGGCCACCGGGATGGCCGACACCAACGCCAGCAGCGCCGCCGCCCCCGCCAGCCCGCCGACCACCGCGGGCAGCGCGTCCAGCTCGGAGCCGCCCGGCTGCAGGTCCAGCAGGTAGACGAAGGCCCCCAGCTGCAGCAGGTGCAGCACCAGTCCGATCATCGTCCCCACACCGACGCTGGACAGCGCCTGCGCCGTCGGGATCCCCGCCTGCTGCAGCAGGCGGGTGTTCAGCGCGACCCCGCCGACCCCGCCGGGCGACACCAGCTTCACGAACGACCCGGCCACCTGCGCCAGCACCGCGTTGCGGAAGTCCAGCCGCTCCGGCACGAAGCCGACGAACCCCATCGCCGCCGTGACGTGGCTCGTCGCCGCCGCGACCAGCGCCAGCAGCAGCCACCATGGATCGGCGTCCGCCAGGGCGGAGACCGGGTTGTCCTCCGCCGCGAACAGCTGCGGGATCAGCAGCCACCCGGCCACCACCCCGCCCACGACGGCCAGCATCGTCCGCGGCCGCAACCGCTCCAACCGCACCGGCCGCCCCACCACCTGCGGCCGCGCCCGCAGCACCTCCGCCCGGATCTCCTCCAGCAGCCCACCGGGAACGGGGGCGTTCTGGGTCTGCGCCCCGTCGGCGGTGCTGGTGCTGGTGCTGGTGCCGGTGCCGGTGCCGGTGCCTGCGCCTGGGGCGGTGCCAGCCGAGGCGGCCGGGGTGGCGGCGGGCGACGGTTCCGGCCGGGCCGGGGCCGGGCCGGTGGGTTTCGCGTGGCGTTTGAGGGCGCGGCGGGTGGTGTGGGTGAGGGCGATCGGTTGGAGGAGGGGGAGAGCGGCGCCGATGGGGTCGCGGCCGAGGACGGTGGTGGCGGTGCGGACGGAGCGGGCGGCGCCGGTGCGCAGGGCGAGGGTGGTGAGGAGCTGGGCGATGTCGCAGCGCAGGACGAGTTCGGTGGCGGCGATGTCACCGTCGGCGAAGTCGACCAGGTGCACCGCGCCCGAGCCGTCGACCAGGAGCGAGGAGGGGACGAGGGCGCGGTGGGCGATCTCGCGGCGCTGGAGGAGGGCGAGCTGGCCCCAGGCGTCGGTGAGCAGCTCGTCGGTGATCTCCTCGTCGGCGAGCTGGTCCAGGGTGCGGCCGGCCAGCCGCTCGTACGCGAGGAGGGCGGTGTCGTGGCCGACACCGGCGGTGGCGGCGATGCTGCGGGTGCGGACGCCGGCGGCCAGGGCCGCGTACGTCACCAGGGCCTCGTGTTCCAGGCCGGTGCGCGGGGAGCGCAGGACCCGCGGGTCGGGGGCGGTGCGCAGGCGCAGCCGGCGCCATGCGCGCTGGACGGCGGCGGCGGTGACGGCCTGCCGGTCGAGGAGCTGGACGTCGAGGTCGGGGCGGTCGTCGGCCTGTCGGACCCGGTAGCGGTCGGGCCCGGTCGGGTGGGCTTCGACCGGGCGCAGGCCGCTCTCGCGCAGGGCGCGCAGGATCTCGCCGGGCCGGGGGCAGGGGTCGGGGGTGCCGACCGCGTAGAGGGTGCCGTGGGCGCCGGTCCAGCCGATCAGCAGGCCGAGCAGCAGCGCGGTGGGGGTGGCGAAGCCGCCGGCCAGTCCGGCGAGGCCGGAGAGGGCGAGGACGGTCCAGGGCAGGCGGCGTTCGCGGCTGCCGGAGGCGGTCATGAAGGCGAGGACCGGGGCGAGGTAGCCGTACACCGGTTCGGTGTGCCCGAGGACGTCGCCGGGCAGCGGCTGGCTGAGCGCGGTGAGCAGCGAGTGCGGAGCGAGGCCGTCCGCCCACAGGTCCACGCCGAGGGTGGCGCCGTACGCGAGGACGGCGGCGAGCAGCCCGTCGGAGACCTGCTGGAGGGCGCGCCGCCGGTCGGGGCCGAGCAGGCGGCGCACGGCGAGGCCGACCGGCAGCAGCAGGACGGCGGCAGTGGTGAGCCCGCCTGCCAGGCTCGCCAGCGGCCGCGGCACCAGGGCGGCGGCCTCGGCCACGTCGGCGGCGATGCCGCCGGTGGTGGCGCGGGCGTAGTCGGCGAGCAGCAGGGTGAGGGCGATGGCGAACAGGCCGCCGAGCAACCGGATCAGGGCGACGGGCTGCCGGAGCCGGCCGGTGGCGGGCACCGGGCGGGCCGGGAACCGGCCGGGTCCGGCCTGCCCGGGGATCCCGGTGACCCTGCTGCCCGCTCTACTGGTGTCCGTCGCACCGCCGCTGCCCGTTGTGCCGCTGCCTGCTGCACCGCCGTCCGGCACCCCCGCGTCGCCCGCGTCACCCGCATCGCCCGCGTCACCCGCCAGTTGCGCGGGCACACCGCCGGTGTCGCCCCCGTCGGTGTCGCCGTTCGTTCTCCCCGTCACGATCGCCACGGGTGGCATGCTCCCATGCCACCCGTGCGTGCGGAGCGTGGACGCCGGGCGGGCCGGTCACGCCTGCCGGGTCGGCAGCACGACCAGGTGGCGCAGGTTGACGTGCCGGGGGCGGCTGACGGTGTACGCGATGAGGTCGGCGATGTCCTCGGCCGCGAGCGCCGGGATGACGTCGAACATGCCGCCGAGCTGTTCGCGCAGGGCCGGGTTGTCGATGTGCCCGCCGAGTTCGGTGTCGGTCAGGCCGGGCTCGATCGCGCTGACCCGGACGTCGCGCGGGCCCAGCTCGCTGCGCAGGGCGGCGGACAGCTGGGTGAGCGCGGCCTTGGTGGCGCCGTACACGGCGTAGTCGGGGAAGACCACGTGTGAGGCGATCGAGGAGACGTTGACCAGGTCGGCGGTGCGGCCCTCGGCGGCGGCCGCGGTGAGGTCGGCGGTGAAGGCGCGGACGATCCGCAGCGCGCCGGTGAGGTTGGTGTCGACCATGCGGGTCCACTCGTCGATCCGGCCGTCGACGAGCGGGTTGGGCAGCATCACCCCGGCATTGTTGACGACCAGGTCGACCTGCCCGTAGGTGTCGTGGACGGCCTTCGCGGCGGCGTCCACGGAGGCCTGGTCGGTGATGTCGGCGGTGACGGCGAGCGCCTGCCCGCCGGCGGCGGCGATCTCGGCGGCGAGCGCGTCCAGCCGATCGGTGCGCCGGGCGAGCAGGGCGACCCGGGCGCCCTGGGCGGCGAGCGTCCGGGCGGTGGCGGCGCCCATGCCGCTGGCGGCTCCGGTGACGACGGCGGTGCGGGTGGCGAGGGAGGCGAGGCTCATCGGGGGCTCCAGGGGGGTCCAGGTTCCGGGGTCCGGGTCCAGAGGTTCCGGTGTTCCGGGGGCCAGAGGGTCCGGGGGTTCCGGGGTTTCCGGCGGTGGTCGGGCTGACGTCGACCACTCTGCGCGGACCGCCGCCGCCGACCCAGGGCTGTGCCTTTCCCGGGTACCGCCGTCCTGGGAACCCCCTTCCCGGGACGGCCTTTCCTGGGTACGGCAGTACCACCCTCGCGCGGCCGCTCGCGGCTAACCTGCCAGGCATGGAGAACACCCTGGGGGACTTCCTCCGCACGCGCCGGGCCCGGATCCTGCCGGAGGAGGTGGGCCTGCCCTCGCACGGCCGCCGCCGGGTGCAGGGGCTGCGCCGGGAGGAGGTGGCGCAGCTCGCGGGCGTCAGCGTCGACTACTACGTCCGGCTGGAGCAGGGCCGGGGCGGCAGCGCCTCGGACGCGGTGCTGGACGCGGTGGCCCGCGTGTTGCGGCTGGACGAGGTGGAGACGGCACACCTGCGCTCGCTCGCCCGTCCGCCCAAGGCCCCGGCCGGTGCCGCCGCCGGTGCCGCGCGGGGACAGGCCCGGCAGCAGGTCCGCCCGGGGACCAGGCTGCTGCTGGACCTGATGACCGAGGTGCCGGCCTTCGTCCTGGGCCGCCGGATGGACGTCCTGGCCTGGAACGCGCTGGGCGACGCGGTGAACGGCTTCTCCACGCGTACGGACGGCGGCCCGGACGGCCCGCCCAACCAGGCCCGGCACGGCTTCCTCGACCCGGCGGCCCGGGACTACTACCGGCAGTGGGACGCGGTCGCCGCGGAGACCGTCTCCTACCTGCGCCGGGACGCCGGACTGCACCCGGAGGACCCGGAGCTGAGCGCCCTGGTGGGTGAACTGTCGGTGCGCAGCGAGGAGTTCGGCCGGCTCTGGGCGGACCACCTGGTCCGGGAGAAGACCCACGGCGTCAAGCTGGTCCGGCACCCGCTGGTCGGCGACCTGGAGTTCGGCTACGAGACCCTGGGCGTCAACGGCTCGCCGGACCAACTGCTGGTCGTCTACACCGCCCCGGTGGGCTCGCCGACCGCCCAGAAGCTGGCGCTGCTGGCGAGTTGGACGGCGCCGGGGGCGGAGTCCGAGGCGTCCGGCGTCTCCTGAGCGCCGGAGGCGTCCCGGGCAGGCCGAGCGGGCCGTCCGGGGCGGGTCGGGCCGGGTCGTCCTGAGCGGGCCGTCCGGGGAGTTCTGAGCGGGCGGGACGGCCCGGGGCGGCTTAGCCTGCACTCATGAGTGCCTGCGAAGACCTCGCTCTGGCCCCTCAGGACATCGAGCCCGTTCCTCCCACCAACGGCTGCGCCGACTGCCTGGCGCAGGGGCGCCGGGACTGGGTGCACCTGCGGATCTGCCTGGACTGCGGCCACATCGGCTGCTGCGACTTCTCGCCGCAGCGGCACGCCACCGCGCACTTCCACAACACCTCCCACCCGGTGATCCGCTCGTACGAGCCGGGGGAGGACTGGCGCTGGTGCTTCGTCCACGAGGTCATGGGCTGAGACGGGCGTTCGCGACCGGTCTCCCCGGTCTCCCCGGTCTCCCCGGTCTCCCGGGTCTCGCGGCTCTCCCCGCTCTCCCCGGTGGCGTGGGCGCGCACGACGGATAAAATCCGGACATAAAGCCCGTGCGGCCCCTCCGGCCGACGCCCGTCCGGCCGGTGGACCGCCGAAGGGAGGCCCACGATGACCAAGCGAACACCGGGCAGCACCGCCCAGCTCCGCCAGGGCACCCAGGAACTGCTGGAACGCCGCGGCATGGCGAGCCCACCCGCCCGGATCGGGCCGAAGCTGCGCACCGGCGCGGTGTCTTCCGCCGGCGCCGGGTACGGCACCGGCGAGGCGTTCCGCCACGGCGGGCGCGACACGCCGGCCGCGGCCACGCACTCCGCTCCGGCGATGCACGCCGAACTCAAGGGCCACCGGCACCGCGGCGCGGAGAAGCACTCCGCCCACTGAACCGTCCGGCCGGGGGCGGGCACCGAGCTGCGGGTGTCCGCCCCCGGCGCATGGCCAGGGGTGCTCTCGGGGGCTTTCCTCGGGGGCTTTCATCAGGGCTCTCCTCGGGGCTCTCCTCGGGGGTCTTCTCGGGGGCCTTCTCCGGGCCGGCTCAGGGGAGTTCCCGGATGCCGCGGCCGGGTGTCCCGCCGAAGACTCTCTCCTGTCAGAGCCACCGCCCGCCGGGCGAGCCGTCGTTGGAGAGAAGCCGGATGAACACCCGTACGCGCAGCATTCGTTGGTCCACCCTTGCGGCAGCCGGTGCGCTGCTCGCCGCCGTCACGGTCGGCGCTGCGGCCCCGGCCCTGGCTGCGGAGGCGCCGTCCGTCAGCGCTGGCTCCGCCTCCGCGTCGGCCCAACCGGGGCCGCTGGACCGGGAATCGCTCGCGAAGACCCTCGACACCCTGCCCGCCGACATCACCGGCGCGCTGGTCCGGGTGGGCGGCCAGGACGCGCGGTGGCGCGGCACCTCGGGCGAGGACGTCCCGGCGAATGCCCGGTTCCGGATCGGCAGCATCTCCAAGGTGTTCACGGCGACCGTGATGCTCCAGCTCGTCGCCGAGGGCAAGGTCTACCTGGACGGCACCGTCCAGCACTACCTGCCCGGCCTGCTGCCGACCGGCTACCCGCCGGTCACCGTACGGCAGTTGCTCGACCACACCAGCGGTCTGCCCGGCGGCGGCGGAATGACCGCGGGGGACGGCAGCACGGCGTGGTTCGCCGCGCACAAGGCGGACTACTTCAGCCCCGAGCAGGTGGTCGCCGACATGCTCACCCAGCCGATGAGCTTCGTGCCCGGCACCGCCCAGCAGTACAACGGCAACAACTACTTCGTCGCCGGGATGGTGATCGAGAAGGTCAGCGGCGACACCTTCGCCGACCAGGTGCGCCGACGCATCACGGGCCCGCTCGGCCTGCACGCCACCTACGTCCCGGCCGCCGACGACCTGACCGTTCACGGTCCGCACGCCTCCGGCTACGTGGACGTCCGCGCCGCCGACGGCACCACCGACCGGGTGGACGTCACCGAGCAGAGCCCGTACCCGTGGGCCGAAGGCGGCATGATCTCCTCCGCCGCCGACCTGGAGCGGTTCTTCGACGCCCTCTTCCGCGGCCGGCTGCTGCCGCCCGCCCAGCAGGCTGAGGTGTTCGCCGTCCCGAACGTGCCGAACGACCACAACAAGAGCTGCGAGATCGGCCCGACCGCCGGCCACGCCTGCTTCAGCGCGGGCGGCATGCTGCGCAGCGTGCTGCCGAACGGCACCGAGATCTGGGGCAAGACCGGTGCCCGGCCCGGCTACAGCAGCGGTTTCTTCGCCACCCGCGACCTCTCCCGCACCGTGATCGTCGGGCTCAACCCGACCGGCATCTCCGGCGAGGAGTTCCCCACCCTGTGGAAGCTGGTGACCACCGGCTTCGGCTCCGGCCAGGTGTACGGGAAGCAGTGAGCCGGCCGTCGGAGCGGTGAGCCGACGGCCGGCTGCCGGAGCCGTGAGCGGATCAATGTCGGTGCCCTGCGCTACGTTCGTCCCGTTCACCAGGGCACGGCACGACGACGGGGGCGCACGATGGCCGACGTGATCACGGAGGAGCCGGTCGAGCTCCAGCTGGAGCGGTACCGGACGGAACTCACCGGCTACTGCTACCGGATGCTCGGCTCCGTCTTCGAGGCCGAGGACGCGGTGCAGGAGACCATGGTCCGGGCCTGGCGCGGGCACCGGGGCTTCGAGGGCCGGGCCGCGCTGCGCTCCTGGCTGTACCGCATCGCCACCAACGTCTGCCTGGACGCGCTGAACGGCCGCAACGCCCGGGCCCGTCCGATGGACCTGGCGGGCCCGGTCACGGTGGCCACGGCGCACGACACCCAGCTGCCCGAGGTGACCTGGATCGGCCCCGCCCCGGACGGCCGGGTGCTGCCCGAGACGGGGGACCCGGCCGAGGTGGCCGCCCAGCGCGAATCGGTGAAGCTGGCCTTCGTGGCCGTGCTGCAGCGGCTCGCGCCCCGGCAGCGGGCGGTGCTGATCCTTCGTGAGGTGCTCGGCTGGAAGGCCGCCGAGGTCGCCGAACTCCTCGGCGTCACGGTGGCCTCGGTCAACAGCGCGCTGCAGCGCGCCCGCGCGGTGCTCGCCACCGACGCCTCGGCCGCCCGGCCGGTCCCCGCGCTGGACGAGGACCACCGCGCGCTGCTGGACCGCTACGTCCGCGCCTTCGAGGCGTACGACATGGACGGCCTGGCCGCCCTGCTGCACGAGGACGTCACGCTCAACATGCCGCCGTTCGCGATGTGGCTGCAGGGGCAGGACGAGATCCGGGCCTGGATGCTGGGCCCCGGGCACGGCTGCCGTGACTCCCGGCTGCTCCCGGTGACGGCCAACGGCGGGCCGGCCTTCGCCCAGTACCGGCCGAGCCCGGCGGGCGGGCACGAGCCGTGGGCGCTGATCGTGCCGGAGGTGTCAGCGGGGCGGATCACCGGGTTCACCAACTTCCTGGACACCGATGTGCTCTTCCCACTGTTCGGCCTGCCGCCCCGACTGGATGCCGGGCAGGCCGGGGTCGGGCCGGTCGGCGCTGGACCGGTCGACGCCCGCCCGGATGTCCGCCCGGATGTCCGCGAGGGGGAGGTCGACGCCGAGTAGCCCGTACAGGTCGAGTGGATCGGCCGCGCCCGGCAGCAGTGCCGCGAGCCCGCTGAACGCGAGCAGTTCCCGCAGCGGGCCGCTCGCGTTCAGCAGCACCACGTCCACCCCGTACCGGGCGGCGGCGAGGCGCAGCCGGGCGAGCGCGTCGACGACGGCCAGGTCGGGGGCGGTCAGCGCGCGCAGGTCGCAGGTCAGCACGGTCGTGCTCGGTGTGGTCTCGCCGGTGGTCCCGGTGGTGGTGGTCATACGGATTGGACCGGCATGACGGTGCCGACTCATCGGTCCGCTCCGAAGTCCGGCGGCGACGTTTCGGTGGCGAGGTCCGGTGGCGAGGTCCGGTGGCGAGGTGCGGTAGCGAGGTGCGGTGACGAAGCCTGGGGACGAAGCCTGGTGGCAGAGTGGGGCCGTCGAACCCCACCTGCCCCAGGAGGAGCACCGTGACGGCTGAGCCCTTGAAGTCCCGCGAGGAATGGCTGGCGTCCCTGCCCCGGATCTATGCGGGGGCGGGCGGCCTGCTGCGGGACGAGTCCGGTCGGATCCTGATCGTGAAGGCCGGGTACCGCGAGCACTGGCAGTTCCCCGGGGGCACGATCGACCTCGGGGAGGGCCCGGTCGAGTGCGCCAAGCGGGAGTTGGAGGAGGAGACCGGCATCGTCCGGGAGGCCGGTGAGCTGCTGGCCATCTCCTGGACCCACCCCTCGGCCGAACTCGACCACCCCGCCGAGCACTTCATGTTCGACTTCGGCACCGTCCCGGACGGCACCCCCGTGACCGTCCCAGCCGGTGAGCTGGACGACCACCGCTGGGCCCCGCTCGAGGAGGCGCTGGAGCTCCTCGGCCCGGCCCGATCGGCCCGGCTGCGGGCGGCGCTGGAGGCGGCGGAGGACGGCCGGGTCCGGATCGTCACCACCCGAGTCTCCGGCTTCTAGGCTCCGGGTTCCAGCAGGAAGTGTCGTGCCCCGGGCGGGTGTTCCGCCCGGGGCGCGGCGCCGGGTCCTCAACCCTGCTGCTCGGACTCCGCGTTCCGGGCGGCGATGATGGCGGCGATGGCCTCCGAGACGAAGGTCTCCGCCTCGGACTTGTCCACCTTCAGCGCGGTGAGGATGCCCTGGCCGTTGTCCTGCTCCAGCAGCGCGAGCAGGAGGTGCTCGGTGCCGACGTAGTTGTGTCCGAGCTTGAGCGCCTCGCGGAAGGTCAGCTCCAGCGCCTTCTTGCTCCGGGCGTCGAACGGGATCAGCGCGGGCAGTTCGTCGACGGCGGCCGGCAGGGCGGCGGTGGCCGCCTCCCGCAGGGCCTGCGGGGCGACGCCCTGGGCGGCGAGCGCCTTCATGCCGATGCCCTCGGGCTCGGCGAGCAGGCCGAGCAGCAGGTGCTCCGTGGTGATCTCGGCGTTGCTCGCCTTCCGGGCCTCCTCCTGCGAGGCCACCACGACGCTGCGGGCCCGGGGGGTGAACCGGCTGAAACCCTGGCTGGGGTCGAGGTCGTTCGGGGTGGCCGGGTCCCTGGGGACGAAGCGCTTCTGGGCGGCCTGCTTGCTGACGCCCATGCTCTGGCCGATGTCGGTCCAGGAGGCGCCGGAGCGCCGGGCCTGGTCGACGAAGTGGCCGATCAGGTGGTCGGCGAGCTCGCCGAGGTGGTCGGCGGCGATGACCGCGTCGGAGAGTTGGTCGAGCGCGTCGGTGTGGACCTTCTTGATCGCGGCGATCAGGTCGTCGAGGCGCAACGGAGTGGTGTTGGGAACAACGGGATTCTCCATGCGTCAACCGTAGGTTGTCGCCCCGGGATCGTCAACCATCGATTGACGATTGTCGTGAAGGCTTCCGGCGACCCGTCCTGCGCGGCGGCTTCTGTGCGTCGGCTTCTGTGCGTCGGGTCCTATGTGGCGGTTCCTGTGCGGCGTTCCTGCCTGGCGGTTCCTATGCGGCCGGCAGCAGTCGGCTGCGGACGGCGGCGATCCGGTCGGGCGTGACGCCCGCCGCGAGCAGGTAGCCGGCCGGGTCGAACCCGTCGAGCGTGGCTTCCAGGGCGGCCTCGGCGGTGGTGCCGGCCTCGGCGAGCACCGCGTCGATCCGGCGGTACGGGTCGGGCAGGCCCAGCATCCCGTACAGCGGGCGGACGTTGGGGCCGCTCAGCAGGTAGTCCTCGGCGATCGAGGCCCGGTCGACCCCGGCCAGGGCGAGCAGCAGCAGGGCGGCGAGGCCGGTGCGGTCACGGCCGGCGCCGCAGTGCACGACCACGCCGCCGGGGCGGGCGCCGGCGATCGCGGCGATCAGCGCGGCGGCGGCGTGCGGGCAGTGGTCCAGGTACGGGCGGAGCGCGAGCGGGGTGCCGTCCAGCCGGCCGTGGTCCTCCCACCAGGCGGGGCCGGCCAGTTCGTCCAGCGGGACGCGGATCAGGTCGACGTCGTCGGGGAGCGGGAGGAGCGGCTTGTACTCCTCGGCGTTGCGCAGGTCGATCACGGTGCGGACCCCGTGGTCGAGGAGGGCGTCCCAGCCCTCGGAGGTGAGGCGGTCCAGGTTGTCCGCCCGGACTATCGCACGGCGGGCGGTGAGCCGGCCGGAGGCGGTGGGCAGCCCGCCCAGGTCGCGGATGTTCAGGCAGCCGTCCCAGACGAGGGTGCGGTCCTCGATGGTGGTCAGCGCGTCCGTCGTCCGGTTCATGGGACTCCCCGTTTCCTCGTCGGGGGGTCCCGTTACCCCCTCGTTATGTAAGGACTCCCGGGAGATCAGGATGGTTCCTGGCCGTTCGAGTCCTCGGAACCGGCTGTTCACGTGCCGGTCGGGGTGGCGCTCCCGTGCTGATCGGGGTGGTGGTCGGGGTGCTGGTCAGGCGGCGGTCGGGCGGCGGGCGGGTGTGGGGCTCAGGCGGCGGTCGGGGCCTCGGTCTCGGCACTGACCAGCTTCTCCATCGGCTCGGTGGCGATCTGGCCGAGCATCGAACCGGCCACGATCGCGCCGATCAGGAACACGGTGGACAGCCAGGCCATCGTCGACACCGGCAGGGTGAAGGCGCCGACCACCCGGGCCGCGCACTCGGTCAGCAGCGCGGCGCCCCAGATGCCCGAGAACAGGCGCTCGTGGCGGCGGAAGGATCGCGACGCGGCCGCCCGGCCCTCGACCAGCCGCTGCCAGGCGGCGGCGCGGTCCCGCTTGCCCTTGGTGAGGAAGGGCATCAGCATCGGGCTCATCACCGGTCGGCCGATCACCGCCGAGACCAGGATCGCGAGCGCCACGGTGCCGCTCAGTCCGCCGTCCTTGGCGATCATCATCCGGGCGTCGCCGGTGACGAAGGTCAGGGCGAGGCCCGCCAGGTTGACGGTCAGCATCAGCGCGGCCCACAGGTTGACCTTGCGTTCCCGGAGCAGGCCGATGACGGTGCGGGCGGCCGGGAAGGCGCTGCTCCAGGCCAGGGCGGCGAACTCGCTCAGGCCGCAGGCCGAGTGCAACAGGTAGTAGCCGGCCAGCGGGGCGGCCACGTCGAGGGCCAGCGGGCGGAGGCCGGAGAGCAGCGGGTTGGCGGCCTTGGCGTGGGCGGCGCCCTCGGCAACTGCCTGGGCCTGCCGAACATCGGCGGCGGCCTTCGCGGGAGCGGCCTTCGCACGGGCGGAGACGGCGACGGCGACGGTGGGGGTGACGGTGGGGGTGACGGCGAGGGTGGGGGCGCCGGCGGCGGCGCTGACGATCTGGCTCACGGTGGGTTCCTCCCCGGCTGGTGGCCGCGGGCTGCTGCCCGCGTCGTGCCTCCAGTCTTTCCGGCCGACCCTCCGTCAGAGCAGTGCCGTCCGTTGCGGGATCCGCGTGACAGTTGTCATGGAGCGCACCGTGACACCCCGTCCGACCTGCGGTTCTCTAGTCGTCAGCGGGGAAGGTCCACAGCTCGCGGTCCAGGGTGTCCCGGCAGCGGACGGTGCCGAACCGCTCGTCCCCGGCGGACAGGAACCCCTGCGCGACCCCGGCCAGGACGGTCCGGGCGACGGCGTCGCCCCGGGTCCAGGCACCGGTCAGCACCAGCGCCTTGTCGGCCAGCTCGGCGCGCTGCACCCGGGCCACCGCGACGGTCGGCAGCGCGGCGTTGACCTCCTGCAGTTCGGCGGGGGAGAGATAGGTCTCCCCGGTCGGGGCACGGTCGGCCTCGGCCCGGCGGCGCAGCTCCGGCAGGCCGTAGTGCCGGACGGCGGCGACGGCATCGTCCAGTGGGAGCTGCCAGCGCCGCCCGGGCAGCACCTCCCACCAGACGTCCTCGCCGACCGGCAGCACCTCGCCGATCCGGGCCCGCCAGGTCTCGATGCCGTACCGGACGCGGGGGTCGGGCCGATGGCCGGGCAGGGCGGCAGCGGTCCAGTCGGTGCGGCGGACCAGGCTGAGGTCGAAGTGAAGGGCACCCGGTCGGCGGCGGGGCGCTCGACGAGGCCGAGCAGCACCCAGTGGGTGTCGTCCGGCAGGTTGAAGCTCCGGCGCCACCCGGTGAGGCCCAGGGCGCGCAGGGCGGGCGCGAGGTGTTCGCGCAGGCCCTTCGTGTGGAGCTCGAGGGCAGTCGTCATCGTTCGTCCCTGCTGGTCGTGGCTACTGGCCGTGGCTGCTGGTGGCACCCTCGGGCGGGCCTGGGGGTGGCATGGCCGGTCCTGCGGTGGTCCTCGGCCGGCCCCTGCGGTGGTCCTCGGTCGGTCCTGCGCCGGTCCTGCGCCGGTCCTGTGCCGGTTCTCGGTCGGTCCTGTGCCGGTCCTGCGGGGTCTTGGGTGGGCCGCCGGTGGTCCCCGCCTCGTCTGCGCGGTCGGGGCCGGGTCATGCGTCCCGGATGTGCACGAACCGGGTGCGTGTGGACGCGCGTACGTCGTCGGGCGCGGCGGGTCCGCGGCGGCGGACCGGGCACTTCGGCGGATCCGGTCTCCGGGCGTGCCGGCGGCCCCGGACTGATTCGTCTACGGACAACATAGGCGGTGCAGGCCCGCCGGGTCTGCGGACGAAGGGCAGCAGCGCGCGGGACCTTGGCCCCGGGCGGGCCGGTCCTTCGACCGGAGCCGACCTGTTCGCCCGAATGGCGCATCATGTGGCGGGTGCAGAGTGCAGAGCGCCCCGGAGCGGGCACCGGCAGCCCAGTCGGCCGGTCCGGACCAATACCGACCGCAGACGACCCACCACCGGGACCGGCGGCCGCTCCCGTCGATCTGGCCGACGCGGTCCGCGCCGCGCAGGGCGGGGACGAGGAGGCGTTCCGGCTGCTGTTCCGGACCGTCCAACCGGGCCTGCTGCGCTACCTGCGGGTGCTGGTCGGCGGCCGGCCGGAGGACATGCAGGACGCCGAGGACATCGCTTCGGAGACCTGGCTGCAGATCGCCCGCGACCTGAGCGGCTTCTCCGGCGACGGGGACGGCTTCCGCGGCTGGGCCGCCACCATCGCCCGCCACCGGGCACTCGACCACCTGCGCGCCCGCCGCCGCCGTCCGGTCGCCGACCTGCCCTTCGAGTACCTCGTCGAACTTGCGGCCGGGGATGACACCGCGGGCGCCGCGCTGACCACCGTGGGCACCGCCGACGCACTGGCGCTGATCTCCCGGCTGCCGCGCGACCAGGCCGAGGCAGTGCTGCTGCGGGTGGTCATGGAGCTGGACGCGGAGAGCGCCGCCCAGGTGCTCGGCAAGCGGGCCGGCACCGTCCGGATGGCCGCCCACCGGGGGCTTCGACGGCTGGCCAAGCTACTGGAGCAGCCCTTCGCGTCCGGGGGCGGGATCCCGGCTGCGCGGACGGGCGGGTCAGCCGACGAGGGCGCCGTCAAGGCCCCCGGCGGCACCGCAGGAAGGGCCCCCGGCGACCCCGGGAAGGCCGCCGAAGGGAGCGCGGGCAAGGCCTCCGGGCAGCCCGCGGGGAAACCCGCGAAAAAAAGTTCTCCGCAGGGTGTGACAGAACGCCGGGCCGCGACGCTGAAGGACATGAGATGAGCACCAACCGATCCCGTCGGATCGACCGTGATACCGCCGAGCAGCTGCTCGGCGGTGCCGTGGCCGCCCCGTCGGCCGGGCAGGAGGCCTCGCTCACCGGACCGGACGGCGGTCCCGGGCAGCTCGCCCGGGTGCTCGCCGCGGCCGCCGCTCCCGCGACGGCCGGTGAACTGGCCGGGGAGGAAGCCGCCCTGGCCGCGTTCCGGGAGGCGAGTCTCACGCCCGACCCCGTAGTGACCCCCGTCCGGAGACGATCAATGGCAACCGCAGCGCTGGCCAGGGCCTTCAGCACGAAGGCTGCTGCCGCCGTGCTCGGCGCCACCGCGCTGTGCGGGGTCGCGGTCGCCGCCGGCACCGGCAACCTGCCGTCCCCGCTGAGCGGCGGCACCGCCGAGCCCGAGCGCACGCTCGCGGCCCAGGGCGGCGCCTCCGGCACCTCGCCGGGCGCGTCGGGCGGCGGCCACTTCGCCGGCGCCCCGTTCGCCCCGCCGTCCGGCTCCGCCCGTCCGTCCGACGCCGCCTCCCCCGGCCCACAGACGGCCGCCCCCTTCGGCACCGCGACCCCCGGCACCCCGTCGGCCGAGGGTCACGGCGATCGTCCGGCCGTACCGCCCGCGCTGCTCGGCCTCTGCCGCGGTTTCGCCGACCGGACGGCCAAGGGCGACCGCCCTGCCCGGCTGGTCACCGATCCGCTCTACGGTCCGCTGGTCGCGGCCGCCGAGGGAGCGGACCGGGTGCCGGACTTCTGCGCCAAGGCCCTCGGCGCGGGAGACGGCGACCACCAGGGCACCAGTGCGCAGCCACGCGACCCCGGCCGGCCCGGCGACGCTCCCAGCGCGGGCGCCGGCAAGGGCGGCACCGACGCCGGCAAGGGCGGCGGGAACGGCCAGGACACCGGCGGCAGCGGCACCAAGCCCGGCAAGACCGGTGCGACCGTCCCGCCGCTGCCCGCCGCGCCCACCCTGCCGGACATCCGCCCGAGCAAGACCGGCCGATCCGAGGACGGGCAGTCGTCCACGGGATAACCCCAGAACTCCGGGTGGGCGGCGAGCGACTCCCCCCGGGCTCACCGCCCACCCGGAACGCACCACCCGCAGTACCAGCACCACCCGGTAACACTCGTGGTACCAGCAGGAAGCAGTACCACCCGAAGACTCCGGGTGGCCGGTCGGCTCCCCCGTGCCCACCGTCCACCCGGCCGGCCCCGGCCGGACCGGCAAGGCGTCACCCCGGACGCGCTGCCGGCCCGGCCGGCCCGGAAACGTGCGGCCCGCCCTCCCGCAGTCAGGGCGGGCCGCACCCCCGCGCCGGCGGCCGGGGGACCGCTGCCCGGTCCCCCGGCCGCCCCCCTCCGCCCCCGGCCGGGTCGCAAGGCCGTACGGCTATCGTGCACGGGTGCACGAGGCGGCCCGGGACCCCGGGCAGGGCACGTGAGGGGAGCTCCAGGTGATCGGACGGGCGCTGAACGGGCGTTACGAACTCGTCGACATGCTCGGCGTCGGCGGCATGGCCACCGTCTGGCGCGGCGTCGATCGCGTGCTGGGCCGCCAGGTGGCCGTGAAGGTCCTCAACGGAGGCCTCGCCGACGACCCCCGCTTCGCCGAGCGCTTCAGCCGCGAGGCGCAGCACGCCGCCATGCTGGCGCACCCCCGGATCGTCATGGTCTTCGACTCGGGTGTGGACCAGGGCACCCCGTTCATCGTCATGGAGCTGGTCAACGGCCGGTCGCTGGCCGCCGTGCTGGCGCAGCAGCCCCAGTTGCCGGTGGAGCGGGCGATCGGCATCGCGGCGGCGGTCTGCGAGGCGCTGGCGGTCGCGCACGCCGCCGGGCTGGTGCACCGGGACATCAAGCCCGGGAACATCATGATCACCGACGACGGTGGTGTGAAGGTCGTCGACTTCGGCATCGCCCGGGCCGGCTCCTCCGGCAACCTGACCCAGACCGCGAGCGTGCTCGGGACGGCGGCGTACCTGTCGCCCGAGCAGGCCACCGCGTCGGCGCTGGACGGGCGGACCGACCTGTACGCGGTCGGCTGCGTGCTGACCGAGATGCTCACCGGCGCGACCCCGTTCACGGCCGAGACCCCGGTGGCGATCGCCTTCAAGCACGTCAGTGAGCAGCCCCTGCCGCCGTCCGGGCGGCGCCCCGGCCTGCCACCCGCCCTGGATGCGGCGGTGCTGCGGCTGCTCGCCAAGGACCCGGCCGGCCGTCCGGCCGACGCCTTTGCTGCCCGGGCCGAACTGCTGGCCACCGTCCCCGGGTTGGTCGTCGGCGACCCGACGGCCGAACTGCTGGCCACGGCCGCTCCGACGCAGATGCTGCCGCCCGTCCCCGTCCCGGGCGCAGTCGCACCGAACCAGCAGCACACCACCCTGCTGCCGCCCCAAGCCCCGGCCGCCACCTCGGTGATGGCGCCGGTCCCGGCTCCGGCTCCGGTTGCTCCCGCTCCCGCCCCCGCGCCTGCCCCGGCTCCCGCCCGCACCAGCCGCCGCAAGCCCCTCGTCCTCGGCGCGCTGGGCATAGCGGGCCTCGCCGGCGTCACCGCCCTGGCCCTCACCGCCTTCGACGGACCGGCGGGCAACGCCGCCGCCACCAAGGTGCCCCCGGCTGCCACCGCCCCCGGCCCGGCCGCGAAGCCCACCCCGGCGGGGACCGCACCCTCCGCCGCCCCCACCACCCCGCCGGCGGCCCCGACACCCACCCAGGCCGTCCCGCGCAACCAGCCGGCGGCTCTGCAGCTCCAGTCCTTCCGGCAGGCGGTGGCCCAGGCCCAGGTCCCCAAGGAGCGCGACAAGCAGGTGGAGCTGCTGAGGATCCTCGACGCCTCATCCGCCCGCCTCAACGAGGGCAACCCGGACGAGGCGGCGCAGGAGCTCAAGAACGCCCAGCGGGTGATCAAGGACATGGCCAAGAAGCACGCCATCGACGCCCCCACCTACGCCAACTGGAACGCCCGCCTCTCGGCCCTGTTCGCCACCCTCCACACCGCCGCCGACCTCCAGGACGACTGACGGTCCGCCACAATGGCGGGATGCTGACGATCGGTTCCCTCGTCCTCGGTGTCTCCGACATGCCCCGCGCCGTCGCCTTCTGGGCGGCGGCGCTCGACTACGTCCCGCGCGGCGGCCTGGTCGAGGACGACTGGACGGTCCTCGAACCCGCCGAGGGCGGCAGCGGCGTACAGCTCGCCCTCGCCCTCAGCGAGTCCCCCGTCCAGGACCACCCTCGCGTCCACCTCGACCTCTACGCCGGGGACGCCGAGGACCAAGCCGCCGAGGTCGAACGCCTGCTCGCCCTCGGCGCCGAGCGCGTGGAGTGGGACCTCTACCCCGAGGACCCGGACTTCGTCGTCCTTGCAGACACTGAGGGCAACCGCTTCTGCGTCATCGACACCAGCCGCTCCTGAATCCACGACGTTGTCCACAGCCTGTGGATATTTCTGTGCAGCGAGCCCTTCAGCGGGTGTTCTGCGCGGGAAGTCAGCCCGGCCGACTTCCCGCGCCACGAAAGGACGTCTACTCACCGGGGTCGGGCCCGGTGTAGGCCGGTGAGCGGAAGGTGCGGCGGAAAGCCTCGGGCCCGTGCCGCTGGTCGAGCCACCTCGAAAGGCCGAGCAGGTCACAGCTGATCATCGCCGCGAGGATGAGATCGTGAAGCGTCTCCGCGTCGGGACCGCCCATTTCGGTGAGGACGTGCTGATACCGCGCTCCGACGCCCTGTTCGTATCCGGCCATCGCGAGGTGGAAGCGGTCGGCAACGCCGGTCTCCGCGCGGTCGAAGTCGCTCGGCTCCAGCCGTCCCGTGGTGGGCCACTTGGGTTCAGGCGTGATGGTCGAACTCGCCGGCTTTGATGCCGTGGAGGAGGGTGGCGAAGGTGGCGGGGGTGGTGCGGAGGATGAGGTGGCCCTCGTCGGACTCGCGGAGTTCGATGCGCCCGTCCATCGTGCGGACCTCCACGCATGCGTTGCTTGAGCCGGAGTAACTGGACTTCCGCCATGCGGAGCTATCCATGCTTGCTTTCAATCTCCTTCTTGATCTGCCGGATGAAGTCTCGTGACTCCTGCTCGGAGAGCGCAACTGAAGCCATCCGCCTGAGGATCTCGCGGTAGCTCGCGAGCTGTGCAGGCGAGTCGAAGATCATGCTGTTGTGGCTGGTGTCGATCTGGAGCGTGTCCAGCTCGGTTACGGCACCTTCTGCGTAGGTGAAGTTCTCGCTTGGCCCGGGCAGGGACTCGACGTCGAACGGCACGGCCCGAATCGAGACCTTGGGGTCTTCGGAGTGGTCGATCAGGGCGTCGAGCTGTTCGGCGAGGACCTTCGGGCCGCTGAACTGCATCCGAAGCGCTGCCTCATGGATGAAAGCGCGGATGGGTGTCGTGCCAGATCGGACGTTTTGTTGTCGCCTCATCCGGAAGTCTGTGCGGACATCGACCTCGTGGTCCGGTAGCGGCGGAATCGCGCGAGCGAAGACGGAAGCGGCATAGGCCTTGGTCTGTAGCAGCCCGTGAACGAACGTGATCGTGTAGGTGGTGAGCTTCTTCGCTGTGCCTTCCACTTCTGCGATGTCGAGCAGGTGCGTGGAAACGGATCCGCGATACTCCTCCCACCAACTGTTCTTGTCTCGCTCGGTGATCACGTCGGCGAGGGCGTTGATCAGAGGTTGGTTGGTGCACATGCACACGGCGGCGATGGTCCGCAGCCGCTCAACGCTGACCCCACCCTTGCCGCTTTCGATCTGCGTGATCTGGGCGGGCTGGATCCCGAGTTCGCGCGCCAGCTGGCTGCCGCCGAGGCCGGCCTGCTCCCGCATCCTCCGCAGCTCGGCCCCGATCCGCCGCTGGCGAAGGGTTGGGTTCGGTCGTAGCGCCATGATGACCAGTCTGCCGTAGGCCTCGAGGGCGGAGGTGCCACGTTCGGGTGAAGACCCCTTATGGTGGGCTCAAATTTGAGCCCCGCCTGCGCTATGGTCGTTCTCACAGCGATCCGACGGATCGTCAGTAATGCGCGCTGTCCGCACCGCAGAGCAGCCATGCCCATCTGCCTGGCCTGGCTCACGGCGACGTGTCCGCCGGTTCTTCCTTCTCAATCACGCCCGGGAGATCTCCCATGCGTCACCTGAACACGCCCTCCTTCGCCCTCACCCGCCAGTCCCTCCGGGACGCGATGGTCCGCGCGGGGTGGCCGTCCTCGGCCACCTTCGACGCCGAACTCGCCCTCTGTGAGCTGTTGATGAATGCCTGGAGGCACGGGAACACCCCCGCGCCGATCATCCACATCCTCTTCCTCGGCAAGGTCCTCCGGGTCTCGGTCTCCGACGAGAGCCCCGTCCTCCCCATCGAGCAGACCCCCTCCCCGCTCTCCGAGTCCGGCCGGGGTCTCCAGCTCGTTGCCGGCCTCACCCGCCGCTGGGGCGTCCTTCCCCAGGAGCGCGGCAAGTGTGTCTGGTTCGAGTGCGAGCTGGACTCCGCCGCGTGAACCGCCGGCCGATGCTGCCGACCGACCCCCGGATCCGGCACTACACGGACGACCACATCCGCACCCTTCTGGCCGAAGTTCAGGAGCGCGGACGGAAGTTCGGCCTGATCTGGCCCTCGGCTGCCACCGACCGGACCATGGACGGCCGGGTCCTCGTCCGTTTCAACACGGCGCCGGCCTCGACCCTCCTGAACCTGCTCGTGCTCCTCCTGGACGCCGAGCGGGACGCCTCGTGCGATTCCTGATCGCGACCGCGTTCGCGGTCCTCCTCGCCCTCGCCTTCGCGACCGTCGCCCTGGGTGTTGTCACCGCCCTCCGCGTGGCCCCGCCCGACGAGGACAGCTAGACCGACCGGATGTGTGGCGGGTCGCGTGCACAGGCCCGCCGCGCCGAATCCCCGAGTCAGCTCTTCTTCCGGATGCGCCGCTCCACGTTCCCCCGGATCGTCCGGGACGCCGTCCCGGCCGCTGCCGCGAGGAACACGAAGTTGTACCCGATCTGCAGGACCACCACGAATCGGGCCGACTGCCCCGAGGCCGTGATGTCGCCGTAGCCCACCGTCGCCAGTGTCACGACCGTGAAGTACAGCGCGTCGAGTCGGGTTTCCAGCCCGGCGAACTCGGCCTTGTGCGATCCCAACACGTAGTACGTCGCCGAGAAGATGGTCACTGCCAGGCAGATCAGGAAGGCCAGCCAGACCACCGGCCGCTTCACCGTCCCCAGCAGCACACCCGCGATCTTGACCAGCATCAACCAGGTCATTCCGACCAGCGCCCCCGCGAACACTGCCCAGCTCAGCACCGGCCGCCGTTCGCCCAACCACTCCAGAGGCAGCGTGAAGTACGCGACCATCAGGAGCGTGAACGCGGCCAGCATCCCCGACCAGGCCCGCACATCGGCGGGTGGCGGTGGCGGAGGCGGGTTCTCGGACATCCCGCCCAGCCTTTCCCGTCAGCCGCCCGCGCCGCCCGTCCGCCTGCTCCGTTCAGGTGAGCCCCTGCTGGATCGCCAGTACTGCCAGCCGGACCCGGTTCGGGCTGCCGGTCCTGGTCATCAGACTCGACACGTGGGTCTTCACCGTCGTCACCCCGAGGTGCATCCGGTCGGCGATCTCGCCGTTCGAGAGCCCTTCCGCCAGATGTCGCAGCACCTCGCCCTCCCGCTCGGTGAACCGTGCCACCGCCTCCCGCCGCTCCGGTCCCGTCCAGTCGGCCGACGCCCGGGCGACCACCCGGCGCAGTACGGACGGGCTGTACGGGCTGTCGCCGGCCGCTGCCCGCCGGACGGCGTCCGGTACCGTGGCCGGTTCGACGTCCTTGGCGAGGAACCCGCAGGCCCCGGCGGCCAGGGCCGGGTAGAGCCGGTCGTCGTCGAATGTGGTCAGCACGACGACCGGGGCGTCGGGACCCGCCGTAGCACCTCAGCAGGCGGGTTCCGGTGGGACGAGCGCCCCCCGGACAGCGGAAAGCCCCTGGTGGGTTCACCAGGGGCTTTCCGGAGAAGAGGGGAGACTCAGATGTTCGTCTCGGGCCGCTTCGTGTCCTCGGCCTTGGTCACGTTGGTCGGCGTGACGGCCGGACGGTCCGCGCTCTGCTGGGGAGCGGCGGTGCTCTGCGCGGTGCCGGCGTCCGCCGGGGTCTCGTCCTCGCGCATGGCCTTCGTCTCGGCCTTCAGGATGCGCATCGACTTGCCCAGGCCGCGTGCCATCTCCGGCAGCTTCTTCGATCCGAACAGCAGGATGACGACCGCCAGCACCACGAAGATGTGCCAGGGCTCAAGACCGTTCCGCAGCATCCCTGGCCACCGGTCCCTTCTTGTCTAGAGTCATGGCGGGCGCTAGAGCCCGTGCTGGCCAGTATGCCTGGCCCTCACGGCGAACGGATACACCGGCCGGGAAACGCTGGCCAAAAACCAGGTGCCGCTCGAGCGGATTGTGAGACGGCGGAGTCCGGAGGGCCCGGGCGGAGCCCGCATCCGCAGCCCGCCCCGGTGCGATCAGTAGACGAATGGCATGAGTCGCTTGGACACCCGGCGGTACTCCGCGTACTCGCTCCCGAACGAGTCCAGCAGCAGCCGCTCCTCGGCGGCGATCCGCCAGCCGTACGCGGCGGACAGCAGCGCCGCGACCACCAGGGCCGCCGCCCAACTGCCGGTGCCGAGGGCGTAGCCGATCCAGACCAGCAGGCTGCCGGCGTAGCCGGGGTGGCGGATCAGCCGGTACGGGCCGGTGCGGACGACCCGCTGGGTGTCCACGGTGCGCAGGGTGCGGGTGTAGTAGGCGCCCAGGGTGCGCATGCCCCAGGCCCGTAGCGCCAGCCCGACGGCGACCGTCGCGACCCCGAACCAGCGTGCCCAGGCCGGCAGTTGGCCGATCGAGCCACGGTCGAACAGCACCACGACCAGCGCCGAGGTGCAGTAGCAGCCGAGCAGCAGCCGGGTCGAGCCGCGGTCACGGCGGTCCGCGTGCCAGGTGCCGGCGGCGGCGTCCGCGCGCCGGCGCAGCAGCAGCTCGTAGGCGACCCAGCACAGGACGCCGAGGAGGGAGAGGAGGGTGGGCAGGGACATGGGGCGGCTCCCGGCGGTCGGAGGGACCCTTCCACGGTGCTCCCGTGGGGTCGCCGGCGCACCCACCCCGGGGTGGACGGTGGTGCGTCCACCCCGGGGTGGACGCTCATTGCGTCCGCCGCCGCCCGCCCCGCTCACTCCGTCCGTCGCGCCAGCAGGTAGCCGCGCCGGGTGGGGGCCTCCTCGGGCAGGCCCTCGCGCTCCATCCGCGCTTCGACGGTGAACCCGGCCCCGGCGAGGCGGTCGGCGACGGTGCCGGTCTCCAGGAAGTGGAAGTCCACGTCCACCGGGTGGCCCCACCACTCCTCCATCCGCCGCACCTCGGCGCCCAGGTGGAAGGAGACCAGCAGCACCCCGCCGGGCCGCAGCACCCGCCGCATCTCGGCGAACGCGGGCGCCAACTCGTCCGGCTCCAGGTGGATCACCGAGTACAGCGCCACCGCGGCCGCGAACTCCCCGTCGGCGGCGGGCAGCGCCAGCAGGTCGCCGGTGCGGAACGCGGCCTTCGGCTGCTCGCGCCGGGCCAGCTCGACCATGCGCGGAGAGAGGTCGACCCCGACCACCTCGGCGCCGTGCCCGGCCAGCCACCCCGCCACGTGCCCGGGCCCGCACCCCAGGTCCGCCACCACCCCGCCGGCCGCCTCCTCCAGGACCACCCCCAGCAGCGCCCGGTCCACCGCCTTGTACGCCAGCTCACCCCCGACCCGCTCCAGGTACTCCGCCGCCACCGTGTCGTAACTCCCGCGCACCCGCGCCCGATCAGCACCCATGCCGCTCACCCTGGCACGCCGAGGCGAATATGCGGCATGACTGAGCCAGTGATCGAGTCGATGGCCGCCATGCCTCGCGAGCACCACGGCTGATCGCGATGGGGTACGTCACGCGGTTCAGCCAGCGCGCTCAGCGGGAGCTTCTCAAGGTGCCCAGGCCGGATGTGGTCCGGATCCTCCACCGACTCACCGAACTCCAGAGGGCGCTGGACGCCGGCGACGCCTCGGCGTTCGACATCAAGGCCCTTCAGGCGCACCACGCCCGATGGCGACTGAGGGTCGGGGACTACCGGGTCGTCTACACGGTCGAGGCCGGCGTGTTGGTCGTCTGGGTCATGTCGGTAGGCAACCGCCGCGACACCGGCAGATGTGGATCCAGCCGTCGGAGACGGCGGAGAGCCCCCGCCCTGGTGTGGGCGGGGGCTCTCGATGACTCGCGTGGATCGGGCCGGGGTGGGTCAGACGGTGACGGTGGCGGGCTTGGCCTCGGTCTCGGGCTCAGCCTCGGTCTCGGGGGCCGGGGTGGGGGCGGCGGCCGGGAGGTGGCGCATCAGGCGGTAGGCCAGGAGCGCGGCGCCGAGGGCGAGGACCCCGCCGACCCCGGCGGCGACGTGCAGGCCGTCGGTGAAGGCGGCGCGGGTGGTCTCCAGCAGGTCGGCGCCGAGCCGGCCGGGCAGGTGGGCGGCCACGGTGACCGCGCCGCCGAGCGTGTCCCGGGCGGTCCGGGCGGCCTCGCCGTCGACGCCCGTCGGGAGGGCGCCGTCCAGCTGGTGGCGGTAGACCGCGGCGCCGGCCGCGCCGAGCAGAGCGATGCCGAGGGAGCTGCCGAGCTCGACCGCGGTCTCCGAGGTGGCGGCGGCGGCGCCGGCCTGCTCGACCGGGGCGGCGGAGACGACCATCTCGGCGGTCATCGTCATGGTGCCGACGGTCCCGGCGGCCAGCACTCCCGCCGCGGTGAGGATGAGCGCCAGCGGGGAGTGCGCGCCGACCTGCGTCATCATCGCGAAGCCGACCGCGCCGATCAGGAACCCGCCGCCCATCAGGACCGCCGGGCGGACCTTGCCGGCCAGCGCCGAGCTGATCCCGACCGCCGCGCCGACGCCGACGCTCGGCACCAGCGACCAGAGCGAGGCGATCAGCGGGCTCATGCCCTTGACCAGCTGTAGGTACTGCGAGGTGAAGAGGGAGAAGCCCATCATCGCGAACATCGCGATGGTGTTGACGCTGATCGCGCCGCTGAAGGTGCGGATCCGGAACAGGCTCAGGTCGAGCAGCGGGTTCGCGGCGGTGCGCTGACGCCACACGAACGCGGCGGCGAGCAGCAGGCCGGCCGGAACGGCGAGCGCGGGGAGCGTGCTCCAGCCCTCGATGGCGAGGGTCTTGATCCCGTAGACGAGCGGCAGGATCGCGGCCAGCGAGAGCGCGGCGCCGAGCAGGTCGAAGCGGCCGGTGCGGGCGGTGGCGCGGTACTCGGGGAGCAGGGCGGGCGCGGTCAGCAGCACCAGGGCCATCACCGGGACGGCGGGCAGGAGGGCCGAGCCCCACCAGAAGTGGTCGAGCAGCAGGCCGCCGGTGACCGGGCCGAGGGTGGCCCCGGCGGTGAGGATGCCGCCCCAGGCACCGAGGGCGATCTGCCGCTGCTTGGGGTCGTGGAACATGTTGCGGATCAGCGCGAGGGTCGAGGGCATCACGGTGGCCCCGGCGGTGCCGAGCAGGGCGCGGGCCGCGATCAGCTGGTTGGCGTCGTGCGACCAGGCGGCCAGCAGCGAGGCTCCGATGAAACCGGTGGCGCCGATCATCAGCAGCCGGCGGCGGCCGATCCGGTCGCCCAGCGAGCCCATCGTGATGAGCAGCCCGGCCAGCAGGAACGAGTACATGTCCATGATCCACAGCTGCTGGGTGCCGCTCGGCGCCAGCGTGGTGGAGATGTAGGGGACGGCGAAGAAGAGCACGCCCATGTCCATGGCGAGGACGAGGGTCGGGAGCAGGAGGACGGCCAGGCCGATCCATTCGCGACGGCCTGCGCGGCCGGTGGTTGCGGTCATGAGGTAGACAGTACGAGCGTGTCAGACGCTTGTCTAGTACATATGTGTAAATCGCTCGTGCAAGACGACCGTGCAAGACATCTGTGCAGTCCTTCCGTAGGATCGGGGGCATGGGAAACCGCGAAGACCTGATGGCAGGCGCCAAGCGCTGCCTGTACGAGAAGGGCTACGGGCGCACCACCGCCCGCGACATCGCCACCGCCTCGGGTGTCAGCCTGGCCGCGATCGGCTACCACTTCGGCTCGAAGGACGCGCTGCTCAACGCGGCGATGATCGAGGCGATCGGCGAGATGGGGGAGGCCCTGGGCGTGGTGGTGTTCGCCGCCAACCAGGTGTCGGACGACCCGGAGGTGCGCTTCGCCGCCGTCTGGAACGGCCTGCGGGACGTCTTCGTCGAGCACCGGGGGCTCTGGGCGGCCCAGTTCGAGGCGCTAGCCCAGGCCGCGCACGCCCCCGACCTGGCGCAGGCATTCACGGAGGCACAGAAGGAGGGCCGGCTGGGGCTCGCCGCCCTGTTCCAGGGGCTGACCGAGGTGCCGGACACCGAGGAGGAGGTCGTCCGCGGCGCCTTCTACCAGACCCTGCTGGCCGGTTACGCCGCCCAGTGGCTGGCCGCGCCCGAACTCGCGCCCAGCGGACAGGACTTCCTGCGGGGGCTGCGGCTGGTCAGCGCCAGCGTCTTCACGTCCGGCTGAGCGGTTCGGTTCGGCTCGGTTCGGCTCGGGCCGTCAGGTCGTGACGGCGGTCAGCAGCACCACCGAGTCGACGTGCGCCAGCAGCCCGTGCCGCTCCTGCGGGACGGGCTCCAGGCGGCCGGTCGACAGCTCCAGCCGCCGCCCGGCGATGGTCAGCGAGACCCGGCCGCGCAGCACTTGGACGCTTCCGGCGGTGGGCGGGTTGTGCTCGTCCAGCGCGGTTCCGGCGGTCAGCGCGATCACGGTCTGCCGCAGGGCGCCGTCGTGCAGCACCAGGTGGGCGCTGCGCCCGTGCGGGCTCTCGGCCGCGAGGGCGGCGTGTTCCACGGCGAGCTGTTCGAGATCGGGCATCGCGCCGCCTCCTCACTCCGTGTGCCCAGGGTCGCGGACATCCCGGCCTCCCGCACCCGGAGCGGTCCGGCCCGTGCGGGCCAACCCCGAGCGGTCCGAGGTGCAGGCCTCGCCGACTTCCCGCATCGTGGAGGCATGGCGACCAAGCAGATTTTCAACGGGTTCCAGGTCAACCGCTCACTGGTGACCGGGGGCGTGGCGCTCACCGCGATCGGCACCGTGCTCAGCGCGACCGGGGCGGCCATGGTGTGCGCGGCACTGATCACGGCCGGCCGCGGCTGGGTGCGCGGCCTGGAGACCCCGCCCACCGCGCTCGCCCACCGCGCCCTGCGCGAGGCGCGGGTGGCCTCCTCAGCCGGCTGGGAGGCCTGGCGCGCCGAGCACAGCTCGCCCAACTGAGCGACCCGCCCAACTGAGTGACCCGCCCGCCGGACACCAGCCCCGGGGACACCAGCCCCGGGGACATCAGCCCCCCCGGACAACAGCCCCCGGACAGCGGCGCGGCGGGCCGCCATGGGGGTGCGGCTCGCCACGCCGTCGGGCCCGAACGGACCCGAACGGGCCTACAGCCCGAGCGACTTGGCGATGATGCTGCGCATGACCTCGCTGGTGCCGCCGTAGATCCGGAACACCCGGTTGTCGGTGTAGAGCCGGGCGATCGGGTACTCCAGGATGTAGCCGTAACCGCCGTGCAGCTGGAGGCACTTGTCGATCACGGTGGAGGCCGACTCGGTGCAGAACAGCTTCGCCGCGGCCGCGTCGGCCACGGTCAGCTCGCCGTGCTGGTACAGCTCCAGCGCGCGGTCCACCATCGACTGCTGCGCCACCACCTGGGCCTCGCAGTCGGCCAGGGTGAACTTGGTGTTCTGGAACTCGGCCACGGCCTTGCCGAACACCTTGCGGTCCTTGACGTACTGCACCGCGAACCGCACCCCCGCCGCGGCCGCCGCGTACGCGCCGACGGCGATCGCCAGGCGCTCCTGGACCAGGTTGTGGGTCAGGTAGGAGAAGGCCTTGCCCTCCTCGCCGAGCAGGTTCTCCACCGGCACCTTGACGTCGCTGAAGGCCAGCTCGGCGGTGTCCGAGGTGCGCAGGCCGATCTTCTGCAGCTTGCGGCCGACGGTGTAGCCCGCCGAGGTGGTGTCCACGCAGAGGATGGACAGGCCGGCCCGGCGGTTGTCCGGGTCGTACGGGGCGGTGCGGCAGACCACCAGGACGAGGTCGGCCAGCACGCCGCCGGTGATGAAGGTCTTGGCGCCGTTCAGGACGTAGTGGGTGCCGTCGTCGGAGAGCCGCGCGGTGGTGGTGATGCCCGCGAGGTCGGAGCCGGCGCCCGGCTCGGTCATCGCGATCGCGGTCATGATGTCGCCGGAGACGAAGCCGGGCAGCCAGCGCCGTTTCTGCTCCTCGTTCGCGTACTCCAGCAGGTACGGCAGCACCAGTCCGGTGTGCACGCCGGAGGAGCCGAAGCTCACGCCCGCCCGGGCGGTCTCCTCGGCGATCACCGCCTGGTACTTGAATCCGCTCTCGCCCGCGCCGCCGTACTCCTCCGGCACCTCGATGCCGTAGACGCCGAGCGCGCCGAGCTGCCGGTAGAAGTCGCGCGGCGGGTGGCCCTCGGCCTCCCAGCTCTCGTAGACCGGGACGACCTCGCCCGCGATGAAGTCCCGGATGGTCTCCCGGAAGGCCTCGTGGTCCTCGTTGAACACGGTGCGGCGCACGGCGGCGCTCCCTTCGACGGTGCCGGCCGGAGCTGCCGGCGGGGCGGAACGTACCAGGTGATGGCCCCACAAGTTAATCCCGGGTAGCTTCGGCTGTCCAGAGTCGACAGGCGTGGAAATCAAGGTCGGCGGGGGCGCCAAGTGAATCCTTGCTAGCCTTCGGTCGACGCCCGGACGGCACCGGGTGGGGCGCCCGGACGGCACCGGGTGGGGCGTTCGGAGCCGTACGGGCGGGGTGCTCGGAACGGTACGGGCGGAGTGTCCGGCCGGACGGGAGGGAGGCGTGCCATGGTGGTCCGACGGCCGCGCGGGCGGCGTGCCCAGATCCTCGCCGTGGCTGCCGACCGCTTCCACCGCAGCGGCTACCACCAGGTCTCGATGACCGAGGTCGCCGCCGGGGTCGGCATCACCGCGCCCGCGCTCTACCGGCACTTCCGGGGCAAGCCCGAACTGCTCGACCGCGCCGTCCGGTTGGGGCTGGACGAGCTCGCCGAAGGGCTGCGCGCGGCCCGTACCACCGAGGAGCTCGGCGCCGCGCTGGCCGCCGTCGCGGTCGGCCACCGCCCGCTCGGCACCCTGGTGCAGCGCGACGCCCGGCTGCTGCCGCCGGACCGGCGGGCCGCGCTGCGCCGTGAGCTGCGCGCGGACGTCGCGCCGATGACCGTCGTACTGCGTGCGGAGCGTCCCGAACTGGCGTCGGATGACGCCGAGTTGCTCTGCTGGTCGGCGCTCTCGGCCTGCGCCGGGCTCTCCTACCAGTCGGCCGTGCCGCAGCCCCGCCGTGCCGAGGCGCTGCTGCGCGAGCTGGTCGCGGCCGTCCTCGCGGTCTCGCTGGACGGCACGACCGTCGAGCCCGCGGCCGGACCGGCGCCCGAACCCGGGCCGCAGGCCCGCCGGGAGGAACTGCTCGCGGCGGCCGTCCGGCTGTTCCACCAGCGGGGCTTCGACAACGTCAGCACCGACCAGCTCGGCGCCGCCGTCGGCATCTCCGGCCCCAGCGTGTACCGGCACTTCGACAGCAAGGCCCACCTGCTCGCCGCCTCGCTGGTGCGCAGCCGGGAGCGGCTCTGGCACGAGGTGGGCGGCGCGATCGCGGCCGCCGACGGGCCCGGGGCGGCGCTGGCCGCCGGGCTGGACGCGTACGTGGGCTTCGCGCTGCGCAACGGCGACTACCTGGGCGCGATGCTCAGCGAGACGGAGCGGCTGGCCCCGCCCGACCGGCGGGCCGCGGTGGACTTCCGGCGGGACTTCCTGCGCACCTGGGTCGGCCTGCTGCGGCAGGTGCGTCCGGAGTACGACGCGGCGGCCGCCCGGATCCGGGTGCACGCGCTGTTCGCGCTGGTCAACGACGGGGTGCGGAACCGCCCGCACAGCACCCGGCCGGATCTCGGGGACTGCCTGCTGCGCCTCGGCCGGGCCGTGCTTGGCCTGCCCTGGCCGCCTTCACCGTCGTGACTGCCCGGAAACCCTGACTGCCCGGAAACCTGACTGCCCTGATACCTCGACTGCCCTGAGACGCGACACGGGCCGGGCGCCCGCCCCCTGGAATTCGTCCAGCGCGGGGCGGGCACCCGGCCCGGTGGGCGCGGCCTAGTACTCCAGTGCGACTTCGTGATCTATCCGGTTGAGGGGCTGGCGAGTCGCCGCCGGTAGTGGCTTCGGCGGGCTACGGCCTGATGGTGTCT